>CAJTVA010000043.1 GCA_910579585.1 uncultured Christensenella sp.
TTTACTTTTGCGCGATAAACTTCGAAAACTTCTTTTTCTTTAACACAAATTCAATCAGTTCCTCACCGTTGTCAAACGCTTTTTTATAATATTCATAGGCCTTTGCCAAATTTTTTTTAACTCCGTCGCCACGTTCGAACATATTGCCCAAACATAAAAGCGCGTCTGTACTTCCTGCGGCAACCGCCTTTTCGAACCACTCCACCGCTTTATCGCCGTTCTTTTTAACGCCTAAGCCATGGCGGTAACTGCAACCCGTATTGAACATTGCCATTGCGTTGCCCTGTTCGGCAGCTTTCAAATACCAGTTGAAGCTTTCGGTTTTATTCTTTTTCGTACCTATTCCGTTAACGTAGCAGTAACCTAAATCTGTCTGCGCCTGCGCGTTACCCTGCAATGCAGACTTTAAAAGCCACTCGAACGCCGACTTACCGTCAGCTTTAACTCCGTTACCAACCTGATAACACCAACCGACGCGAAGCTGCGCCCTGTCGTCGCCCTGATTTGCCGCTTCAAGATACCAATGATACGCTTTTTCTAAATTCCGAATAACTCCGCGCCCTTCTTCGTAACAAATCGCAAGGTTGTACTGTGCGCGCATATTCGCCTGTTTTGCCGCCCGCTGAAACCACCTGACAGCTTCATAATCATCTTTTTTGACTGTCTTGCCGACAAGACAACACCAACCGTACGCGTTCTGCGCGGCGGGAAACCCGTCCTCCGCCGCTTCCTTATAAAGACGAACGGCTTCTTCGTAATTTTGCACGACGGCGGTTCCGTTGTCGTAAAACAGCGCAAGCGAATATTTAGCGGGTGCGTATCCGCCATCTGCGGCTTTCTGGTAATATGCCGTCGCCTTTTCAAGATTTTTTTTGACGCCTTCGCCCTTTTCAAAGCACGCACCAAGCTTATAAAACGCAGGAAAATAATCTTTTTCTGCCGCTGATTCGAAAAGCTTAATCGCCTTTTCCTTGTCGGCGACTTGCCCTACGCCGTCAAAGTAACACTCGCCCAAACGGTAAACGGCGGGCGGATAATCGGTTTTAGCCGCTTGCGAAAACCAATAAAACGCTTTATTGTCTGCAAACTCCAAATCCCTATAATCTCTGTAATAAATACCCAGCCTAACCTGCGCGTAAATATCGTCCTGCTCGGCGGCTTTCTGGCACAAATCAAACGCTTTCGCAACGTCCGCTTCAACTCCGATACCCCTGTCGTAACAGTTTGACAAATAAAATTGTGCACGGGCGTGCCCTTGGTCAGCGGCTTTTTCGAACAATTCCGCCGCGGCGTAATCGTCTTCATCCACACCGATTCCGTTAAAAAAACACACCGCAAGACAAAACTGCGCGTGGGCGCTTCCTAGCTCTGCGGCAGTATCCCACATCTTTATCGCTTGTACTGTGTTGCCGTTTTCGTAATTTTCCTCAGCCTGCGCGCAAAGCTTTTCAACGCTTACCGTGGTTTTTGCTTCGTCAGTTTCTTCAACGGGTGTTTCCTTCGATTTATAGAAAAGATTGATTATTCCGTCGTCCAAGCCGAACTTTTCCATATTATATTATCTAAACCTTTTCAACGCTTTTTTCGCCTTTGAATGTCCCTGTGCCGCCGCGCGTCCGTACCAGTCTTTTGCTTCGTCCAAATCGACTTCCACTCCTATACCCTCTTCATAGCAGTAGCCGAGTGTGTACTGCGAATCTCCGTCGCCCTGACTTGCCGCTTTCGAGAACCATTCGAACGCTTTTTCGTCGTCCTCTTCAACTCCTATTCCTTGGATATAACACCAGCCTATTCTGTACTGCGCGTCTGCGTCGCCTTTTTTCGCCGCCTGCAAGAACCAAAATGCCGCGGCTTCTTCGTCTTTTTCTATACCTACGCCCTCGCTAAGGTGCTGGGCGAGGTTGTACTGCGCTTCTTTATGCCCCGACTGCGCCGCTCTCGCATAATACTCGACGGCAAGCTCGTTGTTAACTTTTACTCCCTTACCGAACGCATAAACGTTGCCGAGGTTGAACATTGCGTCCAGACTTCCGAGCTCGGCGCCTTTTTTGTACAGTTCGATTGCGGTTTTCATATCTTTCTTGACGCCCCTGCCCTCTTCGTAACAACAGCCGAGGTTGCAATAAGCCTGAAAATAATTATTGTTCGCCGACACGGTATACCACTTAATTGCTTCACCCAAATCGCGGGAAACTCCCGTACCGTATTCGTAACAGTAACCGACATAGCACTGCGCTTTCGCGTGGTTCCGCTGTGCGGCAAGCTTATACAACTTGAACGCTTCAATGGAGTTCTCGTCCACTCCCTCGCCGTCGTCATAGCATTCGCCAAGTCGGAAAAGCGCTTCCGCCAACCCCTGCTGCGCCGCCAATGAATACATTTTTACCGCTTTCTCGAAGTCACGCTTGACTCCGCTTCCCTCGTAATAAGCGATACCCGTATACAGTTGCCCCGTCGGGTCGCCCGATTCGGCTGATTTTTTAAACCAATTAAATCCTTCTTCCTCTGCCTTTTCGGGGTCATCGGCGCCGATTCCTCGGTCGCACAACAGACCGAGGTTGTTCATTGCCGCCGCACAGTTCTGCCCCGCAGACTTCTTTAATAATTCTACGGCTTTGTTTTCGTCCTTTTCTACCCCTATTCCGTGCAGATAGCAAAGCCCCGAAAAACACTGCGCGTCGGCGTGACCGAGGTCTGCCGCTTTCTGAAAATATACGCTTGCAATAACCGCGCGCTTATCCTTGTCGGGTTCGTCATCGACGTAATTATAGTTGTAACAAATACCTAGCATATACAACGCTTCCGCATTGTTCTCTTCCGCGGCGGACTTAAAAAGTGCGACCGCTTCGCCATACTTCTTTTCGCCGTAAAGCTTATTTGCTTCCTTTAAAAGTTCTTCGGCAGATTTTTTTACGGGTTCCATAACTTCCTCCATAAAATTATTTAATTCGTTTTTACTGGGGTTTATAGGTTGTAACAATCTCGGCGACAAGGCGCTTCATATCCGAGTTTTCGCTGTAAGCCGCCTTTTTAAGGCTTTCGAGCGTCGCCCACAAATACCCGTCGTCTATGTCTATGGGGTTTGCAATGTTGATAAGCCCGTTGGGGGTTTTCTGCATACCCTCCTCGTCCATAAGCCGCTCTTCATACAGTTTTTCGCCGGGGCGAAGGCCCGTGCAGACGATGTCAATATCGACGTTGGGCTCTAACCCCGAAAGCTTGATAAGGTTGTACGCCAAGTCATAAATTTTGACGGGTTCGCCCATATCGAGGACGAAAATCTGACCGCCTTTTGCGTACGCGCCCGCTTGCAAAACGAGCGACACCGCTTCGGGTATAGTCATAAAGTAGCGTATAATGTCCTTATGCGTGACCGTAACGGGTCCGCCTTCAGCAATTTGTTTTTCGAATAAAGGAATAACCGAGCCGTTCGAGCCAAGCACGTTACCAAAACGCACCGCAACGAATTTCGTAGATTTGCTGTACTTTCCTATCGTCTGGATAATCATTTCGCAGATACGCTTTGTCGCGCCCATAATATTGGTCGGGTTGACTGCTTTATCGGTTGAAATCTGCACGAAAACTTTCGCACCGAACTTATCCGCGCAACGCGCAACGTTCAACGTACCGAAAACGTTGTTCTTCACCGCTTCGTTTGGGCTTGTTTCCATTAACGGCACGTGTTTGTGCGCGGCGGCGTTGAAGATTATTTCGGGCCCGTATTTGGTGAAAACGTCCTCCATTTTACCCACGTCCCTTATGCTTGCAATCAGCGTCACAAGGTTGAGTTCGGGGTGGCGGCGTTTCAATTCCTGTTCTATATCGTATGCGTTGTTTTCGTAAATATCTAAAATTATCAGCTGTTTGGGTGAATGAGTCGCAATCTGACGGCACAGTTCGCTACCGATTGAGCCGCCTCCGCCAGTAACCAGCACGACACGGTTTTCGATATAGCCCATAATCTCGTCAAGGTTGACTTTCATCTGGTCTCTTCCCAAAAGGTCGGAAATCTGCACTTCGCGAAGCGCTGTTACGCTCGCGTCGCCGTTGACTATCTGATAGATACCGGGCAAGGTTTTTACCTTGCAGTTGGTAGTTTCGCAAATATCGTAAATACGCTTGATTTCCGATTTCGGCACCGCCGGCATCGCGATAAGGATTTCGTCAATCGAATACTTTGCAACATTCTCGGGAATCGAGTTCGTGTCCCCTACGATTCTGACGTTGTTTATGCTTTTGCCTATCTTGTTCGGGTCGTCGTCGATAACCACGACGGGTAAATACGTAATTTTATCGGTTGTCTGAATTTCCCTTATAAGCATCGCGCCCGCGTTACCGCCGCCGACAATCATAGACCTGACCTTGCCGCTGTTCTTTCTGGAAAGAGAAAACCTGACTGCGTTGTAAAGTCGTTTAGAAAACCTTATGCAAAGCACGAAAACAGCAAAAAGTACGGTATATACTCCCGCGACGCGGATATTCACTATGTTGGGGAAAACGAACGCAAATACTGAGTTCGCGCCAAGTATAAGAAGCGCCGCGCCCACGGTCTTTAACGTGTCGATTATACCGACGGACGTAAACACTATAAAGTAGAGCCTGAACAACGCTAAGAAAAGATAGCCGGTAACAAGGTTCAGAAGATACCAATATAGTAAATTCAGGCAGAAATAAACGCAACTGTTCGCAATTAGTTGCGACAGCAACACCGCCACCGTTATCGCAACGAAGTCGCAGGCGGCGAGTATGGCTAAATCTTTCAGCTTCTTATAATTTTTCAAATTTATTTTCATACATCCCTTCTCTGTTTCGGTAAAATTATTCGACAGTGACGCTCTTTGCAAGGTTTCTGGGCTTGTCCACGTCGTTGCCCCTCAAAACACTGAGGTAGTATGCAAAAAGCTGTAACGGTATCACCGCCAAGCTTGCCGCAAACCGCCCGTCAGTAACGGGGATACGGAAAACCTGTTCAAAGTCTGCGGGCACGTTAGTTCCCTCTTCCGCGACAACCGCAATAAGCGCGCCGCGGCTCTTCGTTTCGACCAGATTACTAACCGTCTTTTCTATAAGGTTTTTCTGCGTCAATACCCCGAAAACCAGCGTACCGTTTTCGATAAGGCTTATCGTGCCGTGTTTCAACTCGCCCGCCGCATAGGCTTCGGAATGGATATAACTTATCTCTTTAAGTTTCAGACTGCCCTCTACGCTGACTGCGTAATCCAAGCCCCTGCCTATGAAAAACACGTCGTGCCTATCCAGAGTTTTCGCGGCAAACTTCTGAATTTCTTCCTTGCAATTCAAAAGTTCCCGAATTTTTTCAGGCAACGAAGTAAGCTCGGTTATAATGCGCGAATATTCGTCTTTTTCCACGGTGCCTCGGATTTTTGCAAGCTTCAACGCAAACGCATACCCCGCGACAAGCTGTGCGCTGTACGCTTTCGTGGTTGCAACCGAAATTTCGGGACCGGCTTTCGTGAAGAAAACGTAGTCTGCTTCGCGCGCAATGGTTGAACCCAGAACGTTGACGATTGCCATAGTTTTAAGCCCTTTGTCGCGCGCCGCGCGCACGGCGGCAAGCGTGTCGGCAGTTTCGCCGCTTTGGCTTATCGCAACTACGAGTTCGCCGTTTAAGACCGCGTTGCGGTACCTGAACTCAGACGCAAGCTCAACCCTGACGGGCACGCGTGCCAAGTCCTCGATAACGTACTGCATAACCACGCCGGCGTGATACGCAGAGCCGCACCCTACGATTACTATACCCTTTATCTTTTTAAAGTCTTTATCCGTAAGCCCGACTTCGGAAAAATCGAAATCGCCGTTTTTTAAAACGTAGTTTACGGTGTCGGTGACGACGCGGGGCTGTTCGTAAATTTCTTTGAGCATAAAGTGCTCGAACCCGCCCTTTTCAGCCGCTTCCGCATTCCAGGTAATTTCAACGGTTTCCTTTTCGACTTCCTCTCTGTCGAGGTTATAAAAAGTGACGCCGCCCTTTTCAAGCCTGGCAATCTGAAGATTGTCAACGTAATAAACGTTCCTCGTGTACTTCAAAATTGCGGGCACGTCCGAAGCAAGGAAAGCTTCCCCGCCGTTCACGCCGATTATCATAGGGCTGTCCTTGCGGATTGCAAAAACCGTATCGGGGTAGTCCTTGTTCATAACCGCGAGCGCATAAGAGCCCCTTACCCTCAACGCAAACTCCGAAATAGCCCTAAGCGGGTCGTTGTACTTTTTGTAATAGTAATCGACTAGCTTCGTCGCAACTTCGGTGTCCGTCGCGGAGTAAAAGCTATACCCGCGGCGGATAAGTTTGTCTTTAAGTTCGGTATAGTTTTCAATTATCCCGTTATGCACCGCGGCAATCGTTTTTTCATCGTTGCAGTGCGGGTGAGCATTGTTTTCGCTGGGTTCGCCGTGGGTCGCCCAACGCGTATGACCTATGCCGCAAAAGCCGTTTACCGCCCTGCCGCCGTCTATCTTTTCGTTTAAAACGCTCAGCCTGCCCTTTGCCTTTTCGATTACTATATTTCCGTCGGGGTCCAGAACCGCAATACCTGCGGAGTCGTACCCCCTGTATTCGAGTTTAGTAAGCCCGTCCAGCAAAACGGGAGCCGCTTGTTTTCCGCCGATGTATCCGACAATTCCGCACATACGCCCGTCCTCCTATTTTACTTCGTGACCGTTTTTGCGGAGTACTGAAACCACTTCCTCCGCATAATTACTGCAAAGTTCCTTGCTTTCTGCTTCTACCATAACCCTAATCAAAGGCTCCGTACCCGACTGTCTTACAAGAATCCTGCCGCCGCCTTTCACCTTCTTTTCGACTTTTTTGACCGCCGCAACAACTTCCTTATCGTCCATAGCCTTTTCTTTATCGGCAACGCGGATATTCACAAGCACCTGCGGGTAATTTTTTACGGGTTCGGCAAGCTTCGAAAGCGTGGTTTTCTTCGCCATAATGACTTCCATAACCTTTAAACTCGTTAAAAGCCCGTCGCCGGTAGTTGCGTATTTCGAGAAAATTATATGCCCCGACTGTTCTCCGCCGAGTCTGTTGCCGTGCGTAGACATATACTCGTAAACGTACTTGTCGCCGACGTCCGTCTTTGCATAGTCGATGCCCGCATCGTCCAGCGCCTTGAAAAGCCCGTAATTTGACATAACCGTGGTAACAATCGTGTTGCCGACAAGCTTGCCGCGCTCTTTCATATACAGCCCGTAGAGATACAATATCTTGTCGCCCGAAACGACGTCGCCGTGCTCGTCCACGCAAAGGCACCTGTCCGCATCGCCGTCAAAGGCGAAACCGACGTCGAGTTTGTTCTCTTTTACAAGCCTTTGCAAGCCCTCCATATGCGTCGAGCCCGCGTTTTCGTTTATGTTGAAGCCGTCGGGCTGAGCGTTTATTACGTAAGTCGTCGCGCCGAGCGCTTCGAAAACCGACTTCGCAATGTTCCAGGTACAGCCGTTCGCGCAGTCGAGCCCGACTTTCATTCCGCGGAAAGAATACATTCCGAGCGAAATCAAATAGCCGATATAGCGGTTTCTGCCCGACGCGTAGTCAACCGTTTTACCTATACGCTCCCTCGTGGCGTAAGGCAGTTCAACGTACTTTTCGCCGAACAATTCAAGCTTACCGTCCAAATAGTCCTCGATAAGCGAAATCGTCTCCTCGTCCATCTTTTCGCCGTGAGAGTTTAAAAGTTTTATCCCGTTGTCGTAGTAAGGGTTGTGGCTTGCGGAAATCATTATACCGCAGTCGAACTCGTCAACCCTTGCGATATACGCGACCGAAGGTGTCGTGGTTACGTGCAACATATACGCGTCCGCACCCGAAGCGGTCAGCCCCGCAATCAGGGTATACTCGAACATATAGCTCGACCTACGCGTATCCTTGCCTATAACTACACGGGGCGCGTCGGAACTGCCCGCGCGCCTTTTCAGTTCGCCGAAATACCAGCCTAAAAATCTTCCGACCCTGTAAGCGTGGTCGGCGGTAAGAGTATTGTTTGCTTCGCCGCGGAACCCGTCCGTACCGAAATATTTTCCCATAGTTCTCCTTTTGAAGCCCGTAAAATCAGTGTTTTTTAACGACGGTGCCGCCTGTTTTGAAAATGCTGTTTTCGGGGATAACCCCGCGAACGCAAGACAGCGGATATACGGTAGAATTTCTTCCTATGACCGTGCCGGGGTTAAGCACGCTGTTGCACCCGACCTCGACAAGGTCGCCGACGACCGCGCCGAATTTTTTCAGCCCCGTGTCTATTTTTACTCCGTCGCCCTTGACGGTTACGGGGGTCTTATCCGACTTGACGTTCGAGGTTATAGACCCCGCGCCCATATGCGCCTTAAAGCCGAGTATACTGTCGCCGACGTAGTTGTAGTGCGGAACCTGCACCCCGTCAGATAGAATAACGTTTTTAAGCTCGGTAGAATTGCCCACAACGCATCCCTTGCCGATTAACGCACTGCCGCGAATAAACGCACAGTGCCGCACCTCGGTTTCTTCCCCGATAATGCAGGGCGCGCCGAGATACGCCGTAGGCGCAACCTTGGCGGTTATATGAACCCAGACGTTCGGGGCGACTTCGTTATACTTATCCTTATCAAGGCTTTTACCAAGGTTCGAAATAAAATCTTTAAGCCCCGCAAGCGCCTCCCAAGGGTATTTAAAATTCTTCAAATACTCTGCCGCCGCCGTATGTTCGGGGTCTATCAAACAATCGAATTCCAACTCTTTTCTCCACTGCCCATTATAATAAAATTATAATGTAGCCGAAATTCATTTTAAACCCAAAAGCTTCCAAAGTCAAGAATAAGCGAGTTGTTTTACACTATTATGTGCAAATATATATTAAGGCAACCTGTCGCCGACCCTCCTTTTAAGTTATTTTTTGCGTTAAAGTGTCAGGTTGCCGCAATACTTATGGTTGTATTATAGCAACGGCGGGCGCCATTGCCGCCCCCATATTGTTGACGTCGGTTACTCCGAAATCGCACACCTTGCCCATAGTTCCGTTCACGATTTTTATTCCCTTTTTCTCCGACGAAACCACGCACCCGCCCGCCGCGGTAACGGTCCACTGCGCCTGCGGGGGTCTGGTGCATCCCAATTCAAGCGGATAACGGTATTGTCTTTCGGCGGAAGCGAAATGACTTCCCGTCGCCGCAACCACCTTATCAACGTAGCCCGCGTTGACGAGCATTGCCCCGAGAAGCAGGCTCTCGCTCATAGTCGAGCAAGCCGAATACAGCCCCAGAAACGGAAAATTGAAATCCCTTGCGGCGAAGCTTGCCGAAATTATCTGGTTCAAAAGGTCGCCCGACAGTAAAAGGTCGATATCCTTTTCCGTATACCCGCCCTTTTCTATGGCAAGCGAAATCGCAGTCGAAAGCATCTTGCACTCGGCTTTTTCAAACGTGCTTTCTTCGAACATATCGTCGTCCAAAGTAATGTCCGCAAAAGAGCCTAAAACGCCTTGCTTTTCCTTGGAGCCGCACACGGCGGCAAAGGAAGTTATGCGCGGTAAATTTTCAAAAAATACAGTGTTTCCTTTCTTCATTTTTTCCTTCCGAAATGTCGTTATTTGGCACATATATGGGGGTCAATCGCGAAACAGCGTTATAAAAACAGATATAAAATTCCGACTAGAACTCCCGAAAAAACGCCGAATACTATTATCGCGCCGGCGACGGTAAACATCTTCGCCGCCATACCGTAAATCCAGCCCTCGGTCTTGAACTCAATCGCGGGCGAAGTCACACTGTTTGCAAAGCCCGTTATAGGCACTATCGAGCCCGCGCCCGCATATCTGCCTATACGGTCGTATACGCCCAGCCCCGTTAAAAAACAGCCTAAAAATATAAGCACAATCGAAGTTGCACCGGCAAGCTCGTCCCCCGACAGCCCCGCAAATTCGAACATATAACGGATAAACTGACCTATGCAGCATATAAGTCCGCCGACGCCGAACGCCGAGGCGCAGTTTTTAAAGTGCTGCGTAGGCGGGTCCTGAGTTTTTACGTAGTTAAGATAATTATAGTTAAAATTGTCACGGGACTTGCCTGTCATTCTTTTCTCCTCCCTGTTTTGCGGGTTTTATCAGGCTTTCGCGCTCGTCGCGGCGCGATAAATCGAATTCCTTTCTCATTGATTGTACATCCTGTCGTTTATTCTTAGGGTGAACTTTTCGGGCATAATTCGGGTAAACAAACGGAAAACCGTGTTTTTTGCACCGCAAGTCCTAATTACGGGCGGCTTGTCCGTAATTAAAACGTTATAGATAATTTCCGCAACCGCCGACGGCGACATACCGCCCTGCTCCATATTCGCAAGCGCGGCGACTGCGCGGTTGACCTTGCCCGAATACGCGTGGTTCTCTTCGGAGGCGTAAACCTTTCTTTTGAACGTGAAAGCCGTAGCCGTACCGCCTGGCAGAAGCCCCGTGACCTTTATGCCGTAAGGCTTCAATTCCGAATATGCGGCACGGCAGAACATTTCCAGCGCTGCTTTGGAAGATGAATAGAAGCTGTCGAAACTAATCGGCAAATCCCCGCCGAGCGACCCGACGAGAACTATCCTCCCGCCCTTTTGTTTAAACGCGGGTATAACCGCCTGCACCGCCCTCAGCGCGCCGAAATAATTCACTTCGAACAGATATTTATAGTCCTGCTCTTTTGCGTACTCTATGGGTGCCGCCATAGAGAAACCGGCGCTGTATATAAGCGCGACAACGTAGTGCTTTTGGCACGCTTCGGAAATCGCTTTTTCAAGCTCTCCGTCTTTTGATACGTCCGCAAGCGCGTTCACGACCTTTGCGTTTTTGCACGGCGTACGTGAAATATTTACTACGTTCCAGCCGCGGTTTACAAGTCTAAGGCAGGTTTCAAGCCCTATGCCCGAACTACCGCCGACGATTATAGCTGTCTTTTTTTTGCTTTCCATACCGTTATATTGCGGAAAATTTTAGTAATTATTCACACCGAATTAACCGAAAGCAAGGTCTAAAATCATCATCAGCGCAAAGCCGAAAATCACGCCTATCGTCGCCTTTACTTTGCCTTGGGCAAAGCTTTCGGGTATAAGCTCGGAACACACCACCGCAAGCATCGCGCCCGCCGAAAATGACAGCGCCCAAGGAAGAATTCCGTTTACGAAAGTCACGGCAACCGCGCCGATAACGCCTGCAACAATCTCCACCGCGCCCGAAAGCTGACCGATAAAGAACGACTTCTTTCTTGAAAACCCGTTTGCACGCAACGGAAATGCAACGCACATACCTTCGGGGAAGTTCTGTATACCTATACCCACGGCAAGCATAACCGCGGCAACGCCCTCGACCGTCTGCCCCGTTGCAAGCGCGCCGAAAGCCACGCCCACCGCCATTCCCTCGGGAATGTTGTGCATAGTAACGGCTATGCACATAACGGCACAACTGCGCTTGTTTTGACTGCCCGAAAACATATGTAACTTGCTGATAACAATATCCGTTACGATTATCAGGGCGCCGCCCAGTACAAACCCGCAGGTCAGGACGAGATACGAATATTCCTGCACCATTTCCATAGCGGGCATTAAAAGTGAAAAGAAAGTTGACGCAAGCATAATTCCCGCAGCACTGCTCATCATAAACGAGAAGGCTTTTTCGCTTACGTTTTTATATATGAATACAAACGAGGCTCCCAGCGCCGTCATAAACCAGGTAAACCCGGTTCCCATAAGCGCAAGCTGCCAACCTGTAAAATTATTCAGCCATTCCATTAAACAAGTACTTCTCCAAGTAAAAAATCAATCACTGCATTATATGAAAAAA
>CAJTVA010000044.1 GCA_910579585.1 uncultured Christensenella sp.
AGCTTGAAGCCCGCTTTAAAATATTCGTTAATGTAAACGTCTACTACGGCGCCCATCGCAAGGTCAATATCCCAAATAATATTATATTTTTCTTCTTTTGAAAAGTCTTTGCAAAGCTTATCGCAGATTTCGCGAAATTTGTCGTAGTCTTCCTTAAATTCCGCGAATATATTAATAGTCATTTTGACTACAATTTGCTATTATTTTTTTGAGGTGCAAGGTGAAAACAGAACTTGAAAACGCGTCGGGAATTTTCGGCAACAGATTGAAATTTTTAAGAAGTGAAAAACAGTTAAGTCAAAAACAAGTTGCGGATAGGTTGGACGTTGCCGTCAATACGTATGCAAACTGGGAACAGGGAAGAAGGGAGCCCGGTATAATTGATATTTACAAAATAATTTCGGCTTTGGAAGTTCTACCGAATGACTTGTTCGGAGATGATATCTGAAAATAATCCGATGAATTGTTTCAGTCAAAGAATGAAAGAACTGCGTACAGAGAACGGCTAGACGCCCCAAAAGTTGGCGGAAAAGCTCAGGGTGACGGTAAGGCTTTTTATTATTGGGAGAGCGGCAAGCGCGAATGTGGGTTTGATATGCTCATTAAAATTGCCGACCTGTTTAACACGTCAATCGATTACCTTGTCGGCAGAACGGATTAATTTTAAATTCCCTCTTGAATATTGTAAAAAGCTGTGCTAAAATATTACTGTTAAAAGGGGGAATACTATATGAAAGATTGTAATTGCGGTTATTGCGTAGGCGGCGAACCGCTTGCAAAGTTCGGTATAAAGATATGCGACTTAACTGTAAGTCAGCTGATTTTATTCAAAGAGCAGTCCAAACGCGGCAGGTGCATCGTCGCGTATAAGGACCACGTAAGCGAAATCGTCGATATTTCCGACGAGGAGCGTAACGCATTTTTCGCGGACGTTAATAAGGCGGCGCGGGCTATTCATAAGGTTTTCAAGCCCGACAAGCTCAATTACGGCGCATACGGCGACACGGGTTGCCACCTGCACGTTCACCTCTGCCCCAAGTACAAGGGCGGTGACGAGTGGGGCGGCACGTTCCAAATGAACCCACAAAAGGTTTATCTTAGCGACGAAGAGTACGCCGAAATGATTGAAGAAATTAAAGCCGCGTTGTAAATATCAGGGGGGGGGGAATATTTATGGCTCATAACGTAATTGCCGAAGCGAAAAGGTGCTTAAACTGCAAAAAACCCTTGTGCAGACAGGGGTGTCCCGTCAATACTCCCATTCCCGATATGATTTCATCGTTTTTAAGCGGCGACATCAAAAAAGCGGGTAAAATGGTATTCGAAAACAATCCGCTCTCGGTGGTTTGCTCGATAGTATGCAACCACGGCAACCAGTGCCAAGGGCACTGCGTGCGCGGGATAAAGGGCGAGCCCGTCGAAATTTCCACGATAGAAAACTTCGTTTCGGGGCACTACCTTGACAGCCTCGAACTTGAAAAGGCAGAGCCAAACGGCGTAAAAGTCGCCGTTGTCGGCGCGGGCCCTGCGGGCATAACCATTGCGATAAAAATGGCGCAACTCGGCTACGACGTAACCGTTTTCGAAAGTAAGACCGAAATTGGCGGAGTTTTGAGGTACGGCATACCCGAATTCCGTCTTCCCAAAGCAATCGTTGACAGATACGAAGTGCTTTTGAATAAGCTCGGGGTCAAAATAAAATACAACGTCACCATCGGGAAAGCGTTCGGAATGGAAGAGCTCTTCCGCGACGGCTTCAAAGCCGTGTCAATAGGCACGGGCGTAACCTGGCCTATTGCGTTGAACATAAAGGGCGAAACTCTCGGTCACGTTCACTACGGCGTGCACTTTTTGGAGCGCCCCGACGTCTATAAACTCGGCGAAAAAATGGTTATTATCGGCGCTGGCAACGTTGCTATGGACGTGGCGCGCACGGCGCTGAGAAAGGGCGTCAAGGACGTCAAAATCACCGTCAGAAGCGACAAGGTTTCTGCTAGTAAAGAAGAAATGGAATACGCGGAGATAGAGGGCGCGGAGTTCGTTTTCAACAAGACTCCTGTCGAAATCACTGACGAAGGTGTTCTGTTCGCTGACACCGTTCTCGATGAAGAGGGCAAGGTCGTGGGCAAATCGGAAACTACTTCGCTCATGGAAGCGGACAGCGTTATGATTTGCATATCTCAGCGCCCGTCCAACCTCATTTTGACCCAGACGGAGGGGCTTGAAATTAACGAGCGCGGGCTTGCAAAAATCAACCCCGACGGCTCGACCACGCGTAAAGGGCTGTTCGCCGCTGGCGACGTCGTGCGCGGGGCTAAGACGGTCGTAGAAGCTGTCGATACCGCAAAGCGCGTCGCGGCGGCAATGGACGCATATCTAAAAAGCCTGTAAAATAAAAATAACGCCGCCCGCGGGCTTAGCTCGCGGGCGGCTTCGTTTATACGTAAAGATTATCTTCTTATCTCGAATTCCTGATTCATTAATTTTATAATCGATTCTTCGTCGTCGGTGATGTTGAAGTCGCCGTGCATAGTGTGCTTGATAACAGACGAAGCAACCGCGAAGTTGACAATCTCGTCGGGCTTCATTTCACGCATAATCGCGTAAATCATACCGCTTGCAAAAGCGTCGCCGCCGCCGACGCGGTCTAAAATGTTGAAGCGGAACGTGCGGCTTTCGTAAGTTTCGCCGTTGTACCACATAAAGGCTTTCAAACTGTTTTCACTGCCCGAGTGCACGTATCTCACGTGTCGCCCTATCGCCTTGAAATGATACCTCTTGTGCAGTTCCCTGAAAATTCTGTCCTGCTCTTTGTAAGAAGGGTTCATCGACAGCCCGTCTTTCATATCTTTTCCGTTCTCGTCGCGGAGATTAATAGGCTCTATGCCGAACAGCACGTCAACGAACGGCAGATACTCGGTTATGCAGTCGCGCGCTTCCTGCCAGCCCCACAGCGCCGAGCGGAAGTTGCAGTCGAAGCTGACCGTCATGCCCAGCTCTTTCGCGGCTTTCAGAGCGTAGAAAACGAGCTTGCGGCAGTTTTCCGACAGTGCCGGCGTGATGCCCGAAGTGTGCAGCCAGGTAAACCCTTTCAGTTTTTCCTTAAAATCGATTTTAGAATAATCGAACTTTGCGAAGGAGCTGTCCTTTCTGTCGTAAGTGACCTTGGAGGAGCGCACGCCGAAGCCCTCTTCCAGAAAATAAATGCCCATTCTGCCCTCGTCCGAATAGATACAGGGCGAGCAGTGCACGTCGTTACTTCTTAAATACCGTATCGCCGCTTTGCCTATAGAACTGTCGGGCACGACGGTGAAGTACGAAGAGTCTATCCCGAGGTTCGAAAGCGACGCCGCAACGTTCGCTTCCGCGCCGCCGTAAGTCACTTTAAACTCGTCGGTGGTGCGTATTTTCTCGTAGTTAGGGGGCGAAAGCCTTAAAAGAAGCTCGCCCAAAGTTATAAATTTAATGTTGTCGGTGTTTGCCATGATTTCCCCCGAAACGACTTTTGCGCCGTATTTTATCCAATTCGATTATACCATATATTCTGAATTTGTACAGACCCGTATTGAAAAAACATTGACTTTTTCATAATTTAATTGTTACAATAAATATAATCTTATCAGCGGTAAATTGTGCCGCTACACGGGGTGCGAATGAAAATAGCCGTAAACACGAGCGCAATTTCTTATAACGACGATTTGGATTTATCAGGGTTCGAACTCCTCGGCGACGTAAAATTTTTCGGCGAAATTTCGAGAGAAGAGCTTTTTGCGCTTTGTGCCGACAGAGACGCGCTTATCGTAAATAAAGTGGAAGTGGACGAAGCTTTGCTTTCGGCTTGCCCTAGCTTGAAATACGTCGGCACGTTCGCCACGGGCTATAACGTAGTTGATATAGAAGCTTGCCGCAGGCACGGCGTAACCGTCTGCAACGCGCCCGATTATTCCACGCACTCGGTTAGCCAGCACGTTTTCGCGCTTTTATTGAATTTCTACGGTAAAGTTTCGGAGTACACTGCTTCGGTTGCCGCTGGCGATTGGATACGCAGTAAAACGTTCTGTTATTTCCCCTTCCCCACGACCGAGCTTTACGGCAAAACTTTCGGTATACACGGATACGGCAATATCGGCAAATCGGTTGCAAAGATTGCCGAAGCGTTCGGCGCGAACGTGGTTATTTCCACACGCACGCCGCCCCAAGACTGCCCTTATAAACTCGTGGACTTTGAGGAGATGTTGCGCGTTTCGGATATAGTTTCCCTGCATTGTCCGCTGAACGAAAAGACGGCCAAGATAATAAACGCGCGTACGCTTTCTTTAATGAAAAAGACTGCCGTGCTTATAAATACCGCGCGTGGCGGGCTTGTGGACGAAGCGGCGCTTGCCGAAGCGTTGAACGGCGGCAAGATTGCCGGCGCGTGCCTCGATACGGTTTCCGTCGAGCCTATGCTCCCCGATAACCCGCTTTTCGACGCTAAGAACTGTCTTATAACCCCGCACGTGGGTTGGGTGCCTCAGGAAACCAGACAAAGACTCGTCGGTATAGTGATGGGAAATTTGCGCGCATATATTGACGGTAAGCCGCGCAACGTAGTGAGTTAAAACGGAAATAAGCTGTTAAAAACAATAAAGCCCCGCGGCATTTCACCGCGGGGCTAATTATCTGATTTAATCGTTATAAAGCGTACTGATAACTTCGTCAAGCTTGTATTCGAACGTGCCGAGGCTGAAAGGCGCAGGCGCCGTCATCTTGACCATCGTTGCTCTGCCGCGGTTGTTTTTAAAGCTGTCAATCGCGGTAAACCAGTATCTTTGCGAAGCGCCGCGCATATCTTCGTTCAGCATTGCGCTGACGCAGACGGTCGAAAGCGTCTTGCCCTCTCCCGAAACGTACAGTTTCGCGCTTTCGAGAACGCTTTCCGCCGCCGTCCGTTCTTCATCGGAAAGCGCAAGCGTGGAGCCCGTAAAGGTGAAGTCCTGCATTCTGCCCGACGGCGAGTAAACGCTTATAGTCTGCGCAAGATTGCTTCCGAGTTGCATTGCGCGCAACGCGATGTTCAGCCCGCAAACGTCTATAAGCGAGTTGTTTGTTTTGTCCAATCCCTCGACGTTTTTTTCGGCGCTGTCCGCGCTGTCAAGGCGGTCCTCTATAACCGTCTTTGCCACGGAGCCGGCAAAATTATAAAATGTCGTAACCTTTTGGGAAACGTGATTGTAAGAATTTTCAAGGCTGTTGGGCTGGAAGTCCGCAGGAGCGTAGTTATCGGTGTCAATCGTTGCGTACAGCGGGCGCAAATGGTCGGAAACGTCGGTAAAATAACACTCCGTCACAATGCTCTGCTCGCCGAAAACCGCAGGGTCGCCGCCCGACTTCATTTTAAAGGTCACGCTGTCAAAACGGAGTTCGGTTTTATAATAATACACCGTCAGGTTTTCGGGGTATCCGCTTCGGAATTCCTCGCAAATCAAAGAATTATCGAACTTGGTCGCATAGAACAAGGTAGAGTAAGTTCCCGCGCCGTATTCCACGGAATAGACTGAGTTCCCCGCCGTTTCGGTGTTGAGGGCGACTTTATAGGTAATTTCTTCCCTGCCACCGACAGAGGAGTCGAAAGTGGGTTGGATATAGGGGAAAGAGGTGTCGGCGTACCAGTTAGAGCTGAAAGCCGCCTCGTTCGTCTTTCCGTTCGCGCCGCAACCTGCGCAGCCCGAAAATATAACGGCACAACCCGCCGCCGCGGCAAGTGCATAAACGCCAAAACGTTTTTTCATAAAATTATCCTTTAAGTTGCGGTGGCTCGCCGCCGACTTTTAAATAGAATTACGGGTATTATACCATATAATTTTAATTTTGTAAAAACTTTTCTGCACAAAATCTTCAAAATGCAACCAAATTATGATATAATGGTTTCGATTATTCACATATGAGATACGCCGTTAATTGCGCGGCTTTGTCGGTTGCGCTCGAACAACTTAAAAAAATCGTCAAAGAAAACGAAGAAAAGGGCAAAAAAACCGTAATTTTTTGCGAGGACAGGCTTTCGCTTGCCGCCGAGCGCACGGTTTGCGCCGCGGTCGGCGGCACTTTTTTAACCTCGGTTTACACCCTTGCAAGGTTCTTATCGGGCGAAAAGGGCAAGGCGGACGACGTCTTGTCCAGTCAGGGCTCCGCTATGGCGATAAGAAAAATCATCGAGGAGAAGAAAAACAGCCTTACTCTTTTCAAAAAGCTTTCGGCGGCGGGTGCGGCGCAGTCGGTTTACGATACAATTGCGCTGTTGTATTCCTCGCGCGTGTCGGCGGAGGACGCCGCACAGGCGGCGAGGGAAGGCGGCATTCTGGGCGGAAAGTTGCACGATTTGGCGATTATATACTCCGAATACGAAAAATACCTCGAAGAAAGCGGCAAAAAAGACAGAAACGCGTATTTGAGGGAGCTTGCCGCTGTCGTTTCCGAAAGCCCCAAAATCAAGGGCAGTACGGTGGTGTTTCTGGGCTTTCAGGCGCTGACCTGCACCACGGCGGAGTGCGTACGCGCGGCTTTTTCCGCCGCAGAAAACATATACGGTCTATTTATAGGCGGCAAAGAAGAGGTATACGTTAACGAAGCCGCCGCAACCTATATTTCGGTCGCTATCGAATTTGGCGGCGCAAAAGTTTCGACCGCAACAGGCGAAAATACTGCGGAAGCCGAGATTTTGCGTCGTGCGCTTTACAACCCCGAAAGCTTCTATTTGGTCCCTGTGCCAACCGATAAAGTAAATATTTACGAGTCCGCCGACGAAGAGGAAGAACTCGAGTTCATAGCCGTCAACATCAAAAAACACGTTCAAAGCTTAAACGAACGCTATGCGAAGATTTCGGTTATGCTTCCCAACCTCGAGGAGGGGGAGCGCGCCCTTTCCCGCGTTTTCGCGCGCTATAAAATTCCCTATTACGCAGACAGGCGGCTGTCCCTTGCAGAGCATTCGCTTTGCGCGTTCGTTGTAAATTATCTGCTCTGCGCGGTTACGGGTTGCGAGTTTTCTGAAGTCGACGAGATTGTGGCTTCGCCCTATTTCCCTGCGGAGCGTGCAGAAAAGGACGTTTTCCGCAATTATTTGTTAAGATTCGCAAACTACCGCGGCGGAGTAAAGCGCGTCCCCCGCGAAGACGCGTTTAAAAACTACGGACAGGACGAAGAGGTTGTAAAAGCGACGGTCGACAAAGTAAGAAGTACTTTTTTGGAAGGGCTTGCGTATTTGACCGTAAAAGGCGGTATTTCAAGCATATGCAGGGGGCTACGCTCGCTTTTGACGGCGTTTAAGGTTGAAGAAACGCTCAAAAATACGGCGGAAAAGTTCGCCGATATCAAGCCCGCCGTCGCGCAGTTTTCTTCGCGCGCGTACGAAAGTATGCTTTGCGTTCTGGATGAAGCCGAGAGCATTTCGGGCGACGTCAGCTTAAAAGAGTTTGTTAAAATCTTAAAAAGCGGCTTTGCGGCGATGAAAATTTCTCTCATTCCCCCTAAGTCCGACGCGGTTTTCGTCGGCGACCTTGCTACAACCGCGAACACGGGCAGCAACGTCGTTTTTGCCGCGCACCTTTCGGGCGAAGTGCCCGACGCAAGCTCGGACACATCTCTTTTAACCGACAGGGAAATTTCGGCTTTGGAGGGCGTTAACCTCAACATATCCCCCAAGATACGGCAAGTAAACGCGAGAAAGAGGGAGACCTGCGCGCTCAATATCTGCGCATTCAGGAAACAGCTTTACCTTTCCTATCACCGTCAAGGCGGCGACGAAAGCGGCGCAAGCGAGCTTATTTCCTACGCCGCGGCGGCGTTCTGCACTGGCAAGGGAGAAAAGAAAGAACCAGTGACGGTGAAAAAGGTTCAGACCCTGCACCGCGCCGTGCCCTATTATTGTAGCGAGCCATTGCCCGCAATCAGGTTTTTAAGGAAGTTTTCTTCCGTAGAGTTCGCGCCGTCGGTGTACAAAGTCCTTAAAAACCACGGCTTTGAAAACGAGGCGTCCGCCGCGCTGAAAATGCCCGTTAAACGCGCCATATCCTGCGGTCAACGGCTTTATCTTGGCGGCAAAGCCAGCCTTTCGCCCACTACTTTGGAAAGCTATTTTTCCTGCCCGTATTTGGGCTTTATGCGCCAGGGGCTAAGGGTGCAGGAGCGGGAAGAGGGCGCTGTCCGCCCCGTTGATACGGGTAACTTTATTCACGCGGTCTTGCAGGACCTTGCAAAGGAAGCCGACGCAAATTGTTCCGAAGAAAGCTTTTCCGCACTGGCAAAAAAGGTCGCGGAAGAAAAGCTTTCCAAACCGCCCTATTCTTCGCTTGTGGACAGCAAAAGCGGCAAGTACCTTTCGGGCGCGCTTTTAAGCGAAGCCGTTCAGATTGCAGACGGAATGTTCAAGCAGATTAAAAATTCCTCGTTCAGGCTTTCGAAAGCCGAGTGCGGTTGCGAAGTACGGCTTGACGGAGTAAACGTTTACGGCAGAATCGACCGTGTCGACGAAAGCGGCGATATGGTTAGAATTATCGATTACAAAACGGGCAATATCGACGCAACCCCCGCAAAATACTATACAGGCGCTAAATTACAGCTTCCGCTGTACCTTCTGGCGGTGTCCGACGGCAAGCGCGCGGCAGGCGCGTATTACTTTCCCGCTTCAATCGAATACCGCGACAAAAAGGACGGGGTTTTCCGCTTGCAGGGCTTTATGGACGGCAGTGAAGAAGTCGTTAAAGCGTCGGATACGACCGTTCAGCCCAAAAAGAAGAGCGATTTCGTGAACGCGTACCTTTCGGGCGGGCGTTCGGAAAGCGCTATGGCGCGGTGTGATTTCAACGACTTTTTGGAGTATTCCAAGCTCGTCGCGTCTGTCGGCGCCAAAGAAATGCTTTCGGGCAATATCGAACCCTCCCCCGCAGAGGGCACCTGCCGTTATTGCAAGGCGGGCGGGAGCTGCGGCGTCAATCTCGGCAAAAACGCTGAGGAGCGCATACCGCGGTCGGTGAAGTGCTCGGAGATTGCAGAGCTTGTGAGGAGGGAAAAGAATGAGACCGACCGATGAACAGATTGCCGCAATCGAAGCCCGCGGCAAAACCATAGTTTCGGCTTCGGCAGGCAGCGGCAAGACTTTTGTAATGATTGAAAAACTTGTTAACGCCGTGGCGAACGGGGTTGATTTGGACGATATTCTAGCCGTGACGTTCACAAAAAAGGCGGCGGCGCAGATGAAAGAAAAACTGCGCTCGTCCATAATAAAGCGAATAGAGGGCGCGGGCGAAGAAAAACCGCGCTTAAAAGCCCAGCTTTCGAAAATTTCTTCCGCAAATATCTCGACTATTCACTCGCTTTGCGCAAGACTGATAAGGACCTATTTTTACGCTTTGGACGGGGTGGACTCGGGCTTCGACATAATTTCGTCGGACGACGCCGTTGCAAGAGATTTAAAATCTCGCGCCGCCGACAATCTTTTCGAACGGCTGTACGAAACGGACGATAAAAACTTTAAACTTCTTTTATCCTGCTTTATGAAAAAGCGGAACGACGCGTCGGTTAAAAAACTGCTTTGGGAAGCGTACGATAAATTGCGTTCGGTTGCGCGCTATGAAAGCGTTTTGAAAAACGCGGCGGATATTTACGCCGAAGCGGGCTTCAAAGCACTTTCGGACGGCTACTTCGAAACGTTGAAAAACAGGATAGACCCCCTGATATGCGCCGTTGAACGCTTTAAAGAGGACTTCCCCGCGACTAAAAAAGCGGCGGCTTACAACGCGCTTTTCGAGGAAATGCTCTGCGCCTTAAAAACATACAAAACCGTGGGGCTGTTCGGCGCGAAGCCCGCGCTGACCGTTTCCAGAAAGCCCGTCGATGCGCCCGAGGACAAGGAAGCAGGCGCGTCGTTCAAGGCTTTCAAGGATGGAATCAATAAAAAATACGCCGCCTTGTGCCCGGACTTGGAAAGCGAGGAAAAGGAGCGTGAGTATTTTATAAAAAGCGGCGGGGTTGCTACTGCCTTTTCGGACGTTTTATTGCAATTGGATAGGGAATATGCCGCAGTTAAGGCGGACGAGAATAAGCTAGACTACAATGATTTAGAGCATCTTACCCTGCGCCTTTTAGCCGATGAAGTTATAAAAAAGGAAATTAATTCGGGCTTTAAATACATATACGTTGACGAGTATCAGGACGTCAACCCCGTGCAGGAAGAGATAATATCTTCACTTTCGGGCGAAACGTTTCTTGTCGGCGACGTAAAGCAGGCGATTTACGGTTTCAGGGGCAGTAAGTCTGTGTTTTTTACGCGCAAGTTCGAAAATTTCAAACAGGGTTTCGGTAATGCGTTGAACCTTTCAAGCAATTTCAGAAGCTCGGACGGGGTTTTAAACTTCGTAAATACGGTTTTTTCCGAAATTATGCGCCCCGACACCTGCGGAGTGGACTACGCGGGTTGCCCTATGCGCGCGGGCGGGCAGTACCCCGAGGGTTACGGCGAGGTAAAAATTCACGTTTTCGGTAAGGAAGAGGAAGAAGAGAGCGAGCTGAAAGTCTATTCAGTACTGGGTAGCGGGCAAAAAACCCGCCATTCGCGCGAGGGGCTTGCTGTTCTGGAAATCGTCGAAAAGGAGCTTTGCGGCACCCATTACGACTTAAAAGCGGGAAAATTCGTGCCCACGCGCCTTTCGGACATCTGTATTTTAACGCGCAAAAACAAGGGCGAGTCTGTGGACGGAATCGTCCGCACACTGACGGACCGCGGCTACGCGCTTTCGGGCGCGCAGGAAGCGAATATCTGCGAGCTGTCGGAAGTCAAACAGGTCTTAGACATACTTTCGCTTATCGACAACGCCGAGCAGGACGTCCCCCTGGTTACCGCGCTTTTATCGCCTTTGGGCGGGTTTACCGAAGACGAGCTTGCAAAAATAAGAATTGCTTTTCAAAACGAAAAGTCGCCGTTGCCGTTCAGAAAATGCTGTGAAAAATACCTGAAACTTCCCGGTGAAATATCGCAAAAGTTGAGCATATTCGGGGGGCAATTGCAAAAACTTAGGGATTTAGCCGAGGTTTTGCCCGCAGGCGAGCTTATAGACGCGCTTTTGGAAGAGTTCGGGCTGGAGTGCGGTTTGGGCGCGGGCGGAGAAGCAAAAGTCAAAAATATTTTAAGGTTGCGGGAAGAGGGCGCGTCTCTGCCTCTTGCCGCTTTTTTAAGAAAGATAAAGACTGGCGGGTAC
>CAJTVA010000045.1 GCA_910579585.1 uncultured Christensenella sp.
GCGGCGCTTCATTTTTGTCGGATATCGTCTAAACCGAATAGATAGTTGACCCTTACCTTGAACAGCTTACTAAGCTTTATCACATTGAATAAATCCGGAAGGTATTTGCCCCGCTCCCAATTTGCGTAACAGCTTACAGCTACATTCATAATAGTGGCAACCTGCTTCTGTGTCATATTATTTTCAAGTCGTAATTTTTTCAAATTTTCTTTAAATTCCATATTTTGATTTTATATTAAATAAAAGAAAAAAATTTAAAACTACCCAAAATTGGTATAAAAAATATAAGCAATATTAAACTGCGCAAAATTTTCGTGCGCCGTATTAAAACCCCGACCGCATTGCGGTCGGGGTCGTTTTAGTTTTTATTATAAATTTTCCAGAACGTCGTTCATATCGTACTTGCCTGCGGGTTTGCCGCAAAGCCACTTCGCCGCCTTAATCGCGCCGACGGCGAACACTTTTTTGGAGCGCGCCGAGTGGGAGAGGGTGATAACCTCGTCTTCGCCAGCGAACATAACTTCGTGCTCGCCGACGATTGTGCCGCCGCGCACTGCGTGAATACCAATCTCGTTTCCGCGCTTTCCTACGGCGCCCTCGCGACCGTATAAATACTGTTTGCCCCCCGAATATGCTTGGTTTACGCCGTCCGCAAGCATAAGCGCCGTGCCTGAGGGCGCGTCCACTTTCAGGTTGTGGTGGCGCTCTATAATTTCAACGTCGAACTTCTCGCCGAGAGCTTCCGCGGCTTTATTTACGAGTTTGACTAAGAGGTTAATTCCCAAAGAAAAGTTGCCCGTCTTGAATACGGCAATCTTTTTTGCTGAGTTTTCGATAATTTTAAGGTCGCCTTCGGTATAGCCCGTGGTTGCAAGGACGACGGGGCAACCCGCTTTTTCCGCCCATAAAAGTTCGTCTTTCAAAGCGGCGGGGGAGGAAAAGTCGATTATAACGTCAACTTTCTCTTTTACCCCGTTAAACGAGGGATATGTGGGGGGCAATTCGGAATTTTGAACGCTGTCTGCGCACGCGTCCACTCCGCAAACAATCTGCATTTCGCCGTCGTTTTTCAATAAACCGACCAAATTTTGCCCCATTTTACCGCAAATTCCGCAAACGAGCGCGTTTATCATATGCCTTTTAACCCCGCTTTTTTAATTTCCCCCAGCAATATTTCCTTGTTACGGGGCTCTAACTCGGTCAAAGGCGAGCGCGGAACGCCCGCGTTGAAACCAATCATATTGTACGCAGCTTTGATGGGTATGGGGTTTACTTCCAGAAAGCACGCGTCTTCTAAGGGCAGTAAAAAGTCCTGAACGGCGTTCGCTTCTTCAAGGCGGTTTTCCTTTACTAGGTTATACATTTTTTTTACGAGTTCGGGCGCGATATTGGAAGTTACCGAAATAAGACCAGCCCCGCCGATTGCGAGCATAGGCAAATTCAGGAAGTCTTCGCCCGAGAAAAGGTCAATCTTTCCGCGGATTCTGCGCATAGTTTCGCAGACCTGCGCCATATTTCCGCTTGCTTCCTTTATGCCCGCCATATTGGGTATGGAGGCCAGCTTTTCAACGGTTTCGGGTAAGATGTTCACTGCGGTGCGCGAGGGCACGTTATAGGCTATAACGGGAATTTTAACCGCGTCGCAAATAGCTTTGTAGTAATCGTAAAGCCCTTTTTGCGTGCATTTGTTGTAGTAGGGGGTAACGGCAAGCACTCCGTCGGCGCCGAGCTCTTCGGCGCGAACCGTTGCGGCAACCGCCTTTTTCGTGTCGTTACTGCCCGTGCCGACGATAATCTTTATCCGACCCGCGGCTTTTTTAACCGCGTATTTTATCGTTTCGGTCTTTTCTTCCTCGGTCATAGTGGCAGGCTCGCCCGTCGTGCCGAGGACGACAAGTCCGTCCGTGCCGCCGGCAATCTGAAACTCAATCATTTTGCCGAACTCTTCGAAGTTCACCCCGTTTTTGGTAAACGGCGTTATCATTGCCGTTATAATTCCGTTGCAAAAACCCGTCATAATTCCAAAACACCTCTGTAAATATTTTAAGCGTTCGATTTTTAAAAAGTTACTTATTAAAAAATTTAATTGCGCAAGCAAAACCACGCTTTTGCGCCAGCGCACCCGATTTGTGGCTTTGCCACCTCAGCGGAGGGAATGCCCGCAATTATATGCTTGTGTGCCCTTAAAGATTGCGGGCAGGGAGGCAGAGCCTACCAAACTCACGAAAAATATGCAGCGCAGAATAGCTGCTTATTTTTGTGAACTTTTATTCGAAATACCCTTTTGCGGCAAGAAGCTCTGCCAAAAGTACCGCGCCGCCCGCGGCTCCGCGAAGCGTGTTGTGCGAAAAACCTATAAACTTGTAGTCGAAAAGGTTATCCTCTCTGAGTCTGCCCGCCGAAACAGCCATTCCGCCCTCGGAATTTCTGTCAAGAGCGGGCTGGGGACGGTCGTTCTCTTCGAAATAGTGCAAAAACTTCTTGGGCGCGGAGGGGAGGGCAAGTTTTTGCGGCTCACCCGAAAAACCGTTCCAAGCTTCTAAAATCTCTTCTTTCGACGGCTTTTTGTCGAACTTGACGAAGCACGCCGCCGTGTGACCGTCCGAGACGGGTACCCTTAAACACTGAGCGGTGATTTTGGGCGCAGTTGCGGGCTTGATTTCGCCGCCTTTGACTTCGCCCCAGATTTTGAGGGGCTCGTTTTCGCTTTTTTCTTCTTCGCCGCCGATGTAGGGGATAATGTTATCCATAATTTCGGGCATAGTTTCAAACGTTTTGCCCGCGCCCGAAATCGCCTGATAGGTGCATACGGCGACTTCGTTTATACCGAACTTTTTCAAGGGGTGCAAAAGGGGAACGTAGGACTGCAACGAACAGTTGCTTTTGACGGCGATAAACCCGCGCTTGGTGCCGAGGCGCTTTTTTTGCGCTTCAATCACTTCGAGGTGCTCTGCGTTTATCTCGGGGATAATCATAGGCACGTCGGCGGTTGCGCGGTGCGCGGAGTTATTGGAAACTATAGGGCACTCCGCCTTGGCGTAAGAATATTCGAGCTCTTTCAAATCGTCCTTTTTCATATTGACCGCGCAGAAGCAGAAATCGACTTCCGCCGCGATTTTATCCCTGTCGGCCGACGCGTCTAAAACGCGCATATCCGCAAATTTTTCGGGCATAGGGGAGGAAAGGTGCCATTTTTTAACGGCGTCTTTGTACTTCTTGCCTGCGGACGATGAGGAAGCGGCAAAGCACTTCACGTTAAACCAAGGGTGGTTTTCAAGAAGAAGCAAAAACCTCTGCCCGACCATACCCGTCGCACCGATTATTCCTACGTTGTACTTTTTCATTTAAAACCTCAAAAAAAAGGCGGCAACCGTGCCGCCGTTAATCACACCGTAAAGCAATTAGCGCAACACTTAAACCCCACCTTTAATAATCTTCGCAATACTGCGTTGCGCTACGTTTTGTTAAGTCGTGTACGCAAGTACACTTCTGCCGCAAAGCCTCGCGCGCCTTGTCTTGCTTGTTTCTTCAAGGCGGGCAAATGACAGTCGCAAGGGTATTAACCCGTACGCCCGACGCGGCTTAAAGGAAAACCGCACCTCGGCGGAGGCGCCCTTTTGCCGCGGTTTTTGACGAAGTTCCCTTTTAAACCTCTACGCCGCGGGTACTTATGCCCGTCCGCTCCTCTAAATGCAAGAAAATTTTATCATATACCCGCCGTAAAGTAAAGTTATTTCAAGGCAAAAAATTATTTTATTATCTGTCTTACGCGATAAAAACTGTTTGACACCCATTAAATAATAGTGTAAAATAACTGGGTACAAATTAAAATCTGATTAGTGGATAAAGATTATGAAATCTAAAAATTCCGTAAAATTGAAATTCGGTATAATAGCGGCTTTGGCGCTTGCGCTTTTAATCTCGCTTGCGTCTCTTCTCGGTATAAATCTTGCCAGCGCGGACCGTTCCGTGACCATAAACGGCTCTTCGATTTTCGTTACGACTTCGAACGCCGAAGTCTGGGCTCACCGCGAACAGGACGGCGAAGCTACGCTGGATTATACTATGTTTGCGTTCTCTAAAGACGAGGATACCGTAAATTTCAGAAAGAACCTTGCTTACAAGTGGTATGAAAATACCGCCGCTCAGCCCGAAGCAGACGAGGACGGGGAAGAAACCGCTAAGACCGTCGAATTTCAAAAAGGCGAGGGCTGGTTTAATATGGAAATCGGTTTTGCCGATTCCAACAACAAAGACGGCAAGTTGCAGTTCGAAAAGTACGTAATCAGCTTCGAAAGCCAGCAGTACGCGCAGGATAAGGACGGCAAGACGACTAACTATATCGTTTTCACCCCTGCGGAGGAAGCGGGCAAAGTCGACGTTTACGTTATCTACAAGGAACCCGCCGATAAAGATTTGAACGCCGTTTTGGACAGGCTTTCGGACACCGACAAGCTCGGCACCGTGGACGACGACCACATTACGATAGAGTTCACGGGCTACGAAAACGGCGAATACACGGTCGTTTTCAACAATGATACGAACCTTACGGGCAAGTTCGAAAACGTAGGCAAGACCTACTCGAAGTATTCTTCTTCGACGACGACACCCGTGACCCCCCTGTCTTTCAAAGCGATTTTCGCAGAAGAGGACGGGGACCAACCCGCAGCACACGGCAACGCGTTTATGACCCTTTACAGCCTTAACGGTCAAAGCTTCAAGCTTACCGGCACAAGGGATAGCGGCGGACATCTTACGGGCGGCACAGTCAACGATACCACGCCCCCCGTGCTCTGCCTTAACAAAGAAGTAAAATTCATTCAGTACAACGGTGAAATTTCTTTCGATTACACCGTAATCGACGTTCTGACGTCTTCGCCCAGCCTTAATACCCCGAGGGGTACCGGTGTGTACTACTATATGCTTAAAAAAGACAAAGCGGCGCCCGCGTACGATACGGACGGCGGCGACTATAAGGCGGTTACGGACGCGGACGATAAATATATCTTCCCCCACAGCGGGCATTATCTTCCGACGGATAGCGATTATAAGAAAGCTAAGTTCGACGGCGAATACTTAACCGTAAAAGCGGCGGTAAAAGTCGTAATGAAACTTACCGACACAACTGCTTCGGGCGCACAGACGACGTACGTTCCCCTCGATTGGTACGTTGACGGCGACTTCCTTGTAGGCGTTGACGGCACCGACTATATCGCGGTTGCTACCGACAAGCTCGGCGCGGCGTTCTCTTACAGCAGTTACGACGAAACCACAAGCAAGTGGGTCAGCGACCCTGAAAACAGCTCCGCTTGGAGTGCGGCGGTCGAAAGTTACAAAGCCGCGGTTTCGGAAGCCGCGAAGGACTTGAAAGCGGGCAGTAAGAACTATTTCTATCTTCCCTCCGTAGAAAGCCTTTTGACGGATAACTCAACGTCTTATCAGGACTTGAAGTTTTCCATATATTATAATAACGGCACGCAACAGCAGTCGTCCAACAAGAGCTCGAACGAGCTTTCAATAAACCTTACCAAAGCGGGCAAATATATCTTCACGGTATACGCGACGGATGCGGCGGGCAACCCGATGTTCTACTTCGACGGGGACGGCAAACCCGTAGAGTTCGAAGCGGGCGACATCTGGAATATGTACGACGAAGAAGAGGACTCTGAGTTCGCGGGTATGAAGAAGTATCTGCCTTGGTTCGAGTTCACGGTAGATTACTCCGAAATTTCGATTGAGGAACCCGACGAGCAATCAACGGCTTACGTGGACAGCTCGTACACCCCCGACAGCTTTGAAATCAACGGCGTTTCGGTCAAGACGGTTTACTCGCTTTACGAGTTCGAAAACGGGCTTTGGGCTGAGGACCACGACGGCGTTGCGCTCACCTACGACGAGTTTATCGCGCAGAAAGATACGCTTATTGTAACGGGCAGAAAGTATTTCACCAAGATAAGAACTACTTCCGAGCTCGAAGAGGGCACTGCGGACTACGACAAGTTCAACCCCTACGGCTGGAACGGAACTTCGCTTTCGTTCACTCCGCAGACCGCGAATGCGTTCTATCTGATTAAATGCGAAGCGAGCAGCTACGAAACGGCAACCCCCGTAACCAAGTGTATGGCGATAGCCGCCGCGCCCAAGGTTGAGGCCTTAAAGGGCGAGGATACCTGGGCACAGGACAATATGACCTCGATTATATTATTATGTATCGCGGGCGCGTCGCTTATAGGTATTATCCTGCTTCTCGTAATCAAACCCAAAAACAAGGGCGACCTCGACGAAGTGGTAGTGACCCCGAAAAAGAAAAAATAAGCGTTACGTAAGCGTTCCGCTTAACCGTGTATCTTGATTAATTGAAATACGGCGAATAACAAATCCGGCATAGCCGCCGCGCAAAAAAATTTGCGCGGCGGCTGTTTTTGCGATTTAAATCGGTTGACAAAGCAAAAAGTTTATATTATTATGTTATTATCATATGAATAATAGTTCATATTTAATGAACGGGAGTAATATAATGAATAATGAAGAGAAATTGCACGAGTCGCGCGTGCAGACCGCACTGGCGGCTATGCCAGACGACGAAAAAATAGAGGAGATGGGGGCGAGGTTCAAGACCTTGTCGGAGCCGTCGCGGCTGAAAATACTTTTGGCGCTTGCGGCGGGAGAGCTGTGCGTTGAGCACATAACCGAAGCCGTCGGCGGGAACCAGAGCGCGGTATCGCACCAACTTAAAACGTTAAAAGACAACAAAATAGTCAAGTGCCGCAGAGAGGGTAAGAAGATACTTTACTCGGTTTCCGACGCGCACGTTATGATAATGATAGAGGTCGCAAAGGAGCATTTGAACTGCAATGAATAGTTTCAAAATTACGGGGCTGGACTGCGCAAACTGCGCGCGGGAGCTGGAAGAGGAAATTTCTAAAATTGCGGGGGTGGGGCAGGCTTCGGTAGACTTTATGGCACAAAAGGTCTACGTCGATTGCGACGGCGCAACGCTTGAAAAGGTAAAAGAGGTATGCAACGACTTCGAGGAAGTAAAAGTCGTTGAAGAAGCGCCCGCGCCCGCCGCAACGTCGGGCGACGAAACCCTGAGGGGTGAAAAGCTGAAAATAACGGGGCTTTGCTGTGCAAACTGCGCAAGGGAGCTGGAAGAAGATTTGAACAAAATCGACGGGGCAACCGCTACGGTCGATTTCGTAAATATGCAGGTAGTTTTAAACGCTTCATCGCCCGAAGCGCGCGAAAAAGCTATTTACGCAATAACCCATTTCGAGGAAGTGAAAATCGTTACGGACGGCGCGGAGCGAAAAAGCTTTTTCAAGGAGAAGTTAAAGGATATAGTCTGCATTATCGTTGCCGCCGCGCTGTTTATACCCGCGCTGGTACTCGATTTGGCGGGTATTGCCGAGGCGAATTTTGCGGCGCAGATTTCGGTTTACGTTTTATACGCTGTTTCCTATCTTGCCGTGGGACACCCTGTGCTGTGGGCGACAGTGAAGAATATCGCAAAAGGTAAAATCTTTGACGAAAACTTCCTTATGACGTTGGCGTCGGTAGGCGCGATACTTTTAGGAATTTTTGCGGGCGACGGCTTTATGGAGGGCGTCGCGGTAATGCTTTTGTATCAGCTGGGCGAGCTGTTGCAGGCGGTTGCGGTCGGTTCGTCGCGCAATTCCATAACAAAGCTTATGAACCTTAAAAGCGAAACAGCAACCCTTTTGGAGGGGGAAAGTCAGCGCGTAGTTTCGCCCGAAGAGCTAAGGGTCGGCGACGTTATACTGATAAAAGCGGGCGAAAAGGTGCCTGCGGACTGCCGCGTAAAGAGGGGTGAAAGCTCGTTGGATATGAAGTCTTTGAACGGCGAGCCCCTGCCCAGACAGGTGAGGGTGGGCGACGAGGTGCTTTCGGGCAGTATTAACCTTTCGGGAGTAATCGAAGCGGAGGTCGCGCGCGAATACAAGAACTCCGCCGTGGCGAAAATTCTGGAACTTGTCGAAAACTCGACGGCGAAAAAGTCCAAACCCGAGAAATTCATTACCAAATTCGCGAAGTACTATACGCCCGTAGTGTGCTTGCTTGCGGCGGTTGTCGCGGGGCTGGTGCCCACAATTTATTGTGCGGTGAACGCAAGCTTCGTGTGGGAAACTTATCGCGATTGGATATACAAGGCGTTGAACTTCCTTGTTATATCCTGCCCGTGCGCGCTTGTTATTTCGGTGCCGCTGTCGTACTTCGGCGGCATTGGCAGATGCGCCAAGTTCGGAATTTTGGTTAAGGGCTCGACCTGTCTTGACGAGCTGGCGCTTGCAACCGTAGCCGCGTTCGACAAGACGGGCACTTTGACCGAGGGCACGTTCAACGTCGTGAACTACACGGACGACGAAACCCTGAAACTTGCGGCGGCTTGCGAAAAGTTTTCTTCGCACCCCATTGCGGCGGCTTTCGCTGAAGTGGAAACGGACTTAAAAGTCACGGGCGCGGAAGAAGTGGCGGGCAAAGGCGTAAAGTGCCAACTAGGCGAAAAGACGCTTCTTTGCGGAAACATAAAACTTTTAAACGAAAACGGAGTTGCCTGCGCGGAGAAAGACAGCCTTTCAACCGTTGTTTACGTCGCTTTGGGCGGGGAGTTCGTCGGGACCGTAGAGATTGACGACAGGGTAAAGGACGGCGCGATGGAAGCCGTGCAGGAGCTGAAAAAATCGGGCGTAACCTATACGCAGATGTTGACGGGCGACAGAAAAGAGCGCGCCGCCGCTGTCGCGCAAAGCGTGGGCTTGGACGGATTTAAAGCCGAGCTTTTGCCCGACGAAAAACTGGAAGAAGCGGTTTCTTTGAAGGCGCGAGGAAAACTTTTATACGTCGGCGACGGAATAAACGACGCGCCCGTAATGACGGCGGCGGACTGTGCGGCGTCTATGGGTACCGTGGGCTCGGACGCGGCGATAGAGGCAAGCGATATAGTTTTGGTTTCCGACAATCTCGGGCTGATACCCAAGGGCAGAAAGATAGCCAAGGGCACGCGCAGACTGGTAATCGAAAACATTGCGGGCTCGCTCGTCGTAAAGGTAGCTATAATGGCTTTGAGCGTGGCTATACTCGGCTTTCCGCTTATCGTATCGGTGGTAGCCGACGTGGGGGTAATGTTGTTGGCGGTACTTAACGCAATGCGCACCAACCTGATAAAGTAAAACGCATATAAGCGTCGCATAACTTTGTCGCGGTTGCGTTTTGCTCGGTCACGTACGTCTTTGTACGCTCCCTCGCAAAGCCTCGCCGCTTCGCGTTCTGCTCGCTTCTATGCGTTTCAGACGGGTGGCGCTTCTTGGCTTGCGCGGTTCCGTATAATATAAAATTTCGACAAAATTCGGCAAACGGCTTTCAATCGTTTGCCGAATATGTTTTCCGTGTGATAAAATATGAAATATAAGTGAATTTTCAGCCCCCGCGGGGGCTATTTGCTGTGGTACAGCAAATTAAAACGCTTATAAAGAAAAAAAACGGAGGAATCTTCAATGAGTGAAGAAACGAAAGAAGAAGTAGTTGCCGAACCCGAAGTCACGGAAGCGGCGGAACCCACCGAAGCACCCGCGGCAGACGGAACTGCGGCTGCGGAAGTTACAAGCCCCCACAAAGGGTTTTTGGGCAAAGTCGATAATTATTTCGGCATAACCAAGAGCGGCTCGAAGTTCAAGGTGGAAATCGTTGCGGGTTTAACGACCTTTATGGCAATGGTTTACATACTGCTTTTGAACGGCGGCGTATTTGCAAGCGCTTCGGGTAGCTACGGCGCGGCTTACATAGCGACGGCAATCGGCGCAATCGCGGGTACGCTTTTAATGGCGCTGTTCGCAAAAATGCCTTTGGCGCAGGCGCCCGGTCTCGGTGTAAACTATCTGGTTGCAGGGCTTGCCGCCGCGGGTACGGGAATGACGCTTGCCAATGCGCTAATATTCGTTTTGCTTGACGGTCTGATTTTCGTTATCCTTACCGCAACGGGACTCAGAAAGAAAATTTTCGAATCTATTCCCGTGGCTGTAAGAAAGGCAATCGGCGTAGGCATAGGTATGTTTATAGCCTTCATCGGTTTCCAGAACGCACTTATAACTTACCCTCATTCGGGTATGCAGACGGCTTTCGCGCTCTTCAACGTATTGGGCGATACCTCTTTCGGAACTATGCTTCCCGCGCTCGTCGCGCTTATCGGCGTAGTCGCAATCGCGATTATGTCCAAAAAGAAGATAAAGGGAGCGATTCTTTGGGGTATTCTCGGTTCAGCGGTTCTTTACTATATTTTTGCGGGTATCGGCTACGGCGCAGGCAGTGCGGAATGTAAAGCGATTTTCGACGGAATTACCATTAACAACCCTTTCACCGCGTTCAAAGATTGGGGCACTAACACTGCTGGCGTAGTTCTGTATCAGGGTTGGGATTTCTCCGGCTATCTTGCAAACAACAACGTAGGTCAGCTTATTCTTCTTATCATCACGACGGCGCTTTCGATGTGTATGATAGATATGTTCGATACCATCGGCACGCTGTACGGCGCTTGCCGTCAGGGCAACCTTCTCGATAAGGACGGCGTTCCCATCAATATGAACAAAATGATGCTTGCGGACGCTATCGGCACCTGCGTGGGCGCGCTTGCGGGAACTTCGACCGTAACGACTTTCGTCGAGTCTTCTTCGGGCGTTGCGGCGGGCGGTAAGACGGGCTTTACCTCTTTGGTGACGGCGCTTTGCTTCATTATCGCGATGTTCTTATCGCCCATAGCTCAGCTCGTTCCCAGTTGCGCGACCTCGGCGGCGCTTATCTGGGTCGGCGTACTTATGATGTCGAGCGTCGGCGAAATCGATTGGAAAGACCCTGCGGCGGCAATCGTTGCATTCCTTACCATTGCGGTTATGGCTTTCGGCTACTCTATATCGAAAGGTATCGGCGTAGGTATGATTGTTTCGGTAATCGTAAGCATTTGCACGGGCAAAATCAAGGAAATCAAGGTTGCTACCTGGATAATCGTAGTGCTTTACTTGCTGATGTTTATACTTTCCGACTAGTAAATAATATTTTAAAGCCGCCGC
>CAJTVA010000046.1 GCA_910579585.1 uncultured Christensenella sp.
TAATTTAAAAAATCTGAAAAAGTTTTAGCACCAGATTTTATTACCGCATTAAACATTGTATTATGGGATAATGATAATGTATCCCAAGTTTCGCTTGATGAATATGAATCATAGAAATCATATAATACGGCAAATACCGCAGCTTCGCAACCTTCGCCAACTACATAACTTCTCTCAACACTTTGATTCCAAGTATATAAATTACCGTTGCTATCATACGAATAAGAATCATATTTAGTATCATTAATATATTTTATATTAGATAATTGACTTCCATAAAATTGAGTAACAACAATAGCAAAAAACGTTGGCCACCCTTCACCCCACGCTAATCTTATTCCTTTACTCTTATTATGTACGGCAATTTGGTCATCGGTTATTATATGAGAGCCACCAGGATTATCTTGAATTTTATAATGATGCTGTAGTTTATGTCCGTATTCATGAAGTATAATATCCCAATATTCATAAGCCTCTTCGGTAATATCTACCACATCCCAAAATGAACTATATTGGTCATTATCTTTGGGATAATGGCAAGTAACCTGTGGCGCTTTTGAACCAGTCATAGCTTCAACATATTTAGAACCCATAATTAATGCTTGACAAACTTGAAATGCTTTTAATCCTGTAGTTGTATTAGACAAATAATAATTAAATGAGACTGTGCTACCAGGATTTACAGTTTTACTAGGAGTTGTTGACGTATAAGCTCCATATAAAGTTTTTTTTCTAACCAAAACTGTTTCGCCGGCAGAACGAACTTGAACTTTTACATCCACTGCGGACGAAAAATTAATAGAAACTGAAAAATATCCATTGGCATCCGTATATGTGTCAATAGTAGTGTCACTGGCACAACTTTGTCCCTGCTTAGGAATAATTACACTAACAAGATTAAATTTTAATGGATGATAATATGTACCGTCGAACCATTCCCATTTTCCACAAACTGTTGAATTTGAAGAAGCATTTGCCTTAGAAATTGCTTGAAGTTTATCATTTTTGCTATCTGTGATGTTATTGCTTTTTAAAGCATTTTTATTTTCTGTCGGTAAGCATGATATATCTTGTGTTAGATTTTCGTACTGTTCAATTGTCAGTTCATTATTTGATAAAGCACAATCATAATATAATGTTTCCTTATCTTCTTCTGATGAACGGCTTAAATAGAAAAATCCGTCAAAGTAATAACCATAAATATTAGCAACTAATATATTTTCGTTTGCTAATTCTACAATTATCTTAAAATGCATCCGCTCAATAGTTTCGGCAAATCTCAAATTAACTTCAACAAAATCATTATCTTTGGTATCTATTTTTATAATTTCAAACCCATTGCAATCGTAATTTATATTTTTAATCTCATAACTTGATTCAATTTTAAAAATTACTTCTGCAATTTCTGATACAACGTAGGGCTTTTCATCGAATATACTTTCTATTGTTTCAGAGCATTCATTTTCAATATCAGAAAATAACGTTTCACTTTCTTGTGTAACAGGATTTATATTTTCATAATTATCTGTTTGCACAATATCATTATATTGTTTTTCTGTAATTTCATTATCAATTTTAGCTTCATTAGTATTTGCAGAAGCTATAGTATCTTTGTGATAATAAAGTGGTGAAAATAAAAAAGAAACAATCAAGACAAATGATAATAAGACACCTAAAATTTTAAAATTAATTTTATTTTTCATAATTTCCCCTTTATAAATTTTATTAATTTGCAATACGCAGAATTAAATAGTCTTCAACCTTCTCATAAGTTATTTTATATTTAATTGAAAAACTAATATTTTTTTTGTCCGAATTTTCCTCCGAAGTTGTATAATACATACAGATATAGAACATATCACCGTCATTAAAAAACTCCTTGTCTATAATAAACTGTTTACAAAAATTAAAGTTAATCTTATCTTTATTTTTTGTATAGCAATACATATCAGAAGAAAAATCATTTATAATTAATAAATTTTTAATTTCCGTGTTATTTGCAATATTTTCATTCTTTGAATATGCTATGATATATTTTGAACCTTCAATATTGCCAAACTTTTCTTGGTATCCGTTTTGCAGACCTACAGAAATATTAAACTTTATATCGGCATCGAGTTTATATTGTGACTCAAATTCTATACATAAACAATCTTCAGGTGGGTAAGTGGATTTTTGACAAGAACAAGCAGATAATGAAAAAACAGATAAAATAATAAACATTAGTAAAAAAATCTTATTCTTCATAATTATAGCTCCTTGTTAGGTTAAAATTAAATAATTTAAAACACAAAAGCGTAAAGAGATATTATTACATACCCTTTACGCTTTTTGACTAAAATGCTGCATTGGAGAACACCTCCATAATTTTTTAAAGATAAATATACCCTGATAACTTAAATAATTAAAATAATCCTTTTATATTTATTTTCTTATCCATATTTTAACATATTAACCTCTTCTTGTCAATACTATTTTGAAAATTAATTTTCTTTGTCAGATATTGCAACATTTATTTCTATTTCCAAAGCGGCAATCATAGTATCTATTATATCTTTCGGAATAAGCGATAAATCGGGAACGGCAATTATCTCTACTTTTAATTCTTGCTTTTTTGTTTCCATAAATAAACTCTCTTGCAATGTATTGTAGCAGGAGTTTTTTTCTTGTGCGGTAACATTAAGGGAAACAAAGGTTGCATTAAAAGAACATAATAGATATATGAGCGTGGATTTTTCATTGCCAATTGCGGCATAACATAAAATTTGTCTTTCGGGGGGTTCGGTATCAGAAAAAGTCTTTGCCTGTCAAGCGGAAAATAAAAATTATCGCCGAAGCCATTTATAATTACCGATAGTTACGCAATATTTTTTCTTTTTCGCATAGAAAACTTAAATTTAGTAATATCACAAGTTGACAGGCGGACTTTTTCCGATAGGTTTTTTGGTTTGTCGAAAGACAAATTATTAAACAGGAGAAAAGAAATGAAAAATCCACGAAAAAATTTTCAAAGTCCCCAAAATCTGGTGAGTTCGTTTTCTACAATGCGCTCAAAGTTAAAGGAGTGTATTATATGAGAATGGAAGCGCTTACCCATTACGGAACAATAAAGAAAACGGAACAAGCGATTAAAAAAGTGTCGGGAGAACGTATAGCGGTAATTTATGCTCGTTATTCTTGCGAAAAACAAACCGAGCAATCCATTGAAGGACAGCTTCGTATTTGCTATGATTATGCAGAGCGCAACGGAATTACGATTGTCGGTACTTATATTGACCGTGCCACTACGGGAACGAACGATAAGCGAGAGCAATTTCAACAAATGCTTAAAGATAGCGCAAACGGCGTTTGGAATTTGGTAATTGTCTATAAGCTGGATAGGTTCAGCCGTAATAAATATGAAACGGCTATGAATAAAAAGACTTTACGGGATAACGGCGTTAAACTCGTTTCCGCTATGGAGAACATACCAGACACGCCCGAAGGCATTATTCTTGAAAGCCTGCTCGAAGGTATGGCGGAATACTATTCGGCAGAGCTTTCCCAAAAAGTTTTGCGTGGTTTGAACGAGAACAGACAAAAAGGTTTATACACAGGCGGTGCGCTTATTTTCGGTTATAGGGCGGAAAACAAAAAGGTTTATGTTTACGAACCCGAAGCCGAAATTATAAGACGGATATTTGACGACGCCGCCGCAGGTAAACAAATGAAAGAGATATTAGAAGAACTCAACGAACAAGGCGTATTGTATCGGGGTAAACCGTTTGCAAAATCTACTGCTTATAGATTGCTTTCAAACGAAAAATATATCGGCATTTACAGGCACGGCGAAGAAGTCTTTACCAATATTTATCCTCGTATTGTATCGGATTCCGTTTTCTACTTTGTAAAAGAAAAGCTCGAAGGCAATAAATACGGTAAACATAAAAAAGACGTTGTATATCTCTTGAAAGATAAAATCAAATGCGGTTACTGCGGACATTCGGTTATATCGGATAGCGGCACAAGCAAAAACGGCTCGGTTATGCGTTATTATAAATGTAACGGTAAAAAGACTTATCATAACTGTCCTGCAACGCCTATCCGAAAAGAGCTTATAGAGCAAGTCGTTGTAGATACAACATATAACGTACTTGCAACGCCCGAAATGATTGACCGTGTTTCAACTCTTGTACTTGAAGCTCATCAGAAGCGTGCTGACGATAATTCGTTAATTGACATACTGCAAAGCGAATACACCCAGACACACCGCTCAATAGAAAACATATTAAACAATATGGAAAAAGGTATTGTAACTCAATCTATGCGTGAGCGGTTAGAACAACTCGAAATCCGTAAAGGTGAACTGTACGAAAAGCTGGCGATTGAAAAAGCAAAATACCGAAAGCCGTTGACAAAAAACGATATTGCTACATATCTGAAAACGGCGGTTAAAAAGCAAGCTCGACAAATGATAAAAATACTTGTGAAAGAAGTTCGGTTATTTAATGACAAAGTAGAAATACATTACAACTACACAGAAAAAACAATAAGCCCTGATAATGACGAAGATTATCAGGACTTTTCTTTTTATGAGTTTGAAAAAACTTTTTTAATAGACCAGCGCAAGATAGGCGTTGAGCCGATAAGATTAAAACTTAAAATAGAGCTTTATATATGAAAATAAGCGAAAAAGGTAAAGAAAAAGCCCAACCAAACCATTTTTACGGGTTCAGTTGGGTTTCATTTGGTGACCCTGCCGGGAATCGAACCCGGGATTGAGCCTTGAGAGGGCTCCGTCTTAACCGCTTGACCACAGGGCCTTATTGACTTTTATTAATAATGCACACTGTCCTTATTTACAATGCTTAGTGATTATATCACATAAATTTCGGCTTGGCAAGCGAAATTTACGCCGTTAAAATAAAAATTATCCGCCCCTCCCGTTCGGAGGGGCGGATGTCGTTTAATTACTTATACGTCTAAGAATTTAAGCGTGAGGTAAGGCGCCTGCAACGTTGACGTACTGCCGTCTGCGTATACGAACGACCACTTATCTTCGCAGTCGTTGCCGAGGATTTCCTCAATTGCAACTTTACCGCTTTGCAAATTCTTTTCGGAATAAGGCTCTACCTGATAGTCGGAGTTGTATTCCTGCATAGTAGCAATACAATTATTAACTACATTTATTGCCGCAGAAGAATATCCGCCGACGATGAGCGAAGCCGTCTTTAACGCTACGGAAATATCGTTGCCCTGGTTGACGAGTTTGCCGACTGAGATGCAACCTGTAATCGTGAATATACCGACGTTGCCCGACTGGTAGCCGATTATACCGCCTACGCGGGGGGTTGCATACGTTGACGACGCCGTGCCGTTAAAATAGCAACGCGAAATCACCAAGTCGTAAACAAGGTTTGCTTTTGCGTTATCGTATGCGCCGACCATACCGCCGATTTGCTGCGAGCCGCTGACGTTGGACATTACGTAGCAATCGGATATATAGGTAAGGCACGATTCGGTTGCGCCCGAAGCGGTCTGGATAAGTCCGATAAGTCCACCTGCACGGTGAGAACCTGCGCTGGTGATATGGTATTCCGTATTTGCGTCGGTCGGGTTGACAATGGAAACCTGACTGATATAAGTTGAACCTTCGTAGACCTGACCGATAAGTCCGCCCGTACGCTCTACCGCGCTGACAAGCAGGTTGGTTATAGCGATGTTATGGTAATAACCGCCGTAACTCTGCGAAACGATACCGGTCTTTGTGGTGCTGTTCGTTATCTTGATATTATCGAACTTAACGTTCTCGATTGTGCCGCCCTGTACCTTATAGAAGATACCGTTGCCAGACAATGTGACATTTTTTATCGTGTATCCGCTTCCGTTGAAAACGCCCGTGAAGCCGCTTGTTCCGCTCGAATAGCTTACGCCCGAGAAGTCAAGGTCGTTTGTAAGAATATAGACCGTAGTCTGGGGGTCTTCTTCCCCGATTTTGGAACCGCCAGCAAGCTTCATAAAGTCATCGGTGGTCGAAACGTTGACAACGCCGATTGAAGCGTCGTAAACCTCTGAAGTGATTTCACCGTTAAGATTTGCAAGCGCAAAGTATACGTGATATGCTGAATTGTTGCTGTTGGTGAACTGGAAGTTTATCGCGTCGCTTCTGAAGTTGTAGCTTTCAACGCCGGGTTGAGTCTTTATATTTTCGGCAGTAACATTCAATTCCGAAACTGACGAAACTGCGTAAATCATACCCGTCGCGTTGCTAAGGTTACCGCTTATCATATAGCCGTCCTTATTCACGCTTACGTTGCTCGATTGATTTATAAAGTCTACCTGAGCCGTCTGACTTGCAACGTAAATTGTGTAAGTCATCGACTTCTGGCTTCCGTCACTCTTTAAAGTTACAGTCTTTGTAACCGTATAAACGCCTGCGTTGGAAGGCGTAAAGCCCTTAATCTGCACGGAAGGTACGTTCTTATCGGTTGCATATCTGTAAGAAGTTGTGTATGTGTACTGGTCGGATTTAAGAAGTTTGCCGTTGTAGTCGATACCGTTTTCGACCTGAACTTCGGGCTCTTTGAATACCGCGTACTGGTCAACGACGTACGAACCGCCGTCGGCTACGATTTCGCCCTTTTCGGTAATAACTTTGATAGCGCCTATCGTAGGCACACCCGATTTAACGTGAAGTATGAACTCCTTGGTGCCCGTTGCTTCTCCGCTCTCTATAGTTGCAGTCAATTTTACGGTTACGTAGTCCTTACCTGCTTCACACTCCGAAGGCAGAGGCCTGTAAACAAGCATAGTTATATACTGCGAAGTCGAGCCTGATACCTCTACGTCGGTTCCGACTGCGACTACGCCGCTGTTATCCGAAGACCAGGAAATCTTGCAGTTATTCATCTTAACGGGTACTTCGAAGTCCTGATATACCGCATTGGAGTCGGTGTTTATAGTCAAGGTTTCGATTGCCCTTGCAAGCTGAGCCTCATCCTGATTAGGTTTCATTCCGTCAACAAGGTCATTCTTGAAGAAGTGTGTGTAATCTTCCCAACTGCTTAAATTCAGCGTCGAACCGATATTCTGTCCACTGATAAGACTGTCGTCTATACCGTCGTTTTTGGCAAGGATATTCTTCATATTGATAGACATATCTGCGTTACGGTACGTGATGTGGACCCTGTCGGATTTGAGCGCGCCGCTCGTACCGTTTGCATAGAGGTCTTTTAACCCTGATATGTTGTAAGTGGGCGTATCTTCGTTATAAACTATAGGAAGCTGTTTAAATATATCCGCCGCAACGAGAGGTCCTCTCTGTTCTGTATAAGTATCGATACCCGTTTTAGTATCGGCATCTAGACTTCCCTTTATAACGTTCGTGCCGGGCTGGGCATAAAGTACGCTGTTCGTCACCGAGCCGCGGTAAGCGTCTGCGTCGAGCGACACTGCTACGCCGCTGGAAACGGAAAGCGTATTTATAACCGTGTTGTAGCTGTAAGTCTGGCGTGCAACGTCTATGTTGCTGTGCGTATCGTGGTTTTCCGCTTTGATAATCTCACCGAACGTAGAACTTTCGGGGTTGTCGTCCACTGCGGCGCTATTGTCGTAACTGGTTACGCCCTCAACTTTCAAGAAACCGGGGTTGGAGTTATCCGTTACGCCGTGCATTCTGTTGTGGAACGACAGACAGTTGTACATTACAACGTCGCCTTCCATTACCGAACCGCCGAGTTTGAAGCCGTTGCCGTCGCCGTCGCGGGTCTTATAGGAATTCGTATTCGCTTCGTTGAAGCCCGTATTATAAGAACTGCCAAACCAATCGTTACACTCTTTTTGGGTGTATTCAAGGTATCCGTTTTCAAACGCAACGCAGTTGTAAATAATTACGCAACCTATGTTGCCCGAGTCGGTTTTAGCATACAAGTCCCAACCGTCGTCGGAGTTACGGTATGCGATACAGCCGTCGAACACGTTGCCGTAACCAACCGTCAATTTCGCCGCGAAACCGTCGGCGTTCTCGCCGTAAGTTTCGTTATCGTAGTTGTTATGCGAAGTACAGTTCTTTATAAGGTTGTAGCTGGGCCATTGGTCAATGGAGTTATGCCCCGACTCGATTCTGCCGAGCTGCAAGCCCGTATCGCGGTTGTTGTAGAATTCGCAATACTCTATGGTATTGTAACTGCCACCGACGTACAAGCCGTTATCGCCCGCGCCGCAGACGTCTATACCGTACCAGTAAATATAACTGCCGTAAATCTGAACGCCACGCGCGTCGCTTGCAAAGTACTGCTGGCTGAAATCAAGGGTTGCAATAGTTTCCGAACCAGTATATCCGCTTGCTTCCTTTTCGAGAGCGGCGTTGACAATTCTTATATATTTATTGTATTCGCCTTTAGTGGTTGCGGGGACCGTAACCATAGACTGTATCGAGTAAGTGCCGGGTTTAACGTATACGGTGTCGCCGGGCTGAAGCGCCTCGTCACCTGTTCTTCTTAAGAGGTCGGCTATCGAAGTAGCCTTATCCCAAGAAGAACCGTCGTTGCCGAGTACGCCGTCGGGCGCAACATAATAGGTTTTACCGCTACTTTTGGTCTGAACGGTTCCCGTTGCAGTTGAGATATAGTTGAGGTTGTGGTTTGCATCCTCCGTGATAAGCTTACCAAAATCGTCGTCGGAAGCCGTATCGTTGTTTAAACAGCCCGCTAAGGGAACTACGGAAATTGCCGCAGTCGCGGAGATTGCAAGTACTGCCGCAGCCGAAAGAAATTTTCTTAAATTCTTGATTTTCATTTTTCCTACCCCTTATACTTCTTCGTTATACAGATTTATTTCACTGTATTTCCCGACGCTTCTGAAAGCGGTTGAGGTTGCCGTCCGTGCGGTATTGTCATAAACGTCGGTTTTAACAATGCTGTACAGACGCGTATAATCGTTGTAAGTGCCGCTGCCTTCGGGGTCAAGATTGTAGTTGAATATCGTATACGTGCCGGGTTCGTAAACTATAAACTTGATTGTAGGCACAGCCTTGTTCGAGCCCGATACGTCGTACATAACGCCCTTATCAGCGTAATCCAACTCGAATGCGTTTTCTGCGTTATTCGAAATTATACCGGCAAGGAAATTGCCGTCCTTGTCTTTTAAACCGATATTCGAATGTTTCGATTCGCCCGTGGACCTTGCGGAAATTTCCAGCGTGCCGACGCCCTTAAACGTTACCTGTAATGCTTCACCCTTTATTTCAATTATACCGCTATCGGTTGCGGGGCGAGCGTCTACAGACGTTGCGTTGGGCCCTACCGAAAGGAACGCGTTGACGCCGACGAAGTCAGCCGAAGTAAGCGGAATTCTGCTATCGGTGCCGACGTTGAAGGCACTGTAAGAATAGCTGTTGGTTTCAAGCACCTGACTTGCGTCCTTTTTAACAGTATAAGGAACGGTTATTCTCTGAATTTTAGCAACGCCCTTCGCATCGTAATAGGTATATGATACGATTGCGTTTCTCGTCGTGCTTCCCGTGGTTTCGGTCAGGCAGTCAATACCCGTTACGGAAACGTCTGCAGCCGTTAAAGTTTTAACGCCGCTTGACGAAAGCTGAACTTCGTACTTCCAATTTCTGGACAGAGTATCAACACCGAGCCTGAACGCAGTATCGTTTATACTGGTCTTTTTAAACGAACCCGCAACCAAATCTTCTACAACGTAGATAAGCGCGAAACCCGAAAGCGTATAGCCGGGATTGGTATCGGATTCTTTCTCCACCCAAATCTGATAGGTGCCGCTACTTAAATTAGTATACTGCGTGCCGCTTGAAGGAGCGGGAATAAGCGAAGCTTCTTTATAAAGTCTGGTTGTATAACCGGTGACAACGCCCGCGCTACCCTCGATAAGTTTACCCCACTCGTCAACTTTCCTTACTTCTATCTGCGAAATGTCGATAGTTGCGGAAGTGGTTGTTGCATCGAGTATAATAGTATCGGTTACTCCACTTCTAAGCGAAACGTTCAACCCCTCTCTCGATTCAACGTAGCTTACGTTGAAAGAAGCCGACCGTCTTACGCCGTCGGGTGTTTCGTAAGTCGCGGTAACGGGGTATTCACCCTCTTTAGTCTTATCAACAGCCTCCGTATTCCAAACCACGTCGGCAGTGACGTCCTCTGTTACGTCGTCTGTGCCGGGTCTTACAGTGGTTGCGGTCGCAGTGATTTCGTTAAAACTGTCCAGCTCGCTGTTGACGAGATAGACCGTAGTAAAATCGCCGAGATTGAGCGTCAATTCGATATCGCTGACGGTGACCGTGTAGCTGTCCGATTTCGTTACGGTACCAAGCGTATAAGAAACTTTTATCTCATAAGCGCCAACCTTGGTTCTTCTGAATGAAGAGCTGTCAATTTTTGCAGAAGCGGTTACGTCCCTCGTGACGGGCGTATCGCTGTCCGACCTCTGGGTTGTAGCGGTTACGACAAGGTTATTGGACGTAAAGTTATCCCCTAAAAAGAAATCTTTTTTAACCCTTTTTGTATCCAATTCAATCGAAAGCAACGAAGTCGTTACCGCGGGGGGTGCAACGTAAGGCGGTTCTTCTTCGTCCGTGTTGCAGGCGGCGGAAACGGGTATGGTGAACGCCATTATCGCTGCCATAATTAAAAGCAACCAGCTTTTGAATTTTTTCATCTTTTCCTCCACTATTTTTTTGTGCAAACGTTAATTATTTATAATTAATTGCATCACTTTAACAGATTAATTCTATCACCCAATTTATTTTATGTCAAGATTGTTTTATAATATTTTTCTTTTTGTGAAAGTACTTTTCATTTTTTAATATTACTTTTTGTTAGTTGCAACCGATTTACAAAAAACAGCCGCCCGCGGGCTTTCAAA
>CAJTVA010000047.1 GCA_910579585.1 uncultured Christensenella sp.
ATTTTAAAGCCGCCGCTTGATAAAGCGGCGGCTTTATGCTATAATGGAAAAAAGAGAGGTTTTACTATGATAGAAAAATATATCAGAGCGGCAAAGCGTGACAAAAAAGCCGATTTGGTTTTAAAGAACGCGTCGTATATCGACGTTTTCACGGGCAAGATAAGAAAGGGCGATATAGCCGTCGTCGGCGAAAAAATCGTCGGCACGGGCGAGTACGCGGGCAAGGAGGAAATCGATTGCAGCGGCTTGACCGTACTGCCCGGTTATATCGACGGGCACGTGCATATAGAAAGCTCTCAGCTTTCGCCCGAGGAGTTCGCGTCATTGATAGTTCCCCGCGGCACTACGACAATTATCGCCGACCCGCACGAGATAACCAACGTATGCGGAATGGCGGGCTGTGAGTATATTGCAAAGGCTTCTAAAAACCTGCCTCTGGACGTTAAAATTCAGCTTCCGTCCTGCGTGCCCGCAACTCCTTTCGAAACGAGCGGCGCGACCTTGAACGGCAAGGATATAAAGAAAAACATCAAAAACAAATACATTTTCGGGCTTGGAGAATTTATGGGCTACCCCGGCGTGATTTCAGCCAACCGCGACACGGTGAAAAAGCTTGAAGCGGCGCACGCGGCGGGTAAGATAATCGACGGGCACGCGCCCGCGGTGTACGGCTATGATTTGAACGCGTACCTTTGCGGCGGTATTTCCACCGACCACGAGTGCGTTACGGGCAAGGAAATAGAGGAGAAAATCTCCAAAGGAATGTACGTCCATATCCGCCACGGCTCTTCCACGCAGAACCTCGGCAACGCGAAGTTCGTTACCAAGGAGAATATGCGCCGTTTTATTCTTTGCACCGACGACAGACACGCCGCCGACCTTAAAGAAAACGGGCACATAGACGACGCTTTGAGAAAGATAGTTGCGAACGGGCTCGACCCTATTTCGGCGGTAACGTTAGCCACGTTGAACTGTGCGGAGTGCTACGGCTTGAAGTGGAGGGGCGCAATCGCGCCGTTCTACCTTGCAGACCTCGTTGCGGTGGACAACCTCGACAACTTCAACGCAAAGTACGTTATAAAAAACGGCAAGCTCGTCGCAAAGGACGGCAAGCCGCTTTTCGATACCTCGAAGCGCTATCTTCCAGACAGCGTGTTGGATACCGTGCACTTAAAGGAAATGAAAGCGGAGGACTTCGTTTTAACGCTGAAAGGCACCCGCGCCAAGGCAATGACGGTTCTGCCCGGCGGCGTCGTTACGGGCTGTGAAATAGTGGACGTGGAAAGCAGGAACGGCGACGTCGTGCTCGAAAACACCGACCTTTTAAAGCTTGCCGTGGTTGAGCGCCACAAGCTTACGGGCAATATCGGCAAAGGGCTTTTCAAAGGCTACGGTTTTAAAGGCGGGGCGATGGGAATAACCATTTCGCACGATTCGCATAACGTTATACTTCTCGGCGACGACAACGAAAGTATGGCGCGCGCCGCAAATCATTTAAAACAGATAGGCGGGGGAATGGTTATAGTCGATAAGGCGAGCGGCGAAATCTATTCGCTGACCCTCGATATAGGCGGGCTTATGTCCTCGCGCAATGCGGACGATTTACAGCGCGACAGCCGCGCTTTGATAGAGCGCGCCCACGCAATGGGCGTGAACAGGGAGTATCAGGCTTTTATGTCGCTTGCATTCCTGTCGCTTGCGGTCATACCCAAACTGAAACTCACCGACGCTGGGCTTTTCGACGTCGAAAAATTCGCTTTCACCGACATTAACGCGTAAACTTAACAGCCCGAGGGCGCATTTCGCGCCCTCGGGCTTTAATTATTCTTGAAGAATAGCGGCTAGTTCGTCAAGCCGTTGCTTCATTTTGAGAATAAGATTGTAGATGTTTTCCCGCCGCTCGGCAATCAACGTTTCTGCGGGTTCCCAAAACTCGCAGATATGCTGTTTTAAAATTATTTTCCTTGACGCCGTTTTCGTCAAATTGTCATTAGTGCAGTGTCCGTTGCCGGTAACACGCGTTAATTTTACGTGCTTGCTTACGTAGTAGTGTTGATAAAAATAACGGCAATTATCGCAAGATTTTTTGTTTTCCATATCAAAAATATAATATTACATAAATTTCTGTAAGTCAAGCAATTAACAGAAATTTATGTAAAAATTTTGCTTAGGATAAGAACGATGAAATTAAATTATGGCGAAGCCTTAAAATATCAAAGAGAAATCAACGGCTACACACAAAACGCTCTTGCAAAGGCAACAGGTTTAAAACAGCAAATGATTAGTTGGTGGGAAGCGGGGAACGGACTTCCTAACATTGATTTTTGCGTGCAGCTTGCCGATTTTTACGGTATATCCGTGGACGAGCTTATCGGGCACGAAATACGAAAATAACTTTATAAAGTTTTTTGCGCAAACCGTTGACTTTTGACCTGAATAGGTTAAAATTAAGTTACCAACGATATTCTTTTTATAAAGGAGATAAAAAATGGTTACATTTTACGGTCCTGACGGCGATGTTATCGAAAACCCCGACGAGGAATTTATTAAGGATATAATTTTCATTAAGGGCGAGGATTATTGGCAGGATGGTAGCGGAGATTCTTCTTTAGAGGTAGAAGGTTGCGACGAAGCGCTGTTGTTTTTCTATGACGAGCCTTACGGCTTCTTCATTATGCGCCACCCTGATTACATCGTTCCTTACGACGAAAACGGAAGCACTGAAACCGTTGAACACGACGTGGGCGGCGAGCCTATGGTTGTGCCCCGGTGTGCTTACGTCAACCGCGAAACGGCTTATAAAATCATAACCGAATTCGTAAAAAAGAAAAGATTTTCAGACTGCGTCGAATGGATTGATTTATACGATATAGATTTTGAAAACGATATTTAAATACGGTTTAAGCCCGAGGGCGCGAAAGGCGCCCTCGGGCTTTAATTAATTCGACTGTGAAGAGGGGTATCTGTCGGGGTAGTCGGTTTCGCCCAAAAGATAGTCTATGCTGGTATCGTAAAACCGCGCAAGTTTTATCAATATATTCGTAGGCACGTCGTTTTCGCCCGTTTCGTATTTTGAGTAGCCCGTCTGTGACATTCCCAACATTTTTGCAACCTGCGTCTGATTCATATCGTTATCTTCCCGTAGTTCCCTTATTCGCCTGTACATAATTCTCCTTACAAAATATTTTTGGTTAAAGTATAAATTTTATTGCAAATTTTATTGACATTTAACCTGAAACAGGTTAGAATGGTGTCGTTGAATGAGAAATTTGACGAAATAATAAATTTTTGGAGTTTTTATGGGAAACTACGTTGAAAACAATTTAGGCAAGAATGAAACAATAGTTAAAAAAGCAGACCGCAACGGTTTGTTTCTTTTGAGCGCGTGGCTTAAAGGCATACTTTTTTGCTGGTTGCTGCTTATTCCCACGATTAAGGCGATTATCGCGACTATACAGTTCAACCACGTGGAGCTTGCGATAACGACGAAGCGGGTCGTCGGTAAGACGGGCGTCTTTAACACGAAGTCGCTTGACGCGCCTTTGAATAAGTTACAGAACGTTTCCGTAACCCAGAAACTTTCGGGCAAAATCTTCAATTTCAGCACTGTTAAAATCACCACTGCCGCAGGCGAACTCGCTTTCGGCGCTATAAAGAACGGCGAAGCGTTCAAGAGTATGCTTATGGCGCAAATAGACCAGTTCGAAGAGGACAGAATCAAGTTGCAGGCAACCCAGATGGCTCAGGCGGTTGCGGGTGCAATCAATAAATAATTATGGCGCTTACGGACGGCTTGCGTGACGGCGAAACAGTCGTTCTGAAAGCCAAAATCAGCAAGGCGGCGATAATAGCCGATTGGCTTTGTCTGCCTGCGGTGTTTCTGTTTTTCTTTTTGACAGTGTGTCTGCCCGTCGCTATCCCGAAATATCTGGACGCGGAAGTGCAGAAACTCGTTTTCGACGCGGTGGGCATAGAGAACCCCGATTTCGGCGATATACTTATGAATTTGGGCATTGCGTTGCAAATTCCGAAATTCATAACGGTGGGGGTAGGCGTACTTTTAGGGCTGTTGGTTTTCTGCTGGCTGGTTTGGGCCTGCGTAAAAACGTATCTTCATTTCGGTTACGAGTTGGTTGCTACGGATAAGCGCATTCTCGTGCGCGCTCGCGGCGATGTGCTTGAAAGCTCTTGGCAGGACGTAAAGAACGTATTCGTCGGTCAGTCCGTCGGTGGCAGGATATTCAGGTACGGCAACGTTACTGTGCATACTGTACGCGGTGCGCTGACGGTGAAAAGCGTAACCCGACCGAACCGTTTCAAAGAAGAATTTTATTGCAGAATGCAGAACGTATTAATTTAGACAAATTTCCTTTTTCTCTTTTAGGCAGGCTTGACCCGTAGCGGGGCAAGACTGCCTATTCTTTTCGTTGTGTGAAAAGTTGTTTTTTGGTTTATAAATTAAGGCATAAGGATAAAGACGGGGCTTTTTTTGTTTTAATTGCAAGAAAACACAAAAAACGGATTTACTTATTTTCCAAAATATAGTAAAATGAAAAAAGATTATAATTTTTAAGGTAATTTTCTTATGGGACTTTTGAAATTCATAATGGGCGCGGACAGCCGCAGCGCTTTAAAAAAGCTTAACAGACTTGCGAACAAGGTCGAGGCTTTAGAGCCTAAGTACGCCGCAATGGACGATAAGGAGCTTAAGGGTCAGACTCTCGTTTTAAAGGACAGGCTTGCAAAGGGCGAATCGCTTGACGATATTATGTTCGACGCGTTCGCGGCGTTCAGGGAAGCGAGCTGGCGCGTTCTCAAAATGAAGCACTTCCACGTTCAGATAGTCGGCGGTATATGTCTGCATCAGGGGCGTATAGCCGAGATGAAAACGGGCGAAGGCAAGACCCTTGTTTCGACTCTGCCCGCTTACCTCAACGCTTTGACGGGCAAGGGCGTGCATATCGTAACCGTCAACGACTATCTTGCAAAGCGCGACGCGGAGTGGATGGGTAAAGTCCATAAATTTATGGGTCTGACGGTCGGCGTGGTCGTGCCTGGTATGGACGACGGCGAAAAGAAAAAGGCTTACGCTTGCGACGTTATCTACGCAACCAACAACGAACTCGGCTTCGATTACCTGCGCGACAATTTGAAAACCTCTATCCCCGCGATGGTTCAGCGCGAGCTTAACTATTGCATTATCGACGAGGTTGACTCGATTTTAATAGACGAGGCGCGTACCCCGCTTATCATTTCGGGCAGGGGCGGAGAAAGCTCGAAGCTGTACGAGGACGTCGACAGGTTCGTCAGGAACTTGCAGGGCGGCTTCGACGACGACAAAAAGGACGCGGAAAAGAAAATTCCGTCCAGAAAGAAAAAAGACCTTTCCGAAGAGGACAGGGCGGCGCAGGAAGAACTTGCCCGCATTCTCGAAGAAATGGAGAACTGGGACTATATCATCGACAGAAAGGATAAGTCCGTGACCATAACCGAAAAGGGCGCGGAGAAAGCCGAGCGCTTCTTCGGGATAAAGAACCTCGGCGACATCGAAAACGCGGACTTGAACCACCACATTCAGCAGGCTTTGAAGGCGCACGAGCTGTTCCATAACGGCGAGGAATACATCGTTTCCCCCGACGGCGAAATTCTTATCGTAGACGAATTTACGGGCCGTGTTTTAAACGGAAGAAGATATTCGGACGGGCTTCATCAGGCGATTGAAGCAAAGGAAAAGGTAAAGGTCAAGGAAGAAAACAAGACGCACGCGACCGTAACCTTCCAGAACTATTTCAGGCTTTACAATAAGCTTGCGGGGATGACGGGTACCGCTATGACCGAAGAGGACGAGTTCAGAACCATTTACTCTTTGGACGTAGTGCCCATTCCCACCAACCGACCCGTGAAAAGGCAGGACCTCGCCGATATGATTTATTCGACGGTCGAGGGCAAGAAGCGCGCAATCGTAAACGAAGTGGTCGAGCGCCACAAGACCGGTCAGCCCATTCTTATAGGTACAGTTACCGTTGAAAAGTCTGAGGAAATTTCAAGGCTTTTAAGAAGAAACGGCATTAAACACAACATTTTAAACGCAAAGAACCACGAGCGCGAAGCCGAAATCGTCGCACAGGCGGGCAGGCTGAACGCAGTTACTATCGCAACCAATATGGCGGGGCGCGGCACCGATATTCTTTTGGGCGGCAACCCCGAGTATCTTGCTAAAAAGCGTATGCGCGAAGAGGGCTACGACCACGATATGATTGAGGTCGCAATTTCTTACGCGGACAGGGAGTTCACCGAGGAAGAGCAGACCGCAAGAAACCGCTACGCAGAGCTTTACGGCGGCTATAAAAAGGAAACCGACGCGGAAAAGCAGGAAGTTATCGCGGCGGGCGGGCTTTGCATTCTAGGTACCGAGCGCCACGAATCGCGCCGTATCGACAACCAGCTGCGCGGACGTTCGGGACGTCAGGGCGATCCCGGTACTTCGGTATTCTTCATTTCCCTCGAAGACGACCTTGCAAAGCGCTTCGGCGGCGAGAGAATGAAACAGCTTTATTCCGTCTTCAAGATTGACGAGGACCAGTGTTTACAGTCGAAAATGCTTTCGAGAAGCGTAGAAAACGCACAGCGCGCGATAGAGGGTAGGAACTTCGGCATAAGAAAGCACACTCTGCAATACGACGAGGTTATGAACGAACAGCGTAAAACCATTTACGGCGAAAGGCTGAACGTGTTGCGCGGTTCGGACGTGCACGAGCAGATGTTGAAGTATATCCCCGACTACGTTGCGAAAGTGCTGTCTGAAACGGTTGACGTTTCGGCTATGCCCGAAAAATGGGACGAGGACGCTTTGAACGAAGCGCTTCAACAGAAAGTATACCCCGACGAATGCACTTACGTAATTAAGCGCGAGAGCCTTGAAAAGTGGGACTACGAGCTTGCGCTGAATAAGATTTCAAAAGAAGTTACGAAAGCTTACGAGCAGAAGATAATAAACATCTCGGAAATGACCGACGGGCAGGTTGACTACCACCAGATTGAAAGGAACGAACTCCTCAGAAGCGTCGACAAAAACTGGATTGACCATATCGACGCAATGGACCAGCTCAGAAAGGGTATCGGGCTTCGCGGTTATGCACAGCAGGACCCCGTAATCGCCTACAAGCAGGAGGGTTACGAGATGTTCGAGGAAATGATAGACCGCGTTCAGACGACTACCATTTCCAGACTTCTGAAAGGCCGCATTGTGCGCGTGCAGAACGGTCAGCCCGTTCCTGTATCCGCGCCCGCGCGCCCCGCACGGCCCGCAGCCGACCCCAATACGGGTCTTTCGCCTATGAACCCCGCAATCGCCAAGCGCGCGCAGGAGGTTATGCAGGAAAGAATTAAGGCAAGGGAAGCGACTGAAAAAGAAAACGGCGGCAACGGCGGCTTGACCCCTGCCGCGAACACGACCCCCGCCGCAAATACGTCGGGGCCCGTAATCGGCGACGCACCCGAGCCCCCCAAGGACTTAATGGCGAATATCGACGGCAAACAGCAACCCAAAGTCGCTTCCAAGAACTCTAAGGTAGGCAGAAACGACCCCTGCCCTTGCGGGAGTGGGAAGAAGTATAAAGACTGTTGCTACTGGAACGACAATAAATAATGAAAATTGCATATAAGCTACGCATAACTATGTCGCGCTGCGGCAACCTTCAGTCACTTACGCTTAGTAAGCTCCTTCGGGTTTTCCTCGCGCTCCTCGTTCTGCTTGCTTCTCTGCAATTTTAGCTTCCGCAATTTTCTGTGTTTTTACGACAAAGTAAACTCCCCGTCGAAAATGCTCCCCCGCCTTGTATTGCACCCTATCTCCGCACTTCAAAATAACATCTCTGCAATTTTAGCTTCCGCAACATTTCTGCGTTGCACGCTCACGAAATTTATTAAATAATCAACGGCGCAAGCAAAACCACGTTTTTGCGCCCGCGCCTCGTCGGCTGTAAGGACAACAGCCGCCTTGGGCACCGCAAACGCCTCATATGCGTTTGCTCCTCTCCGCCTTGCAAAACAGTGGGTGTCCACTGTTTTGAGAAGTCAAGGCTCGTCCCGATTTGTGGCTTTGCCACCTCAGCGGAGGGAATGCCCGCAATTATATGCGTGTGTGCCCTAAAAGATTGCGGGCAGGGAGGCAGAGCCTTCTAAAATCACGTAAGGAGCGCAGCGACGGAATAGCGATTGTTACGAAAGTCAATCGCGTCAACTTCGCAGGCGCAGAATAGCCGAGATTTTTGTGAGGAATTCTATGTTTAAAGCTGATGACTACCGTCTGAAAATTAAATCGCTTCAAGATACGCTTGCAGAAGCTAAGTACGCGCTGGATATTGAAAATCTAGGCGCGCGCCTTGCCGAGCTTAAAGAGGAGCAGGAAAAGCCCGAAGTATGGCAAGACCTTGAAAAGTCCAAAAAAATAGGGCGGGAAATTTCCTCGGTCGAGGGGAAGATGTCTTCCTACCAAAAGGGTGAAAACGCGCTTGCCGACGCTTCTGCGTTTATCGACCTTATTGAGGAAGCCGACGACGAAAGCCTTATCCCCGAACTCGAAAGTATGATTTCCACCGCCGAGGACGACATTGAAAATATGCGCATACGCGCACTTTTAAAGGGCAAGTACGATAGCAACAACGCGATTTTGAACCTGCACTCGGGTGCGGGCGGCACGGAAGCGTGCGACTGGACGCAGATGCTTTACAGAATGTATTGCCGCTACTGCGAAAAGCAGGGCTTCAAAGTCACCGAACTCGACTTCGAGGACGGCGACGAAGCGGGCTTGAAGTCGGTTTCGTTCAAGGTTGACGGCGAGAACGCGTACGGCTTTTTAAAGGCGGAAAAAGGTGTTCACCGCCTTGTAAGGATTTCCCCGTTCGACTCTAACAAGCGCCGACATACCTCTTTCGCATCTTTGGAAGTTATGCCCGAGGTCGACGACGACAACACCGTTGAAATTCGCGACGAGGATATAAGAATAGACGTTTACCGCTCTTCGGGCGCGGGCGGGCAGAAGGTCAATAAGACCGAAACCGCGATAAGAATTACGCACTTCCCGACGGGGATAGTCGTAACCTGCCAGAACGAGCGAAGCCAGTTGCAGAACAAGGCGATGGCTTTCGAATATCTCCGCGCAAAGCTTGTTGAAAGGCAAATTGCCGAGCGCGAAGCCGCCGACGCAGAGATTAAGGGCGAAATCAAAAAGATAGAGTGGGGCAGTCAGATTAGAAGCTACGTTTTCTGCCCGTACACCCTCGTCAAAGACCACCGTACGGGGTTCGAGAATACGAACGTGCAGGCGGTTATGGACGGAGATATTCAGGGGTTTATTATCGACTATCTTAAAAAAACAGTGTAAAGTTCAAACGCGTATATACTTCGCAATACTGTGTTGCACTTGCGTTTTGTTTTGGTCGTGTACGCCAATGTACACTCCCTGCAACAAATCCGCGTGCGCCTTGTCTTGCTTGTATCTACGCGTTTTTTATAGGCGTTTTTATAATGTATAATTCGAATTTCAAAATCAAATCCGACCCAGTAATTTTGGGGCTTGAAAGCAGCTGTGACGAAACCGCTGCCGCCGTGATACGCGGCAGAACTCTTTTATCGAGCAAAATTATATCTTCCGCGACAGAACAGGCTAAGTACGGCGGGGTGGTGCCAGAAATCGCTTCCCGTGCGCATACCGAAGCCGTGGACGAGGTTGTCAGCCTTGCACTTTCGGAGGCGGGCGTCACTTTAAAAGAAATAGACGCTGTCGCAGTGACTTACGGCGCGGGGCTTTTGGGCGCGCTTTTAGTCGGGCTGTCGTTCGCGAAATCGCTTGCGTATACCCTGAACGTTCCGCTTATCGCGGTCAACCATATCCGCGGGCATATGGCGGCGGCGTACCTCGTTGACAAGGACTTGAAACCGCCGTTTATAACTTTGCTTGCAAGCGGCGGGCACACTGCGATACTTCACACGAAGACGTTTACGGAGTTTGAAATTTTGGGCGGTACTTCGGACGACGCGGCTGGCGAAGCGTTTGACAAGGTAGCGCGGGTTCTGGGGCTTTCTTACCCCGGCGGGGTGAACGTGGAACGGCTAGCAAAAGAGGGCGAAAACAGCGTTCCTTTGCCGAAATGTCAGGTTAAAAACACTCAGACTTTGCAGTTTTCTTACAGCGGCTTGAAGACCGCCGTCATAAACTACTGCCACAATAAAGAGCAAAAGGGCGAAAAAGTAGATAGGGAAAACGTCGCTTGCTCGTTCCAGCACGCGGCGGTTGACCCGCTTGTAAAAAAGACGGTCGAAAGCGCGGTTGCGCTAAACGTAAACACCGTGACCGCAGGCGGCGGGGTTATCGCGAACGGGTATCTTCGCGCAAGGCTGGAAGAGGAGTGCACAAAAGCGGGACTGAAGCTTATTTTGCCCGAAAAGAAGTACTGCACCGACAACGCGGCAATGATAGCCGCCGAGGGGCTTATACAGTATTTGTCGGGCAACTTCGCGCCTATGGATATTAACGCGCGCGCCCAGATACCGTTGAAATAAACGCATATAGACGGCGCAATACTGTGTTTATTTATGTTTATTTTGTATAAAGTATGCCGCCCGCGGGGGTCC
>CAJTVA010000048.1 GCA_910579585.1 uncultured Christensenella sp.
CTGCCGTTGTGTTTGCGTTGACCTCGGCGAAAATAATTAATACGGCGAATAACAAGCTTTATGAAGATTTGGCTAGCTGGGGAATTTTTATAGGACTTGTACCCCTTATATTTGCAAGTATTTATCTGCATTTGGGAAGAAAGGTTTATAAAAGAAGTTCTTCCGTAATACAGCGCTATAAAAATATGGGTAACGGAGTTTATGTGCAAGGATATTACGGCAACAAGGCGGCAGATAAAGCGGAAGGCGTACACAACGCCGTAGGCTACTTGGGTGCGACTGCATTTGCGGCTGTGTTCGGCATGGGCGTTTATACCATTAAAAATTCAAGAATAAGAGCCGAGTTTTTTATGATTAACGGCGATATATATGTAAACGGAATTGTCAACGGAGCTTGGGGCGACGTTTACATACCCATTGACGATATGCACCGCGTGTATAAGGGTTGGTACGCAAGGCACGATATTGAGATTAAGAAAAAAGGAATAACCGTTACGGGCGCGGACGGAGAAAGCTTCATTTATTTGGACTTGAAAACTTGCAGCACGGATATAGAAGGGCTTTTAAACGCGTTGGAGGAAGTTTTCGGCAAGGCGAAAAACTATGACGAGCTAGCAAGAACCACCCCCCACACTCCCTCGCCGTTCGGCGATTTGTAATTAAGGAAAAATTTATGGCGAAAAGTACTACTGAATTTGTGTGCAACGAGTGCGGGGCTTCTAGCCCGCGCTGGCTCGGGCGGTGCCCCGGTTGCGGGAAGTTCAACACTATGGTTGAAGAAATAATTAAGCCTGCCGAACCGCAAAAAGCCGCGACAAGGGCCGTTTACGGCGGGCGGGCGAAGCCGCTTTCACAAATTACTTACGAGAGATATGCGCGGACGTCTTCGGGGATTTCCGAGTTCGACAACGTTTTGGGCGGCGGGATTGTTGCAGGCTCGCTAGTGCTTTTGGGCGGCGACCCCGGCATAGGTAAGTCTACCCTTTTAACGCAGATTGCGGCGCATCTTTCGACGAAGCACAAGGTGCTGTATTTTTCCGCCGAGGAGAGCTGTTCGCAGGTAAAGATGCGGGCGGAGCGGCTGAACCTTGCTTCGGACGAAATGCTGATATTAAACGAGACCTGCATCGACGGGCTTGAAAGCGAGCTCGAAGGCGTTGAATTTTGCATAATCGACAGTATTCAAGCGGTTTACACCGACGACCTGTCCTCTTCTTCGGGGTCAGTAGGTCAAGTGCGGGAGTGCGCTTCAAAGCTTATGCGTATTGCAAAAAGCCGAGGGATAACTTTCTTTATCGTCGGGCACGTCACCAAAGAGGGCGCGCTGGCGGGCCCGAAAGTGCTTGAACATATTATGGACACCGTTCTATACTTCGAGGGCGAAAATCAGGAAAACTTCAGAATACTTCGCGCCGTAAAAAACAGATTCGGGAACGTATCCGAAGTAGGTGTCTTCGAGATGACGGGCGAGGGAATTAAAGCCGTGACGGACTACTCGGGCGTGTTCCTGTCCGAAAGCCGCGGCGAGGAAGCGGGTTCCGCCGTTACCCCTGCGCAGACGGGCGCGAGATGTATGAACGTAGAGGTGCAGACGCTGGTTGCAAAAACGACGTTCGGGCAGCCGAGGCGAATGCCGCTGGGGATAGATTACAACAAGCTGGTACTGCTTATCGCCGTTCTGGAAAAGCGGTGCGGGCTGGCGCTTGGCGGCTACGACGTGTACGTGAACGCTATGGGCGGGATAAAACTGAGCGAACCCGCCTGCGATTTAGCGGTATGCGCGGCGCTTGCCTCCGCTTATTTCGGACAACCTGTCGACAAGTACACGGCGGTTTTCGGGGAAGTAGGGCTGACGGGTGAGGTGAGAGCCGTTTCGTACTGCGAAAAGCGGGTTGCGGAGTGCGTGAAAATGGGTTTTAAAAAAGTGCTGGTGCCCGCGAAAAATATGAAGTCGGTTTTAAAGTACAAGGACAAAATTGCGATTGTGCCCGTTCTTTACGTTAACACTATGATTAAAAATCTGTTCAAAAGCTAATTAAAAGCCCCGCGGCGGTTGCCGCGGGGCTTTTAGTTTTATAATAAATGCCGGTTATAAAGTTTCTACCCTCTTTGTGAAGATATATTTTAACGTTATCTGTCCTGCGATTACGTTCAAAAACGCGGGAAATCTGTCAACGTAGTATCTTCTTAAAAACTTACCCACGGGGGTTATGCGGGGGTCGTTCTCCATTTTGAATGCGGGCGGCTCGGCTTCGTTCAAGCCTGCTTCTATAAGCTGTTTTTCAAGCTCTTCGGCGTGAATACACATCGTGCGGATTTTGAAGTGCTTATACTCTTTACCCTTTACAGACACGCGCTTGACAGCGCAAAACGGGTTGTGGAAATCTTCAAAAAATTTGACGAGCGCCGCTATAAGCACGAGCCAACTTGTCACAATAAACAGAAACGTGCCGCCGACGATATCTAAGGCGCGCTTTGAAACCGCAATAAAAACTTGCTTGCCGCTATTCTTTTCTTCACTCATAATAAACCCCGTAAATACTTTAACGGTGTAATTATACCAAACCCTGTGACAAATTACAAGCGATTTTAAGCCGTAAAAAAAGGCGCAACCGAAGTTGCGCCTTTTTTAATTACTTTGATTTGAAGTTCGAATGCTCGGGAGTAGCTAACGTTTTGCCGTCTACACTGAACGTGACTTTGACCCTTGCTCCGCCGTAAGAAGCTCCGTTTAAAGTCGTCATAGTGCTTTTACTGAACGAGTCACCGGTTAAGTTGTACCAGGAGCCGCTGTTGAGTTTATCCGACACGTCGTTTCCGTCACAATGTTCCGCGCTGCCGTTAATCTCGTAACGGACTTGTACCGAGCGCGCTATACCTGCCTTTTCGGCTATACTTATACTCATTGCGCTTGCATAGTCGCCGCCTGTATAACTGCCGCCTATCGACCAGGTTCCCCAAGACTTGGAAGCTTTCGTTATGGTAACCGTTACGTTGTTATACCACACCGACCAAAGAGTTACCGAAACGCTTTCTTCGTTGAGCGCCGAGGGCGAGTTGAAGTAGTTTTGTTCGAGATAGTCTTTGAGCGCTTCTGAGCTTTCTATGTAGATATAGCCTGTTTCGGTTTCAAGGAACCAGCCGAGGAAGTTGACCCCTTCCGCCGCGGGAACGGGAGTTCTCAAAGCGTCGTTCGCGCCGTATTTTACGTTGCCGCCGACGGTATAAACGCCGTCCGCCTTGGTTGCGCCGCTGACGGAGATATCGCTGGAATAGGTTATATTAACCGTCTTGCCGACCCAATCGATATAGAGCATTTTCGAGCTGTCGGCAACGAAAGATTCGACCTTTTCACCCGTTGAAGAATCGTAGAAGCCGTTAAAGACGTATCCGGGCAGGTTGCTTAACCCGTCGAGGGTATAAACAGAGTTTTCGTCGTATTTGAAGGTTTTGGTATACACGTAATAGCCGTCGTCCTGCCAGCCGTGCGCCGTGAAGCCGAGCTCTGTCAACGCGTCGTTAAGGAGCTGTTCCGAAACGATTGTGAGCGTAACAGCGCCGTATTCGGCGCGCATTGCGATTACCGCGCCGAGGTGGTCGGTTTCGTCGGTTATAACGTAGTCGTAGTTCCACGAGCCGACGAGGAAGTCGTCGCCGTTGGCAACGGGCTTCATTACTCCGTCGATTGTAGGCTTATTGAGAACGGTATACACTCCGTTCGTGCCGTAAAGGACGGTTTGGCGGGTGCCGAACTCAACGAATTCGGTATCGTTGATATCGGTTGCGTACTCGTATTTGAGCGTGCCGATTTGGAGATTTGAGCCGTTATATTCGAGATACGTCGAACCCGACGTTTCTCTTAAAAGCTTGGTCCAGTTGACGGTTTTGCAAATTTCTTCGAGCGTGGTACCGCCGAGAATTTCCGTCCAGCTGTAACCGCCTATTCCGTAATTTTTGTCGCTTTCAAGCTTGACTACGTTGCCCGAAAGGTCAATACCGTTATCCCAGACGTACTGTGCGTTGCGGTAGTTCAGCTCTGCCGAGAAGCCGATTATGCTGAAAAGCTTACTGCTTAAAGACAGGCTGTTGAATTTATACGCTTCACCGCTCGCATCGGAAACCGCGTTAATTTTTACGCTTACGTTTTCGGACAGAAGCGACATTCCGACAAAGCCGTTGATAAAGTCTTTTCCTATTCCGACCGTCCAGTTCGCCGCGCCGTTGTTTTCCGTAAACGAGTAGCTTGCAATGAGTTTGCTTAAATAATCGCCGTAGTCGTCCAAGGCAACACTGCCGCCGCCGTCGCCGCCGTTTATCATATTCATAAGCTTATCGGAGAAGCTGAATATATACTGCATCTGACCCATCATGTCCGCGGTGAACGCGTCGGTGGTCATTATGCGGTAGCCGTAAGTTTTGCCGCCGTCCGTAGTTTTGCGGATATAGACCATTTCGTCTTTGACCGTAATATCGACGCTTGCGGCGGTTTCGATGACCGTCAGAATGAGAGGAATGGAAACCTTGGGGTAGTTAATACTTACGTTAAACTCTACAGAGTTATCGTCGTTTATCGTTACGAAGAAGTTGTTTACATTGACGTTGATATCGCTACCGAGTATGGACAGGGTAATTTTGCCGTCGATATAATACTCGGTATTTAAAAGATACTCGGTCGTGGCGCCCGCTTCATACTCTTCTTTAGTGGTTGCGTGCGTTGCGGAGTTGACGAAAGTTTTCAAAAGTTCGTCGATTCCCATAAGGTTGAAGTAGTCTGTTACGTTCGGGGTTTCGACTTTATCGAACTCGTTCGTAAGCGAAAGGTTCAAGCCGAGCCTGTTTTCGTTGGCGTTGCCGAAGTAGACGTTTTTGACGGAAGCGCCGCTTAAAAGGAAGCTGTCGTTTCTGAAAAGCTCGACCGTTAAATCGTCGAGGTCGTCCGAACCGTACATAGCCGCGGAATTCAAGACTAGCACAAGACCCGATTTGCCGTCCTCGTACGTTTTAGTGCCGAGGGAGGTAACGTATTTTGCAGAAAAGTTCAATTCGAAGTCTTCGCTGTTGCCGCCCTCGCCGCTTGCGCCGACGATTGACGAGAACAACTGGGGAATGAGGCTTTCGCCGAAGGACGCGAATTTAACCGCTGTGTCGCCGAGACGTTCGTCCACTTTGAGGAAGGAATTCAACAGTGCGTAAATTTGATTGAATGCTGTTGCGATTTCTTCGTTATCGCCGAAAGAAAGCCCGTTGATGTTCGCCATTGCGCCGACCATCGAAACGACGTTTGCAAATTCGTCCAAGGGCATATACATCTTCATAGGGTTACCGTTTTCGGCGTACTTCGAAAGGGAGATAAATACCTTTTCTTCTTTGATAAGGAAGTCGAAATAGACGTCGTCTTTCGAAGCCGAAACCGCGTCAAGACCCAACGAAAGGTGAATATACAGGTCTGTTTCGCTAGTGCCGTCGAACTCGACCGAAGCCGTGAACGAGTAGCTTCTTGCGTACTCTTCTTTGTCGTAGTCGTAAGTGTAAAGCTCGCCGCCGACTTCCGCGGAAATACGGTTGTCGATTTTGCCGAGAAGCATTTCGATAAGGTTTTCGGACAGTCCGCAGAACGTTTCTTTGTCTTCGGGAGCGAGGGGCTCGACCGCGTCGGGGCTAAGGCTTACGGACGCGTTAACCGTCATACCGAACAGCACTGCGCCACCCTCGATTGTAAGTCCGTCAGCGAAGTCTATTTTTGCGCTAAGCGGAAGTACGCCGTCGAAAACCGAAACGGAAGCGTTGCCCGAAATGGCGGTTGCGGTGGTCGTAAGGTTCTGTAAAAGGTCTTTAACGAGCAGGGGCGCGTCGATACCTAACGAGTTATATATAGACGTAAAGTCGAACGAGCCCGCGTCGAATTCGGGAAGGTCGACTTTGATTTTTATTCCGTCGACGTCTATGAACAAGGTTTTTTCGGCTACGCAGTAGTAGACCTTTGCGATTCCGAAGTCGGCGCGGACCTCGGTAAGAGCGCCGTCTTTAAGACCCAATGTTACTTTGCCGTTTAAAGTCAGCTCTTCAAGTTCGCCCTCAACGGGAACGTCTGCGAAAAGCGTTAAAGCCACGTTTAAGGTTATATCGGAATTTAAAATATCCTCGTATTCAGTCAAGTCGGGCAGAGCGATTTCGCCGCCGTGCAGTCCTGCTTCGAGCGTTGCGCTGACGCCGCCCAAGCTAAGGTCGGCTTTTACGCCGAGCCCGCCGTTCAGTTTGAGGGTGATTTTCGCACCGAGGACCTGTTGCAATTCTTTTATATCGAATTTCAACGCAGTGCTTATGCCGTCTTTGTCGGCGGACAAGTATTTAATAATATCGTTTAAAAGGCTGTCAATGTCGAGCCCGTCGATTAGACCAGAGAACTCAAAGCCGCCCTCGCCGAGCGCGGATAAATCGAGTTTATATTCAAGCTCGCCAACGCTTAAATAAAGCATATTGCGGGGGCAATCGTAGTATATACCCAAATCGGCAAGGGTAATATAAAGACCTGTAAAGCCACCGTTTTCGAAATAAACTTTCGCAACTCCGTCAAGGGCGAGGTCGTTGATTTTCAAACTTATATCGAACGCTATACCGTCGTTTAAAATATCCGTATACCCCGTAGTATCCTCGGGTATTGCGGGTTTGTCGCTTTCGTCGCCGAAGCAGAGGTTTGCGTTTAAAACCTTTTCGCCGACTGGAATACGTGCGTTGAGGTTAGTTAGGGTAATTCCCGTTTCGCTCTTTAAAAATTCGAAATTAAGAACTAAATCGAGCCCGAAAAGCGAGAGTTCCGACTTCAACGTGGCTACGCCCGTTGCTTCGTCGAGTGCGAACTCGCCCTCGGTCATCATGTTCATTAAGTCGGCAAGAAAGTCGTCGGACGGGCCCTCTTCTTCGGTCTGTTCGCCCGAGGGAATTAAGCCGTCGGTATTCAATTTATATTTCGCGTTGCCGTCGTCTATATACACATAGCCGCCGTCCATAAAGATAAGGAAGTCGCCTATCTTAGCGCGGAGAGTGCCTAGGCTGCCGTTATCCATCTCGACGAAAACTGCGCCGTTCAAGTTCAGGTCGTCGAAAGAAACGTCGACTTTAAGCACCGCGCCGCCGGGGTTCAGGACGCCCGCGAACGCCGCCGTGAGATAGCCGAGAGCGTTGTCCTTATTCTCGTCGTCGGGAGTGGCGCCGTCAACCAAGCCGTCCTTTAATCTGTCATACTCGCCTGAAAAATAATCTTTCCAGAAAGTGTTTTTCGCGTTGATTTCGTCGTAGTCGAAAACGACGTTGGTTTCGGAAGTACATCCGATATTGACACCAAGCGCTACGGGCGCAACGTATTCGTCGCGGATAGCGAATGAAAGGATTTTCCAATCTGCGGTGAACGTATAAGAAACCGTAGTGCTCTTAATCTGGGGGCAATCGTACAGGTCGCCCGTGACTTTCATTTGTAATTTATAGTAATAGTCCGCGCTGGTTTCATCGTCGCCCGTGTTTACGTTGAGGTTCAGGCTCATCGTATAGGTGCCGTCGAAGTTGTCCGTAACCGTATAATCGTATGCATTTGCAATCGTCTTTTCGTTGAGGACGTAAACGGAAAACTCCGAAGGCGGGAATCCGCGCTTCATTTTGTAGGTATTCACCGTCATACCCTGCGCTTCGCCAGTGGACCAAGGGGTATTCATTTTATCGAAGTTGGTATTCGCAGAGGGGCGCCATAACACAACGCCGTCGGCAACGCAGAACTGCGTTGCCTTAGAAGAGAAGCCCTTTGCAACGTCGGCGGAAATAAGCACCCCGTCGTAGTACTGTTTATACGTTTCGACGGTCTGGTTGAAGCCCATTGCCGTGACGGTTGAAAACATCTCCGACGACCACCAGCCCTGATTCTGTAAAACGTAATTCATATAGCCGACGTTTTCGACCAAGGTGTGGTCGGTGGGGCGACTGCCGTCGGCGGGCGATTCGTAGAGGACGGTTCTGAAGTCCTGGTTTAGTTCGTGATCGGGTTTGGGCGCGAAGAAGCCGACGCCGATTATCGCGGCAACGCCGACAATGCCGACGGCGAATACCGCGGCAACCTTACGCATACGGCGGACGTGCTTTATGGCAAGGGGTTTACACCTCTTTACCCGCACCTCCCCGTCGGATTTTTTAAGTTTATCGTGAAGACCCGCACGGCGGTTAACCGTTTTGTCACGCTTGACTTTTTTAGTTGCCGCAAAGCCAGCGTTCTTAACCTCGTGCAATTCTCCTTTAAGCCCGCCAGCGAGCTTGGATTTTCTACTCATTTATTATCTCCGGTAAAATTAACCGATTATATTTTAATTTATTATGTTATCAGTGTAAAACAAATATGACAATTTGTCAACTTTGTAATATAAATTTATGATAATTTTTTGTCAAAATTCTTAAATTTCTTTAAATTTTACCGATATTTTTAACATTTTATCCCAAAACGAGATTTTTTTGTCATATTGCGTATGACAAAATGCGTTAATTCACATTATTATATAAATAATAAAGGCGGCTTGACGATGTTTAAAACGCTTCTGACGCAGAGATTTTTCATGGGCAAAAAAATAGCGCACTACTTCGTTTAAGAAATAAAGTGCGCTACGATTTTGTCAAGTTCAGTGCGTCAAATTGAAATTTACCGTATAATCATTTTATAAAATTATAATTCAGGTACGACATCAAACATTATAAGAGCTGAATTTCCACTGTTTGCGATAGAGTGTGTACTACCTATGGGGCAATAATGACATTCGCCTGTTTTGACTATTTCTTCTTTTCCGTTAACGGTACATAACGCCTCGCCAGATAATACATAAACCACTTCGCAACTTGTTTTAAGTTCGTGTTCACCTATCAAGCAACCCGCTTCCAAAGCAGAAAACAAGTGAAGCGGCGGTTTTTATTTTTTGTCTTTATCGTCCTTATTCTTTTTATTGCGCAAAATACCCAGAAGCGCGCGCACCGCCATTACTATACACACCGCGCCGACAAGCAAAAATACGACGGCTTTAGTTGTATCGGTAACGCTGAAATAATATATCCCCAAACCTATGCAGACAAGACCGCAGAGAAGTTCGAATATAAAGACTATTAGACCGTTCTTTTCCATATGGTTTATTGTATCATAATTTCTTTGAAAGATAAAGAAAATTTGCGTTGCGTTTTTCAAAAATTCTTGACAGGACCGAAAGGTTTAAGATAAACTTGCATTATGATTGAAGAAAACACAAAAACGCTTTTGGAAGAAATACCCGCCACTAACCCGTTCGGTGAAAAAATAACGCTGGTTGCGGCGGTGAAGTTACAGACCGCGGACAGCATTAACCGTGCCATATGCGGGGGTATAACCGATATAGGCGACAACCACGTGCAGGAGTTTCGCGACAAGTACGAACTGATAAACGGCAACCCCCGCCGACATTTTATCGGCCGTTTGCAGACCAACAAAATCAAGTATCTTTTGGGGAAAGTCGACCTGTACCACTCGGTTGACAGGTACAATTTAGCCGAGGAGTTGTCGAAAAAGAGCGAGGCTAAGGGCTTAACTTCGAATATTCTGATACAGATAAACATAGGAAACGAAGAAACGAAAGGCGGATTTGCGCTCAAGGAAGCCGAAATTGCGTATGAAAGGATAAGCGCGCTGCCTGCGCTGAAAGTCGAGGGGTTGATGGCGATGCTACCGTTCGAGGGAAGCGAGGAATACCTACGGAGTCTTGCGCGAAATATGCGACGGATTTTCGAGGAAATAAAGAAAAAAGACGGAAATATCAAGTACCTTTCTATGGGAATGAGCGGCGACTGGAAGCTTTGCGTTGAAGAAGGCAGTAATATGATACGCGTAGGCACCGCCATTTTCGGTAAGCGCCCCGCTTAACCGAGTATCTTAAAGGCTTTAACGTAACCTAGCCAATCGTTAATCAATCGATTGCATTTCGCTAACCGGTTGAAGTTGCCGTAGGCGGACTGACCGCAAATCAAACTACAAGTTTAAATCAAACGTAAAAAACCC
>CAJTVA010000049.1 GCA_910579585.1 uncultured Christensenella sp.
TATCCGAATAGAACCCGTTGCTTCTAATCCAAGCAATAAGCGAATCCGAATACATTACCGCAATTCCGTACACATTGAATTCCGCCAGAAGTTTATATGTATCATTGCAAAAATTCTCTAATTCCTTTTTGATATTAAGCGTCGTTACGAATTTACCTTTGCATCTCCCTTTCTTAAATACGGGTTTATTTTCAAGAGCAATAGTAATCAAGCTGCCGACACAAAATTGATAGCAACAAAAATCACTTTCATCTATATACCATTCCCGCTTGAAATATTGTGCAAGCTGTCCGCTTTCTATATCGTAACCCGCAATAGGTAACTTCTTTTTTTTGAAAAAAACAATTTTGCTCTGCTCAACATAAATTTCGTCAAGCGGCAGAAAATGTTCTTCACTTGTAAAATATTCGTTTTTTTTATAAATAGAAGAATAAATCAACTTCAACTCTTTGGGGAAAGAAACTCCTAACCTTTTTTCAACGGCTGAGAAGTCAATCTCGCAATCATTGTTAAGATTCATAAACGAACGCATTTTATCAAGCATTATCCGTAAGTCCGTATACTCTGCATCGAGCATACGATGATTATCTATAAATGTAACAGCCCGCTCGCCTTCCCGTATAGGGTGGTCGGTCATAATATTATTCGGTTCGATTATTGAAACGCTTGTCCAACCCGAAACCTGCGATTCATCATAACACCCGTAATATATTTTGTTTTCATAAAAATAAAATCCTTCGGTTGTTGTTTTGATTTTAGTCATAATCTTAAATATGCCTCCTATTGCAATGAAGACATTATATTACAAACGAACGCCTTTTTCAACTGAATAACATAAAAATAGGCTTTGACCTTGCATTTGTATGTAAATCCAACCGAAGCAAGGAGCTTCTTCAAGTGCTTCGTCCTCGTTCGCATTTTATCTTTTCCAGATTATCGTAACAACTAGTTTTATTGTATACAAATAAAATACTATGTTAAATTGATATTTAATGGTAAACACTACGGAGCGTAGGTATACTTTTACGGTAAGTTGTGCTATTATACAAACAAGGAGCAATTATGGATACAGTTAAAATAGGACGGTTTTTAAAAGGGTTAAGGAAAGAAAAGTCTTTAACACAGCGAGAAGTTGCAGAGAAATTAAATGTATCGGAAAAAACAATTTCGAAATGGGAAACGGGGAAAGGGTTTCCAGAGATTAGTTTAATACTTCCGCTGTGTAAATTTTTTGATATTAATACGAACGAACTTTTATCGGGAGAACGGCTTAATGAAAATCAATATATTGAAAAGGCGGAAGAAAATATAGTTTCTCTTGTCAGCGACAGAACAACCCCACGAAAAAAGATTATTATTTCTACAATTTCGTGTATTTTTACAACTTTATCAAGCCTTGCTTTAATTTTATTATCGGCATATTACGTAACCGCAATTTGGCTTCGCATCGTTATGATAGGTATTGCCTTGATAGCAATTATTTCAGATATTGCAGTTATACTTCTTGTTGCGGTGAGTACGGAGATTTATGAGTGCGAGAAATGCGGAGAAAAATTTGTGCCTACGCTATCGGCTTATTTATTAACTCCGCATACATTCAGCCGAAGATATTTGAAGTGCCCTTATTGCAATAAAAAAAGTTGGAACAAAAGCAAATTAAGAAAATAGCTACTGTGGCGGGAAGAAGCCTATGAGTATGCGAAAGAATAGTTTTTGAAAAGAAAACGAATAACTTTTAATCAAAAAAAGAACACCGTAAAGGGTGTTCTTTTCGTTTCATTTTTTCTTTTTGGGGAGGGGAGTCACGCGTTCTAAAACGGCAATGACCTCTTCCGTCAGTTCTGTGTTTTCAACATCTAAAATAAAGTGCTCTTTCGCACCGTTATAAGGTACGCCGCATTCGGCATGTTCCATTAAAGAAGAAACCTCGGGTATTTTTTTAACAAATACCGTGTTATCGCAGACCAGTAAGACGGGTTTGCCGTTGACGTAAACCATATATTCGCCGAACATTTTTTTGCTTGTAACAACGTAGTCGCCTTGAATTTGCCCGCAGACAAACTCGATATAATCTTTGCTTGTTGCCATTTTAAACTCTGCTTACTTCCCGTTTTTATCGGTTTTTTTCGTTTTGCGTTTGTCGGAAGTGCCGACGTAGACGATATATCCCACCGCGATTGCGATAAGAAGAATAACTATCAAAATAAGCACCACGGGCTTTATAACGTCGTCGAAAGTCGCGTCGGGGTCGGGGGTGGTTTGGGGCGGTTCCTCGTTGAAAGTAAATGTGGACAATAGCCCGAACCTTACGTACCCTTTAACCGTTTCTTCGCCGTCTGCATATTCGATTAGATAGAAATCGTCTTTAAGCTCTGCGTTTGTTTCCTTTCTGACTTCGCCTAAGATTTTAACGGTAACGCCCGAAATGAGCTTGGGCGTAATCTGCGTTCCGACGCTCTCGAAAGGCGCGGAGTAGACGTAACCCATAGTAATCGTTCCGTCCTTGTACTCGCTGTCTTGCAGCGCGTAAACGGTTTTCGGCGAGGTGTTCGCGGGGTGGATAAGATAAGTTTTTCCGCCCGCGGCTATTATCGAAAGTCCGTCCGTGTCGTTGCCGACGGAATAGAGAAGAAGCGCCGTCGGGGTGTCTGCGACCACGATTTTTACGGTGTCGCCCGTTTCGAAGTATTCAGAATCGGCGTCCAGCTTGTCCAGATTGACTTCGGTCATATATCTTTCGTTTTTGAGATTTACAAAATTCAGGTCGCCGCTCGCGGAGGAAGTTAGCGCCGCGTACGCACCGCCGACCTTAATTTGACCGGTAAGTTTGAAGTCCTCGACCTTTACGGGCGTTTCCTCGGCGCCGTTTAAAGTGTAAAGGACGTTTTCTTTTACCGCATAGACGGTATCGCCGTACTGTTTTAGGTTTGAGAAATTTTGGAGGTGAGCGGGCGCAACGTCCACGTGGTTTTTATCGGTAACGTATAGCTCGCCGCCCGAGAAAAAGTATATGTATCCGTTCAGTGCGATTTCGTCGGTTTTAGTGGAAGAGGCGAAGTCTTCGATTTCGGGGTTGTCGTCTGCGTTGAAGTTTTCAAGCGCGTAGACCTTGCCGTCCGCCGTCTGGTAATAAAAGTCGTCCTCGAAGTACAGGCGGGTTACGGTCTTTCGGCTGTTTTCATAAGTTATAGCGCGCTCGTTGCCGTACTCGTAAATACAGTTGTCCTGCAAAAACAGAGTTCTGCCCTCGCCGACGGCGTAGTCTTCGAGGTCGTCGAAAGTCGGAACGGTCAGGAAAGAAGAGGGGTAAAACTCTGCCCCGTCCGAGCCGTCCGTATCGGCGGAAGCGAAAGCCGTGCCGCCTAGCCCCAGTGCGCAAAAGCCTAAGCACAATGAAGTTGTTACAAACAATAATTTCTTCACGGTTCGATTATACCATATCCCAGATAAGAATGTAAACTGTTTTAAAATTTAAAAATCACGCCAAATTTTATAAAAAATTTTTAATTTATTTTTTAATTCTGCGCTTTTTGTCAGGTTTAAGGGTTTAAAATACAAACGAAAAACAAACAAATGTTTTGTAAAAATCGAGGTTCGGATGAAGAGCAAACAGATTATAAGGTTTTACTTCTCGGCGGGCGACATTAACAAGGCGTTGGATAACCTTATACTTGATAAGGCTTTGAAGTCCGCAAATTACGAAAAGAGCGGTGAATTTTACGCTGAGCAAATAGCGGAAATTATTGCGGCAAAGGGCGAGCTTTCGCTGTTATGGGGCTATCTTGACGGCGTAATAAAGAATTTTACGAAAAAAGAGCGGTCGGTTTTAAAGTTTTACGGCGGGCTAAGGGTGGGAGCGTCGAAGTTCGAACCCGAGGTTTTCAGGGAGATTAGGCGCGTACTGATGAAGTTCAGACGGCACGCCGTCAATCTGGAACGGTTCGGCGAGGGGGTGAGGCTGGTGCGGGAATATTACTGCCTTTTCAAAAGCGGTTAGCCTATTTTCGGCGGAAGCTTGGGGCGCTTGCCGACAAAGTATAAAACCGCGACGGCAACTACTGCGACGACGGTTATCACCACCGCCGTAACGATTGTCGCAGTGCCGTCGCCGTTAGGTTCGGTGACGCCCGTCGAAACGGTGGGCTGGGGGAGGGGATTTTTTACGTAGTCGGGCACAGGCTCGGCGACGTAGCGGAACCTGCCGTTATAGTACACGCAGGTCATATTGGCGGCGTTCAGCGTGCCCTCGCCGTAAAAGGGCAGGGTCAGCTCTATCTCGAACGGGAAGTACGGGCTTTCGTTCTCGGCGCGGAATTTCACCGCTATGGGCAAGTTAAGATACTCGTTTTCAAGCGGCTCGTCGGTGAGTGTGAGTTTGTTTTTCAGGCAGTATCCGTAAATTGCGGAATACGCGCCCTCGTCCTTTGCGTAGCGGCAGTAGTACCAATCGCCCTCTTCGCTTAGGATTTCCACGCAGTAGGTTTCCGGAATGGCGAAAACCGAGGAGTTCTCGTCTTTCTTTTCGCAAAAGTACGCCTTTACGCCCCTGTCCACGTACGCATAGCGAAACGAGTCCGCAACTACGGGCGCGGGCGGGAAAAGGGCGGATATAGATAATATTGTCAATAAGAGCAAGGCGAAACAAGCCGCTTTGAAATATTTCATACCGACGACATTATACATTAATAATTTCCGCAAAGTAAGGGGGATTTTGGCTAAAAAAGTCTTATGCAAAGGGAAGATATATTAAAAAGGATATCCGAAATCGAAAAAGAGCTTTCAAGGCGCAAAAAAAACGACAGGCTTGCAAGCTACAATTCGGGCAGGAAAAAGCATAAAAAACAGCTTTTATTTCACAGGTGCAAAAGGCGCAACCGCTGGGTTTTCGGCGGCAACCGTTCGGGGAAAACCGAATGCGGAGCCGTTGAATGCCTTTGGATGCTTCGGGGCGTTCACCCGTACCGCAAAAACAGGAAAGACGTTTTCGGTTGGGCGGTTTCACTTTCTCAGCAGGTTCAGCGCGACGTTGCGCAGGCAAAAATACTAAGCTACCTTCCCAAAAGCTGGATAGCCGATATCACTATGCTGTCGGGGCGCAAAGACAGCCCTGCGGGCGGGGTCATCGACCAGATAAAGATTAAAAACATTTACGGCGGAATTTCCACCCTCGGCTTTAAAAGCTGCGACCAGGGGCGGGAGAAGTTTCAGGGTAGCTCGCTCGACTTCGTGTGGTTCGACGAGGAGCCCCCGCGCGACGTCTACGAAGAGTGCTTAATGCGCGTTATGGACAGGCGCGGGGATATTTTCGGCACGATGACGCCCCTTAAAGGCAGAACGTTTATCTATAACGAAATTTACCTGAACCAAAAGGGCAACAGGGAAATCTGGCACGAATTTATGACCTGGGAGGACAACCCCTTTCTCTCAAAAAAGGAGGCGCGGCTTTTGGAAAGCGCGTTGGACGCGACCTCCCTCGACGCAAGAAAGTACGGTAAGTTTTCTGAGGGCGCGGGGCTTGTTTACCCCGAATTCGACGAAAGCGTGCACGTTATAAGACCTTTTAAAATTCCGCCCGAATGGCAGGAGGTTATCTCGATTGACCCCGGGCTTCACAACCCGCTTTCGGCGCACTGGTACTGCGTGGACTGGGACGGAAATATCTACGTCGTTGCCGAGCACTTCGCAAGCGGAAAGGATATAGACTTCCACGCCGCCGCAATAAAGGCGATAAGCGCGAAGCTCGGCTGGAAGACCGACTCAAAGGGTAGAATATCGGCGCTTATCGACAGCGCGGCGAATCAGAGAACGCTGGCTTCGTCAAAGAGCGTTGCGGAACTTTTCTGCGACCGCGGGATAATGGTGAACGCAAACGTGAACAAGGACGTTTTTGCGGGGATTTCGCGGGTTAAAACTTTTTTAAAGCGCGACAACGGCGAGCCCGACATCTATATTTTCGATAACTGCGTAAATATGATTTCAGAGTTCAAAACGTACTTCTGGGCTTCGGGCGACGTGCCCGTTAAAAGGGATGACCACTGTATGGACGAGCTGAGATATTTTATTATGTCGCGCCCCAAACCGCCCGAAAAGCGCGGGGAGGTTTCGCCCGTTTTAAGGGACAAGCTGAGAAGAATAAAAGATTTGAACCGCGGCAGAAAGAAATAAGGAGGGGAGGAAAATTCGGGAGGAAAAGAACGTTAAAGCGGCGCTTTTGAAGTGCGCCACGGGGCTTTCGGCGAGCGAGGTGGTTGAGGAGTTCGCTATGGTGGACGGGGAGCTGACCCTTGTAAAAAAGAAAGTGACAAAGAGGGAAGTGCCGCCCGACATTAAGGCTGTGAAAATGCTTTTGGAAGAGCGGGGGGAGGCTTCCGACGAGGAGTTAGAGGCGGAAAGAATGCAGCTTTTAAGCTTGCTGGACGAGCAAAATTTTGAAGGAGAGAGAAATGGATAACACGAATTTAACGCCCGAAGAGTTACTTGCGGGCGAGGTGGAAAACGACTTTTTAAGGCGGCAGCAGGAGCGGAAAAGTCTGGAAAGGTGCTGGCAACTGAATATGAACTTCGTTGCGGGCAACCAATACTGCGACCTTGACGTAAAGGGGGAAATTTCGGACGTCGGAAAGGACTACTATTGGCAACAGCGGCTGGTTTTCAACCATATCGCGTCCATAGTCGATACACGGCTTTCGAAGCTGTCGAGAATCCGCCCCGCGCTTACGGTAAGACCCGCAAGCGACGAAGAAAGCGACAGGCACTCCGCCGCGCTCGCTTCCGCAATTTTGGCGGCGGTGCAGGATAGCGGCGATTTGGACGGGGTTATGTCCCGCGCGACGATTTGGTCGGAAGTTTGCGGAACGGCTTTTTATAAGGTTGTTTGGAACTCGGACGGCGGAAGCGCGGTCGGGGTCACGGACGGCGGAAAGGCGCTTAAAGAGGGCGCCGCGGAGGTCGTTGCGGTGTCGCCGTTTGAAATTTACCCTTATTCGCTTGCGGTGGAGGATGTGGAAGAACAGCCCTCGATAATACACGCAAAAGCTTTGCCCGTAGAGGAAATTTACGGTATGTACGGAGTTAAGCTGGCGGGTAGAGATATTAAAGATTTCGTGTCCGCGCCGACGGTGCAAAAAAGCGATTGCCCCCTGAATATGGCGCAAATAACGGGCATTAAGCACGGCTATGAGATGGTTTTGGAGCGGTATGTGCGCCCCACTGCCGACTACCCCGACGGCAGACTTACGGTTGTTGCGGGCGGAAAGCTTTTATACGACGGCGAGTTGCCATATAAAAACGGCGACGACGGGGCGAGGGGATACCCTTTCATCAAACAGATTTCTTTGCCCGTTGCGGGGTCGTTCTTCGGCGCAAGCGTGGTTGAACGGCTTATTCCCTTACAGCGAGCTTACAACGCGGTTAAAAGCCGCAAGCACGAGTTTTTAAACAGAATTTCTATGGGCGTAGTCGCCGTGGAGGACGGCGCGGTCGACGCGGACGAGCTGGCGGAGGACGGACTTATGCCCGGCAAGGTCATAACCTACAGGCAGGGTAGCCGCCCGCCCGAAATGCTGACCTTGGGTAACGTTCCGTCGGAGTTCGGCGAGGAAGAAGCGAATATTTTGAACGAGTTTGTCAAAGTGGCTGGGTCGGGAAATCTTTCCGAAAACGCAACAAACTTTTCGGGTATAACCTCGGCTACGGGGTTGCAACTTATAATCGAGCAGGACGACCAGCGGCTGTACCTTACTTACAACAGTATGAAGCGTGCCCTCAAAGCGATTGGGCGCCACATATTGCGGCTTTACCGCCAATTTGCGTCCGACGTAAGGCTGCTTCGGTACGCGGGCAAAAACAACGTTTTGAACCTATTGTATTTTAAGGGTAGCGACGTTTCTTCGGACGACGTCGCAATCGAAGCCGACAGCGACTTGAATATGACGCCCGCGCAGAAACGCACGGTCGTTTACGAAGCGCTGGACAGGGGGCTTTTCAACGACGAAAACGGAAACCTTTCTTCGGTTTCCAAGAACAAAATTCTCGGGCTTTTGGGGTATTCGTCCTACGTCGGCGAGCGTGATTTGGACGGGCTGAACCGTGCCCGCGCGGGCGAAGAAAACCTCGCTATGTCAAAGACCGACGTGGAAGTCAAAAGCTACGACGACCACGAAATTCATATCTCTGAGCACGCCGCGTATCTTTTGTCGGAAAAGGTGTCCGAAGCCGTTGAACGGCGCATATGCGGGCACATAGCGATGCACAAGGCGAAAAAGAAGGAGGAAAATAATGATTAAAAACGACGAGAAATCACTTTCGGAAACCGTTGAGGACAACGCCGAAAAAATAACTTCCGTAAAGTCAGCGGACGCCGCGGAGGCGGAAAAGGAAATTGCCGCAGAGCTCGGGAAGTTTGAAAGCATAGGCGCCCTTATGGCGGCTTACAAAAGCTTAGAAGCCGAATTCACCCGACGCAGTCAACGGCTGAAAGAGCTTGAAGAAGAGAACAAGGCGCGCGAAAAATCCGGTTGCGGCGCGCCCTCTCGCGAAAGTGACGAAATAGCGGCTAAGTCCGAAAATATCGACGACAGCGTCAAAAACGCGATTATAGAGGAATATTTGAAGACGGTCGCAAGCGGCAAAAGCGTGCCGCTTATGGTCGGCGGGGTAAGCTCCGCCGCACCCGGCTTCGCGCCCAGAACCTTGAAAGAGGCGGGCGCAGTCGCCGAAAGATTTTTAAAAAATTAATATTTAAGGAGAATTTATTTGATTACTATCAAAAACGCGGATAAAGCGTTAAAGGACTATTATCTCGACGCCGTTACGGCGCAACTCAACGACGGAATTTCACCTTTCTTTACAGCGGTGGAAAAGAACGCTTCAAACGTCTTCGGCAAGGACGTAAAGCTTGCCGTCGTTCGCGGCGCAAGCGGCAACGTTATGGCGGGTGCGGAGGACGCTGACCTGCCCGACCCCTATAAAAACAGATATCTCGACATAACCGTGCCCCTCAAAAACCTTTACGGCACTATCGAGATAAGCGACAAGGCTTTAAGGGTTTCGCGCGACAGCTCGGGCGCGTTCGTTAACCTCGTCAACGCGGAAATGGAAGGCCTGGTTTTAAGCGCCAAACAGAATTTTCAAAGAATGCTTTTCGGCGACGGCTCGGGCGCGCTTTGCAAAATTCTTTCCAAGGTCGGCGACGCCGTTTACGAAGTCGACAAGTGCAAGGAATACTTCGTGGGAATGTACGTTGACGTCGGCGCGACGGGGTCGGGCTTGACGGGGCTTTACATCGTCGCGGTGGACGTGAAGAATTCCACTGTTACGTTCTCGTCGAAAGTGACGGCAACTGTGACGGGCGCTAAAATTTACCCCCACGGCTCTATGGATAACGAGCTGACGGGGCTCGGCGCTATTTTCGACGCAGACACGCTTTACGGCTATTCGAAAGCCGAAGAGCCCTACTTCAAACCCTACGCTGTGGACGGCGAGGGCGAGCTCACCGAAGAGAAGCTGACCGATATCATCGATTACGCGGAAGAGAATTTCAACAGCAAAATCAATATGATTATATGCTCATACAAAACGAGGAAAAAGATTGCCGCGCTTATCGCGAACGAAAGGCGGGTCGTCAACTCTACGGACGCGCACACGGGCTTCGGCGTTGTTACGGTAAACAACGTGCCCGTCTACGCAGACAAGTACTGCCCCGACGACAGGGTGCTTTTTCTGAACACCGAAGATTTTTGCCTTTCGCAGCTTTGCGATTGGGAGTGGCTCGAAGACGAGGGCGGCAAAATTTTGAAGCAGGTGCCCGGTAAAGCTGCGTACAGCGCCACGCTTGTTAAATACGCAGAACTTATCTGCAAAAAGCCCTGCGGTCAGGCAATGCTTTTCAATATCTGAAAAGTCTTTTAAAGCTAA
>CAJTVA010000050.1 GCA_910579585.1 uncultured Christensenella sp.
AATTATTTAAAATTTCTGCGACTTCTTCGCATGTGTTGGCTTTAAACAGCCTTTCGCGGGTTTCCGCCGCGTTCGGGGTGCCTTTAAGGTAAAAGCCTATCATTTTGCGCATAAACACGCAGGCGAACCTTTCGCCGTAGATTTTGCGCGTTTTTTGCAGTTGCCCCCATACTATGCGCTTTTTATCGGGGATTTCGCGACCCGTAATTTCGGCGAATATCCAAGGTTTATACATAGCCCCACGCGCAACCATAATACCGTCGGCGCCCGTGTTTTCGTACAGTTTTTCGGCGTCTTTTTTACAGAATACGCCGCCGTTTGCGATAACGGGGATATTTACGGCGCGTTTTGCCGCCGCAATTTCGGAAAAATCGACTTCGCCGGCGTAAACTTTATCGCGCGTTCTGCCGTGAACGCTTATCATATCCGCGCCCGCGTCCTCGCAAAGCCGCGCGAATTGCCCCCCGCATATGCTTGAACTATCGAGCCCTATGCGGAATTTCACCGAAATGTATTTGCCGCTTTTTTTGCATTCTTTTATAATTTTTGCGGCAAGCGGGAAATCGCCTAAAAGCGCGCTTCCCTCTCCGTTTTTATAGATTTTCGGCACGGGGCAGCCCATGTTTATATCGATTAAGTCGAACGGGGCAAGCGCTTCGCTTTCGCAAGCTTTGCGCATATAATACGGGTCGTTGCCGAAAATCTGGCAAGCCTTTATGCCGCCGTAACCGTTTGAAACAAACAAAAGCTCTTTGGTTTTTTCACTGCCGAAGCAAAGCCCTTTTGCGCTGACCATTTCGGTAAACGTCAGCCCTGCGCCGAGATTGAAACACATATCTCTGAAAGGCGCGTTCGTATAGCCAGCAAGCGGCGCTAAAAAGACGTTGTTTTTGGTATGTAATTTTCCTATTTTAATCTTTTTTAACTGCATTTTTCGCCAGCATCCAATAATAATCCCAACGCGACGGGTCCATTTCTTCAATCTTTTCGCCGTTCTCTTTTGCAAGCCGCTCGAACTCGACGAAGCGCTTTGTGAACTTGTTCGTAGCGGCGTGAAGCGCAAGCTCGCAGTCGGCGCCCGCAAGGCGACAGACGTTGACCGCCGAGAAAAGCACGTCGCCGGCCTCGTCGAAAATTGCGCCCTTATCCTCTTTTATGCAGGCTTCCAGAAGCTCGCCGACCTCTTCTTCCAATTTTTCCGAAGCAGACACGGGCGAAAGGAAATCCATTCCGCATTTAGCCGAGCGTTTGCCCACTTTCTGCGCACGCATACACGCGGGCATATTTTTCGGCACGGCAAGCACCGTATCCGAATAGTCGGTCTGCCCTTTTTCTTCGCGCTTGTTTTTATCCCAAACGCCCAAGGCTTCGGTTTCGGTTGCCGCCTTGTCTCCGCCGAAGATATGCGAGTGTCGGAAAATGAGCTTTTTGACAAGCCTTGTCAGCGCGTCGCCGCCCGTAAACTCGCCCCGCTCTTCCGCGATAACCGCGTGAAAAGCCGCCTGCAACAAAACGTCGCCCGTTTCCTCTTCCATTCCGTCGGTATCGCCGCGCTCGATTGCGTCAACAAGCTCGTACGCTTCTTCAATCATATTGCCCTTTATGCTTTCGGAGGTCTGCGCCCTGTCCCACGGGCAACCTCCGGGCGCGCGGAGGAGCTTTAGCATATGCTCTAAATCGGCAAAGTCAAAGCGGTCTTTTTTGAGAAACTCTCCCTCCTCTACCGCGACGGCGCAGGTTCCGTCGTAATTTTTCTGCCTGTCAATTTCGTAAATTTTAATCTTTTCGACCGTTTCGCCGCGAACGAAAAGGCAGTCGCTTTCCTCGCCGAAGATATAGGAAAGCCGCTCTTTGACCGTACCTGCGACGTACTCGCAGTCTATATCGTAGACGGTAGCGGCGCGGCAGGTTTTGAGATTTTCTATCGAATACGCCGAAACGGAAACAACCTCACTGCCCGTAAGACGTGAGGTATTGTATGCGTGCGAGGCCTTGGAAACGCTATCCAGAACCTCGCAGTCTTTATGATTATTTAAGATGATTTTGCAAGCTTCGTCTTCCGAAACCGAGCCGTCTACGCAGTAGCAGACATCGCTTTTTTTAGCCGCGTCCAGAACGGCGGCGGCTAGATTTCGGTTGAGTTCGTCGTAGTTTCGGCTTCTTTTGAAGACTTCGTCGAGGGGCACGGTCTTGTACCCAGCCAGGCTGCCAAAACTTTCCGCGTCAGCCGTTCGCACCAGAATTTCGGTTGCATTGTCAAGCGCCTCCTTTGCTCTCAGCGTTAAGTCGCCTTTGCGTATTCCCAAGCCTATCAGCGTTACTTTCATTTTTATTGCCGCCTTTACGATTTTTTACTCTTATAATATACCAGAAATTCATCAAAGTGGCAATTAAATTCGCGCAGTTTGCCGCCCAAGCCGCGCCCGCAATCGAAAGGGAAGTGAATTTTATGAGATACGCCGTCAGTCCGACCCGAAGCAGTGCGGTCGTCCACTGCGTTACGGTGCTTTTGACGGGACTGCCGAGGGCTGTCAGGCACGCCGAAGAGGTCTGAACGAGCGACTGCGTGACCGACGAAACGGCGAGTATTCTTATAAGCGTGATTAAAAGCTCTTTCTCCGCCCCCTCTAAGGAGCCGAAAATAAGGCTTGTTGCGAGGGGCGCCAAAACAAACAGCCCCGCCGACGCAGGCACAGACACCGCAAGGGTTATAAGAAGCGATTTATAGGCTTTTTTCTTCGCGCCCGATATATTTCCGCTTTCGGCGAGGGGGGAAATTTGCGGGATACTGGAAGCCGCAAGACCGTAGCACACCGATACGGGCAGGTTTATTATCGTGACGGCGCAACCCGAATATATTCCGTAGAGGGACGTTGCGTTATCCGCCATATCGCGTAAAAGGCGCACCGCGACTATGCTTTCAAGAAGCTGTGACACGGGCAATGCGATTGCCGTGAGCGTAAGGGGCACGGTGAAGCGCAAAATACTTTTCACGGGCACGGAGGGGACGGTATAAAGGGGAAGCTTCGCGCGGCGTTTAAAATACCAGACCGCCGCTATGCCCGTAGAAAGAATTTCACTGACCGTCACCGCAAGAAGCGTCATAGCGACCGCGAGCGCGAGGTTGTCTTTGAACATATACGAAAGCGCGACGCCGAACCCGACTTTTATAAGCTGTTCCAAAATTTCGGTTGCGGCTGTGGGCAACATATTCCCGCGACCCTGAAAATAGCCGCGGACGACCGACAAAAGGGAAACGAAAAAGACCGACGGGCACAAAAGCTTACAGCACAGCGCGATAGCGGGTTCGCCCTGAATTGCCGCGAGCGGACCCGACAAAAGATACATAACGAGGGTGCCGATAAGCCCAACTGCGCTGTAAAGACGGAAAGCCTGCTTCTCTGCTCCGACGCCTTTACCCGAAGAGATGAGGCGGGAGATTCCCGTCGGTATACCCGAGGCGGAAACCGTTAAAAGTATGCAGTAAAGAGGATACACCATCTGATATATCCCCATTCCTTCTCCGCCGAGAATGTTCGTCAAAGGTATGCGGTAAATCGCGCCTAAAACTTTTGAAACGAACCCGCCGAGAGATATAATCGCCGCCCCCGCAAGGAACGACTGCCCCGTTGCCCTTTTTTTAGTCATTTGACACCTTATTCAAACTGACCGGCAAGTATATTGGCGGAAAGTTGCGCAAGTTTGCAAGCGGCGGGTTCTATTCTCGCGCCGCGCTCGCACGAAACAAGGGCAACCGCACCGAGGCAGTCGCCGTTGCAAACTATGGGCACTATCACTTGTGCCGTAACGTCGTTTTGCTGATTTGCGCATATGGGCACTACGTCGCCGCCGTCGACCGAGCTTGCGACATAGCTTTTTCTTTCGCGCATTATCTTTTCCATATTATTAGAAAGGTTCTTACCGTCGAACTCGCGCTGACCGCGCCCCGACGCGTGCAGAACACCATCAGTATCACAGATAACCGCGATATGACCCGATAAATCGGATAAGGACTTCGCCGTTCCCTCAGAAAATTTTTCAAGCGAGGCTATGGGCGAATACTTCTTTAACATAAGTTCGTCTCTGTCGGTGAATATTTCCAACGGGTCACCGCTTTTAAGTCTTAATGTACTTCTTATTTCTTTGGGGATAACCACCCTCCCCAACTCGTCTATTCTTCTGACAATTCCTGTAGCTTTCATAAAACTCCTATTTCAGGCAAAAACTGCCGTAAAAGGAGTATGTGAAAGAGTTGAAAATATATACAAAACGCCCGCCGAGCGGGAACGCTCGGCGGGCGAAAAGTCGTAAAACTATCCGTTTGCTTTTAAGCTGTTTTTCTGTTTTTTGAAAGTGCTTGCCGCCTCGGCAACCGTATTTTTGTTGGCGGGCTTGGGCTCGTAATAGCCGCGCGTGCTCATCTGCGTGAAAACCTGAAACTGGTTTTCGGCAACCCCCAAAAGGTTTTCCGAAAAATTCTTACGCATAGCTTTGGAATTGCCCTCGAATAGCGCGGTCGTGTACAGCGCCATAAGCTGTTTTTCGCACTCTAACATATCTTGAAGAGAGTCTCTTTCGTTCAACGTAACGTCGCTTTTTGTAAGTTTCATATTATACTCCTTTAAATAATCTTTTGAAAGCGTAGCTTTGCGAAATGCAAGGAAGATGCGGGTTTGCAGACGGGAGCGTACTTTGAGTACGAGGCCGAAACAAAGCGCAAACCTGACGCAACGGTTCGCGATTAATACGCTTTCAAACCTAACCTCCTATTATTTTCAACAGCGCGTTGTAGCGCTGTTCGTGTTCGTCCGCGATTTTCGTCATACAATCGGCGAGTTCGACGTCGGTCAAGGTCTTGGAATACGCCCTCGCTTTTTTACAGATGAGCCCCTCCGCTGTTAAGACGTCGGAAATTATTTCCAGTTCTTTAGATGTAAGTTCCTGCATAAAAAATACCTCCGCTCTGGTTTTTGCCACAAACGGAGGTTTTAATACGCTTTATTGATTTTTATCGGGCATAATCAGCTTGAAGTACGGGTCGGAAGAAAAATCACGCTCTTTCGTGTACTCGCCGCCAAGCGCCTCGATAGCGAATTTCAGTTCCTGATACTCAACGAAGGTTATGCCGTCCTCGTCAATCTTGTCGAGTAGATACGGAAGCGCGCGTTCGTCGCCGTATGCGGCAAGATAGCTTGCGTGCATAGGCACCTCGTCTGGGTCGGAACGGAAAGCCTTTATGAGAATATCGAAAATTTCTTCGTCCTTTTTCGTGGTGCGGGACATAATTTCGAGCATATACTCCCGCTCGGCACCCTTTTTATAGTTTTCTTTAACCGCGTTCGAAACGGCGTCGGCGTTCTCCTTTATGAAGTCCACGCACCTGTTTTTAATATCCTCGTCGTCGGTTGTGAGAAGCATTTGCATATACTTATCTGTCGCGGCGGGGTCTGCGCCTAAAAGGTTCATTGCGTACTCAATCTCTTCCTGCGTTCCGTCAAGAAGCGGCAGAAGCCCTTGCGTGAGCTTTCTGCCCTCAATCGCGCCGCAAAGAAATTCCGAAACGGGAACTCCGTTTTTAAGGTGGAGCTTCAGGCACTTTATCAGTTCGCCGTCGGTCATACCGCCGTAAAATTCGCGCGGGGTTTTGCCCAGCGATTTTATGGGCGTATCCCCGAACTTTTTATAGAGCTCGGGAATTATGTCTTCCCATTCCTCTTCCTTATATTTAGAAGAGTTTTTGGAGATGTATTCGGTCAGTTTTTCATCGAACATTCCGTCGAAATCGTATAATTTCATATTTCACCAGCAAGGAATTTGACGTCTTTTTCGGAGACTTCGAAGAAAGAAAATATTCCGTCGCCCTCGATGCCCGCGGCGGTTACGCCCGAAAGATAGTAAATAGTAGCGGTAAGAAGCTCGACGCTTTTAAGCATTTCAAGCTTGCCCTCTTCCGCAAGCTGGTCGTAGAGAAGCTCGGCGGTTTCGGCGAACTCGTCGCCGTATTCGTCGTTCAGGACCGAAAAGTGCGCAACGAGCCTTGCGTACGCTTGCATAAAAAGCTTTCTTTTAGTTCTGCCGAGAGCCAAAGCGCACGTGGATACGCGCTTATAGACGTTGCAGATGACCACTCCGAAGCAGTCGAACCTGTTGCGTTCGGCAAGGGAAATCAAAACGTCAATCTTCATTTTGTCGTCCGCAAACGCGTCGAGAAGAAGGTTTCTTACTATATAGTCCAAATCGGCTTTAACCGCAACCTGCGCCGCAAGCAGTCTTAATTCCGCACTGCCCGTGCCCTCGGTTTCGTCAAAGCACCATTTTACGCACTCGGAAAGGTCAATCTCTTCGGTCAGTTTTTTCGCCGCCGCCTTGGAAAGCCGCATATACGCGGCAAGAAGTTTTACGGAAGACTCCCTAACCTCGTCGGGCAGGCGGTAGAAATAGCTGAGTTCCTTAATTTCGCCGCTGTCTTTCATTCCGCGCGCGAGCCTGTAATAGTATTTTGCGGTCACGGCGTTAGGATAAACGGTGCACAGTTTGTCGAAAGCGTCGAAACAATCTTCGTACTTACCGCAGTTGAACGCGGCAACCGCTTTGAAGTACATAATGTTCATATCGTATTCAAACTCGCCGCCGAGCTTTGAAAACAGCCCGAACGCTTCCTCGTGCATATTGTTTTCACAGCACACCGTGGCGATTTTGTATATGCTTTCGGAGTCGTTAATCTCCATTTTAAGAAGCTTTTGGGCGAGCTGTTTCGCGTCGTCCTTTTTGCCCGCCTCGGTCTTGACAGCGGCTAGCGTAGTCATAGCCTGAACGTCGTCGGGGTACTTTTCGAGCATTTTAAGGCATTCTTGCTCCGCTTCTTCGCACCTGTCCGAAATTATCTTGCACATTGCGATATAGTTGCGCGCGGTGAGATACTTCGGGTTACCCTTGGAAACCTTTTCGAACTCTTCCACGGCTTTATCGAACTCGCCCGCTTTCATATGCGTTATGCCGTCCGAAAGATACTCAGAACAGTCCTCCAATTCGGGCGGGTAAGAAAATTTAAGCGGGTTTTCCTCCTCGCCGATAAAGTCCTTTAAAATCTCCTCGCGCATTTCGGGGTCGATTTCGTTGCTTTCGGAGAGGAGTTTATTATAGTAGTAAGCCGAATAGTGCTCGTTGCCGAGGTTCATATAACTGACGGCAAGCCCCTCGTAGCAGTCGGACAAATCGGCGAAGCCGGCTTCGTCCAGATACTTGAACCAGCCGTTCACGCACTTTTCATATAGCCCCATATCGTCGTAAATCTCGGCGTAGAGCATAAGCGACTCGTCGTCGTTACCGTTGAGCGCAGCGTTTTTGTTGAGCATTTTCAACGCTTGTATATAGTTGTGTTCGTCAACCAGGTCGGCGGCAAGCGTTAAAAGCCTGTCTTCGCCCAAATCGATGTCGGATACTTTTTTCATATTACACTTTCGAAGAGAACTTCAATATCATCTCTTGTAAATTCGTAAGTCGTGTTGCAGTAGTCGCAGTGAACGTTCACCGCGCCCTGCTCGTCGACTATTTTGTTCAGTTCTTTTTTACCGAGGGGCATTAAAACCCCCTCTATTTTTTTGCGCGAACAATTGCACTTATATGCGGGAAACGAAAGATAAGTTCCCGATTTTTCGGTTTCTTCGCCGAAGTAGGTTTTTATTACGCCGTCCGCGCCGAGCTTTTCGATAACGTCTGCAACGTGCACGAAATTCTGCATAGCGTTTTCGGCTTTGTCCATATTTTCTTCCGAAGTGCCGGGAAGAAGCTGCATTACGACCCCGCCCGCGGCGACGCACTTGCCGCCTTTCATTTTGACGCCGATTGCCACTGCGGTTTCAATCTGCTCGCTCATATGAAAGTACTGCATTAAGTTTTCGGAAACGTCGTCGCATTTAAGCTCGCACATACCGTTAAAGGGTCTGAACAGTCCGTCCTGCTTGATGACGGTCATAGTGCCGCCTTTAAGTCCGTTTTCCGCGCCGAAAACGTAGCCGCGGATGTGCCCGTCTTTATCGCCCGAAACGGATACCGTCGCACTGCCGTCGCCCGATTTTACGGTTATGGAAACGGCGCCGCGCTCAGACTTCAAACAGCCCGCCATATACGCGCAAGCCGTCAAAAGTCCGCCGAGCATTACGGCGGAAGCTTCGTCGAGGTTGTGTATTTTTATCGCGTCGTTTACAAGCTCGGTCGTGTCGAGAACCGACAGCGAAACCTGCAACCCGTAAACGAGAGATTTGTAAAGTTTATTCATATTTGCGGTTCAAAAAATAATACTGCGACTTTAAGCCGCAGTATTTTTAAAATTATTTTAAAAGATTTGCAGCGCTGATTTTTTTCTTTTTCTTACCTTTCTTGCCGACTTCGTCCGTCAACGCGCGCTCTCTTTCGGCAAAAAGTTTGTTATATTCCGCATAAACCGTATCGTTTTTGTGCGCGTCCTCGTAGGAAGCGACTTCCGCGCCGAGCTTGTCCCTGCCCGCTTTTACGGCGGCGATATTTTCACGCGTGAAGGTTTTGCCGATACCCGCAACCGCGGCTTCCGCGGCAATGGGCAGTATGGGGCGGGAGATAAGTTCGCTTTTGCCCGCGGCAAGAAGTTCCCTTGCGCGCTGTTTGTCGTCCTCAATGACCTCTTCCTGAGTGCGCGCCGCTTTTTTATCTTCTTCGGCGGCTTTAATCGTGGGGTTGATGTACGCGTCGAAAACCGATTGAGTAAACGCCGTCCAGCACAGGAGTATAAACGAGAACCCGATGAATACGAACACGATGTATGAGATAACCCTGACCACTCCGCCTATCATAAACAGCCAGACGGGTATTAAGGAGAAGCCGACCATAAAAACCGTCCTAAGAACTGAACCGACGAGAAGAATGAACGAGTTTTTATAAAGGTCTTTAAACTTAACCTTGTAAGTCGTTCCGACCGCGTATTGCCAGGCGCTGAAAATTCCGACTAAAACCGTAGCGATGATTATGAACACGAACGCGGTAATCGCACCGGCGGAGTTTCCGCCCGTTGCCGAAACGATTTTCGACCAATCGCCGACAAGAAAAGTCGCGTACAGGAACAGCATAAAGACCGTAACGGGCAGAACGGTGCTTAAATAATTCACTTTAACGCCGTGGAAGAAACCTTTAAGCGTGAACTGACCGTGGGTATTGATAATCCGCCTTATGGAATAGCCTGCGCCGGCAACGCCTATCGCCGCGATAAAGCCCGAAAGTACGAGCGCCGCGTAAAAGAGAATGTCGGCTGAAAGCGTAACCCTTTCCGCAAGCCCCGAAACGTCGGAATAATACGGGAAAAGTATACTCGTGTTAAGCGGGTAAACATTCCCCAAAAGCTGGATATACGACGAGCGGAAAAACAGCAAAACTATCGCGGGTGCAAACGTAATCAGCACGAAAACATTGATTAAAACCAGCTTTAAAAAATTGGATTTGAAAATGTACCAGGTATCGCTCCACCTGCCTTGGGGAACGCTGGTTCTGGAATAATCGTCGGCAACTTCGTTGCCTTCAAGATTGTTTACCTCAAGCGCCATAAATAAAACCTTAATAAATTTCTCAGCTGATTATAACATACCCGCAAAATTTTTTCAACCTTTTTAGCGCACAATGAAAAAAATACGCCCGCGCGTAGAATGAGTACGCGCGGGCGGATTGGGTTTTAAATTATCCGTAGCCCGAAAGCAGGCGGTTTGAAATTTATAAGAACCACATTATTTCATTTTAAACCGAGGATGCACTACTTGCGTCTTTCGGGCT
>CAJTVA010000051.1 GCA_910579585.1 uncultured Christensenella sp.
GGCAATTTGCCGCGCGGCGTATTGTTTTGTTAAGTTTCGCGGAGCCTCCCCCTATATTAGGGAAAGCCTATAATAGTATTAAAAACTTTCGTGAATGGTACGGGAAATAACGTCGTTTTGCTGTTCGCGGGTGAGCTTATTGAAGTTCACGGCGTAGCCCGAAACCCTGATTGTAAGCTGGGGGTATTTTTCGGGGTGAGCTTGCGCGTCGAGCAAGGTTTCGCGGTTGAAAACGTTCACGTTCAGGTGATAACCGCCGTCGGAAACGTAGCCGTCCAAAAGTCCGACTAAGTTTTCTATCTGCTGACCGCTCTCTTTACCGAGCGACTGCGGGGTTATCGAGAAAGTGTTCGAAATTCCGTCGCGAGAGTACTCGTAGGGGAGTTTTGCAACCGATTCCAAAGAAGCGAGCGCGCCGCAACAATCTCTGCCGTGCATAGGGTTTGCGCCAGGAGCAAGGGGCGTGCCTTTTCTTCTGCCGTCGGGGGTGTTGCCTGTGTTCTTGCCGTAGACGACGTTAGAAGTTATAGTCAGTATCGAGGTCGTGGGAATGCTTTCGCGGTAGGTGTAGTGGCTTTTTACCTTGTTCATAAAGGTCTTTACAAGCCAAACGGCGAGTTCGTCAACCCTGTCGTCGTTGTTGCCGTACTTGGGATAATCGCCGACGATTTTAAAGTCGGTGACGATTCCCTCTTCGTCCCTTATAGGGTAAACTTCTGCATGCTTGATTGCCGAAAGCGAGTCAGCCGCGCACGAAAGACCCGCGACCCCCGTTGCGAAAAATCTGCGGACGTTGGTATCGTGAAGCGCCATTTCAAGCGCTTCGTAGCTGTACTTATCGTGCATATAGTGAATAAGGTTGAGCGTGTTGACATACAAGCCTGCAAGCCAGTCCATCATTTGCTCGTACTTAGCTTTTACCTCTTCGAAGTCGAGTTTGTTATCGCCCGAAACAGGCTCGAAGCAAGGCGAAACCTGCATTGCTTTGCCGTCCTTGCCCTTGATTATCTCGTCCTTGCCGCCGTTGATTGCGTACATAAGGCACTTTGCAAGGTTTGCGCGGGCGCCGAAAAACTGCATATCTTTGCCGACGCGCATACCGCTGACGCAGCAGGCTATGCAATAGTCGTCGCCGAGCTCGGGGCGCATTAAGTCGTCGCTTTCGTACTGGATAGCCGAAGTCTTTATAGAAAGCTCGGCACAGAAGTTTTTGAAGCCTGCGGGTAGGCGCTTACTCCACAAAACGGTAAGGTTGGGTTCGGGAGCAGGCCCAAGGTTGGTTAAGGTGTGCAGAATTCTAAACGAAGTTTTAGTGACAAGGGTTCTGCCGTCTACGCCCATTCCGCCTATGCTTTCCGTAACCCAAGTGGGGTCGCCCGAGAAAAGCTCGTTATATTCCTTAGTGCGCATAAACTTGACTATTCTGAGCTTCATTACGAAGTGGTCGATAATCTCCTGCGCGCCCTTTTCGTCGAGGACGCCGCGCTCTAAGTCGCGTTTTATATATATATCGAGGAAAGTAGAGTTTCTGCCTATCGACATAGCCGCGCCGTTCTGGTCCTTGACGGCGGCGAGGTAGCCGAAATACAGCGCCTGAACGGCTTCCTGCGCGGTTGTTGCGGGTTTGGAGATGTCCATTCCGTAAATTTCGGCAAGCAATTTTAAGTTTTTAAGCGCTTTAATCTGTTCGGAAAGCTCTTCGCGGTTTCTGACCTTGTCGGGGGTCATATCGCCGTCCATTAAAAGCTTGTCCTGCTCTTTTTGCGCGATAAGGAAGTCGACGCCGTACAACGCGACGCGGCGGTAGTCGCCGACGATTCTGCCCCTGCCGTAGGTGTCGGGCAAGCCCGTTAAAATATGCGCTTTGCGGGCGCGGCGCATTTCGGGGGTGTACGCGTCGTATACTCCGTCGTTGTGAGTTTTGCGGTATTTCAAGAATATTTCTTTCGTGGCGGGGTCGAGCTCGTAGCCGTACATATTGAGAGCCTGCTCCGCCATTTTTATTCCGCCGAAGGGTTGCAGGGCGCGTTTAAACGGCTCGTCGGTTTGAAGCCCGACAATCTTTTCGAGCTTTTTATCGATATAGCCCGCGCCGTGGGAAAGGAGCGTTGAAACCGTTTTGGTATCTGCGTTCAGCACCCCGCCCGCCTTTTTTTCTTTTGCGGAAAGGTCGAGTATCTCTTTCCACAGTTTTTCGGTTGCCGACGTTGCGGGCGCAAGGAAGCTTCCGTCGCCCTCGTACGTGGTATAGTTGCACTGAATAAAGTCCCTGACGTTTACCTCTTCACTCCATTTGCCGCGGGTGAACCCGTCCCAAGCTTTAAGTTCCATTTTGTTACCTCTTATATAGTATTATCGTTAATTGTTAAAATTTTTCTTGCGTTTTCAACGCGCTCTTTCGCGGGCGGCAGTACGCCCTTTAAGGGGTACGCGCGACCCAGCTTTTCGTACTTGCGTTCGCCCATCGTATGATACGGGAGAACCTCGGTTTTTTGCACCGTCTTTAAGCCGTTTATGAAATTTTTGAGCTTTTTCAAACTTTCGTCGTCGTCCGTAAGGTCGGGAACGAGGACGTGACGTATCCACATTGTGGTGCCGCTGTCCGACAGGAAACGGGCGAAAGCAAGGATATTTTCGTTGCCGTGACCCGTGATTTCTTTGTGCTTTTCTCCGTCGATATGCTTTATATCCAAAAGCACGAGGTCGGTATAGCACAAAAGCTCTTTATGGCGCAGTACGCATTCTTCGTCGGCGGGGTTGAACGTTACCCCCGAAGTGTCGAGCGCGGTGTGGATATTTTCCTTTTTCAAAAGTCGGAAAAGCTCTGTTACGAAGCCGATTTGGACAAGCGGCTCGCCGCCCGAAACCGTGACCCCGCCCGTAAGGTAGCTTTTGTATTTTAAAACTTCCTTTGCTAACTCTTCCGGCTTGTATTCTTTGCCGACGTTCATAACCCAAGTGTCGGGGTTGTGGCAGTATTTGCAACGCATAGGGCAGCCTTGCATAAAGACGACGAACCTTATCCCCGGACCGTCTACGGTGCCGAACGTTTCGAATGAATGTACGTAACCTGTCATATTTACCTTGACCGTCAAAAACACAGAGAAGCGAGCAAGACAAGGCGAACGAGGAAAACCCGAAGGAGCTTACTTTGCGTAAGTAACCGAGGGTTGCCGCAGTTCAACGCCGTATTACGCCGCTTATATGTGTTTCAAGAAAAAATGCTGAGCTATTATCCTGAAAATAAATAGCCCAGACGAACGACTTTACATTGCCATCGCGGCTTCCTTGCGTTAATTCGCAACAATTCGTCAGTTACCGCGCGGCTTTCAATTGGAATTTTATTATATCAGCGCAGTTGCGTTTTGTCAACGGTTTGTACTAAATATTGTACTGAAAATTTTTAACACAACACAAGATATAGAAAAGGCGGGTTTGGAGCCCGCCTTTTTATTTACTTTTTATCAGAACGGAAAATCAGTTCGCCGTCCTTTATATCAACCGTGACCGTTTCGCCCGAAAGAATATGATTTGCAAGAATTTCGTCGGAAAGCCTATCTTCTATACGCTTCTGGACGACGCGTTTTAAGGGGCGCGCGCCGTACATATCGTTATAGCCCTCGTCAAGGAGTTTATCCATTGCCGCGTCCGAGATGTTCAGGGTGATATTCCTATCCTTTAAACGTTGAGTGAGCCCGTCTATAATCTTGTAGCAAATTCTGCCCGCTTCTTCCTTGGAAAGTTTGCGGAATATGATTATATCGTCGAGGCGGTTCAAGAACTCGGGCTTGAACTGTTCTTTTAACGCTTCGTTGATGTTGTCTTTCATATTGTCGTAGCCCGAGTCGGCTTCGTCGCCTGAGGTGAAGCCGAAGTTCGACATCTTCTTAATCTGGCTTGCGCCAACATTGGAAGTCATTATGATAATAGTGTTTTTGAAGTTCACTACTCTGCCCTTGCTGTCGGTCAGTCTGCCATCGTCGAGTATCTGCAACAGCACGTTGAAAACGTCGGGGTGGGCTTTTTCTATCTCGTCGAAAAGTACGACCGAATAGGGCTTTCTTCTTACCCTCTCGGAAAGCTGTCCGCCGTTGTTGTCGTCGTAGCCGATGTAGCCCGGAGGCGCGCCGATAAGTTTGGAAACGGAGTGCTTTTCCATAAACTCAGACATATCCATTCTTATCATAAGCCTTTCGTCGCCGAACATAACCTCGGCAAGCGCTTTCGCAAGGTCGGTTTTGCCGACGCCGGTAGGACCGACGAAGATGAACGAACCGATAGGTTTATTGGGTTCGTTGAGACCTGCGCGGGCGCGGCGGATGGCTTTGGATACGGCTGTTACCGCTTCATCCTGACCAATTATACGCTTGTGAAGATTTTCTTCGAGGTGCAAAAGTTTTTCGCTTTCCTGCTCGGTGAGTTTTACGACGGGCACGCCCGTCCAACTGCTGACGATATCGGCGATTTCGTTACTGCCGATATTGGGGGCGGTGGTTTGCTTTTCGCCTTTCCAATCGGAAGTTAGCTTTTTAATCTGCTCTTGCACCTCGTTGATTTCGTCAACGAGCTTCTGTGCCTGAGTATAATTTTCGCCCTTTGCCGCCTTGTTTTTTTCCAAGTTAAGACGTTTCAGCTTTTCTTCGAGCTCCTTTACCTCGTCGGGGCTGTTAAGGCTGTTCAGGCGGGCGCGGGAAGCGGCTTCGTCGATAAGGTCAATCGCCTTGTCGGGCAGAAATCTGTCGGTTATATATCTGTCGGAAAGGGTTGCCGCGGCGATGATGGCTTCGTCGGTGATGACTACTTTGTGGTGGGCTTCGTACTTGTCGCGGAGCCCGCGGAGTATGGACACGGTATCCTCGACGGTCGGTTCGTCAACCTGCACGGGAGTGAAACGGCGTTCGAGAGCGGCGTCCTTTTCTATATACTTTCTGTATTCTTCGAGGGTGGTCGCGCCGATGGTCTGCAATTCGCCGCGGGCAAGCATAGGTTTTAAGATGTTTGCCGCGTCCATATTGCCGTCGGAGGTTGCGCCCGCGCCGACAATCTGGTGAATTTCGTCGATGAAGAGAATTACGTTGCCGCTGTTTTTAATGGAGTTGATAGCGTTTTTAAGCCTTTCCTCGAAGTCGCCGCGGTACTTGGCGCCTGCAACCATTCCCGCTAAATCGAGCGAAAAAACGATTTTGTTTTTGAGAAGGTCGGGAACCTCGTTTTTGACTATCGCCTGTGCAAGTCCCTCTACGACGGCGGACTTGCCGACGCCGGGCTCGCCTATAAGAACGGGGTTGTTTTTTGTGCGGCGGGAGAGAACCTGAATTATTTTGTCGATTTCTTTCTTTCTGCCGATTACGGGGTCAATCTTGCCCTCGCGCGCTTTTTGTGTGAGGTCGGCGCCGTACTGCAAAACAGACTTGTCGAGGGACGAGGACTTGGATTCTTTCTTCTTTGAGTTAGATTTCGGCGTTACAGTGAACAAGCTTTCGAACGCGTCCAACGGGTCGTCGCTTCCCTCCTCTTCTATCTCGGAAAGTCCGCCCGCAAGCGCAAGCTCGATTTTGCCCGAAAGCTTTGTAAGGTTTACCCCCAGCGCGCGCAAAATGCGCATAGCAAGGCACTCGGTCGAAGACATTACGGACAGAAGCATATGCTCGGTGCCGGCGAGAGAGTCCTCGCCGTTGATGTCGATTGAAAGTTCGAGCGCGCGCTCTATCATATGTTTGGTGCGCGGCGTATAGCCTGTGATATTGGAATGTCTGTCTATCGAGCGGGCGAAATACTCGCGATAGGCGGACTCGGAAACATCGCAGGAAGTAAGCACTTTGTATGCCGTACAATCGGGGCAGTTGAGCATAGCGAAAACTATGTGCTCGCTGCCGATATAGCTGCTGCCGTATACTTTCGCCGCTTCCTCCGCGACGGAAATTACCTGCTGTAAATTATCGGTAAATTTGTTTATATAGTCCATACCGTTTACCTCCTTGAACGGGAATTGACCCGCATATATGCTTTAAATAACGCAATTTTACGTTGTTATTTTCTTTAAATATTTAGCCGTATATTGTGCGCGGTATACGTCCCTTTCTACTGGCGTAAGCTCGCGCTCTGCCGCGGCGTTTATGTTGGACGGGCGCATCTTTACGCACAGCTCGTCGATAAGCGAAACGTCGTCTAATTTGACGTAGCCTAAGCACGCGCCGAGTTTCACGCAAGCCGAATATCGGATAAGTTCGTCCGTCGTAAGTTTTGCACAGTTGGTTAAAATTCCGAACGAACGCAGGCACTCGTCCTCTATATCCAAAGCAGACGGGCCGTTTTTCAGGTTCTGTCTTTCAGCCTCTTCGAGTGCGCAGACTTTCTGAACGACCTCCTCCACCTGCGAGATTATGAACTCTTCGGACACACCCAAAGTCACCTCGTTACTAATCTGGTAGACGTAGCCCTCCGCCTGACTGCCCTCGCCGTAGATGCCGCGGACGGTGAGCCCCAAGCGCGATATGCTTTTTATGACTTTCGGCATAAGTCCGTTTATAGTCAGGGCGGGAAGAAATAGCATAACTGACGCTCTCAGCCCCGTGCCGAGGTTGGTCGGGCAGGCGGTAAGAAAACCGAGCTGTTCGTCGTACGCGAACTTCATAGATTTTGAGATATGGTTGTCGATTTCCGACATAGTGTCGTAGGCGAGCTTTAAATCCAGCCCATCAACTATGCACTGTTCGCGGAGGTGGTCCTCTTCGTTAATCATAATCGCGACGCTTTCCTCACGGTTTATGAGTGCGGCGGAGTATTTCTTGGTTTTGATGAGGTTTGGGCTTATAAGGTGGTTTTCCTTTAACGACAGCGCTTCCGCTTCGGAAATAGCGTCCATATAGTAAATTTTGAATTCGTCCAGCCTTGAAAGCCCCGAGGTGACCAAACGAATTATTTCTTTAGCCTGCTTTTCGTCCTTTAAGTGCGACGGGAAAGGGTAACCCTCTAGGTTGCGGGCAAGGCGAACGCGGGTGGAAACGACGGTTTTGGATATATCAGCCATTGTTGTCACCGCCGAAAAGAGTTTTGTTTATTTCGTAAATGCTTTTATTCAGTCTGCCCGCCTCGACGTAGCGTTTTTCGCGCAGAGCGACTTCGAGCTGCTCTTGCAACGATTTCAAACGGCGGTGAAGCCCCAATTCATCGTTATTGGTACCGACTTTGCCGACGTGCTCTACCTTGCCCTGTATCGCGCGGATTGCGGGAAGAAGCTCTTCCTTAAAAACGTCATAACAGCTTGCACAGCCCAAAAGCCCGCTTCTTTCGTAGTCGGCGTACGTCGTGCCGCACACGGGGCAGACTTTTTTAGGCGCGGTCGAGCCGAAAAGCCAAGCGCAGACGTTTTCACTCATTTTGGAGTGAAGCTCGCCGTACATCTCGTTGGAGCATTTGGCGCAGAGGTGGCTTTCGAACTTTTCGCCGTTTATTATTTCAACGTAGTTTTCGGTCGCTACGTTCTTTTTGCAACGTTGACAGAGCATATCTTAAATTCCTAAAACGCAAAGAAACAAGCAGTACAAGGCGCGTGAGTACCGCCGAGGGAGCGTACTTTGCGTACGCAACCGAGGCGACACGGAACGCAACGACGTAATGCGAAGCTTATACGCGTTTTTCCCTTTCTTCTATTATAATAACTTTTTAACAACAATAAACAGTTTTAACGACCCAATTAAAAAATTTTTGCGATTAATTTGTAATTTTTTTACTTAATTAAATTGAATATTCGGTTTGTCCGTGTTATAATACCGTTGTTAAAGTAAATTAAAAACGGAGGATTTGTTTAGTAATGCAATATTCAAAAGATATTGAAAATATGATTTGCGTTGCCAAAGGCGTGTCCGGCAGGTTCGAACACGGCCCCGCTCCCATTCCCGAAGAGGGCGAGTGGGTTCAGGCAAAGGAAATCAAGGACATCAAGGGCTTTACCCACGGCATCGGTTGGTGCGCCCCTCAGCAGGGTGCGTGCAAGCTGTCTTTGAACGTTAAAGACGGTATCATCGAAGAGGCTTTGGTTGAAACGATAGGCTGCTCGGGTATGACCCACTCCGCCGCTATGGCTGCGGAAATTCTTCCCGGCAAGACCATTTTAGAAGCGTTGAACACCGACCTCGTATGCGACGCTATCAACACCGCTATGCGCGAGCTTTTCCTGCAAATCGTTTACGGCAGAACGCAGTCGGCTTTCTCCGAGGACGGGCTTACAATCGGCGCAGGGCTTGAAGATTTGGGCAAGGGGCTCCGCTCTCAGGTCGGCACGATGTACGGCACTAAGCTTAAGGGCGTAAGGTACCTTGAAATGGCTGAGGGTTACGTTATTGCGCTTGCACTCGACAAGAACAACGAGGTTTGCGGTTATAAATTCGTTTCGCTCGGCAAGATGACCGACTTCATAAAGAAAGGTCTTTCCCCTCTCGAAGCGTACGACAAGGCTATCGGAACCTACGGCAGATACTCCAAGGAAAGCGGTGCTGTGAAGCACATCGACCCCAGAACGGACAAGGAGGTTGAAGAATAATGGCTCTTTTCGAAAGTTATGAAAGACGCGAGGCGAAAATCCTCGGCGTGCTGAAAAAATACGGTATTAAAACCATCGAAGAATGCAAGGACATTACCCTTAAAAAGGGTATTGACGTTGAAAAAATCGTGCGCGGAACCCAGCCCATTTGCTTTGAAAACGCGGTCTGGGCTTACACCGTAGGCGCGGCTATCGCAATAAAGAGCGGTTGCAAAAAGGCTAATCAGGCGGCGACTATGATTGGCGTAGGGCTTCAAAGCTTCTGTATCCCCGGTTCGGTTGCCGAAAACAGAAAGGTCGGCGAGGGACACGGCAATCTTGCGGCGATGCTTCTTTCCGAAGAAACCGACTGCTTCTGCTTCCTTGCGGGCCACGAATCTTTCGCGGCGGCTGAGGGCGCAATTAAAATTGCCGAAAACGCTAACAAAGTACGCACGAAGCCTTTGAGGGTTATTCTGAACGGGCTTGGAAAAGACGCTGCGTATATTATTTCGAGAATTAACGGCTTCACCTATTGCAGGACGGCTTTCGACCCGTACACCGAATCGGTTAAGGTTGTTGACAGCGTTGCGTTCTCCGACGGGCCCAGAGCTAAGGTAAAGTGCTACGGTGCGGATAACGTTCCCGAGGGCGTTGCCATTATGAAGCTTGAAAACGTTTCGGTTTCGATTACGGGCAACTCCACCAACCCCACCCGCTTCCAGCACCCCGTTGCGGGCACCTATAAAAAATGGTGCAACGAGAACGGAGTGAAATACTTCTCGGTTGCATCTGGCGGCGGCACGGGCAGAACCCTTCACCCCGACAATATGGCGGCAGGCCCTTCGTCTTACGGTATGACCGACACGATGGGCAGAATGCACTCCGATGCGCAGTTCGCAGGCTCTTCTTCCGTGCCTGCCCACGTTGAAATGATGGGCTTAATCGGTATGGGCAACAACCCGATGGTCGGCGCGACGGTTGCCGTTGCTGTTGCCGTTCAGGAAGCTATGACGAAGTAATTTTTATAAAAGCAAATAAAAAGCTATCTGTGTTTTGCAGATAGCTTTTTATTATATTTTAAAAGTATTCTATGCTTTCCAAAAAGGCTTTGACTTGCGGCAACTTCACTGCTTCCTGAATAGTTTGTCTGTCTTCCCCTCTGCCCGACCACAAACTTACATCGATAAAAATCTGCGTTACGCCATCTTCATTCTTTTTGAAGTCATACCGCTCCCCGTAA
>CAJTVA010000052.1 GCA_910579585.1 uncultured Christensenella sp.
CTGCGCCCCCGCCTGTAACGTTCGCGATATATTCGCAGTCGCCCTTAGTCTGGCTGTCCGAATAGTTGACCGTCTTTTCATTTTCGCCCAAAGCGTAAGCCGTGGTGTAGTCGCGGTGGGCTGCCGTCAAAAGCTCCCTTTCGACCTCAGGCGAAAAGCCCACGTCCATACAGCGGCGGTAAGCGTTTATGACGGTAGCAAGATAGTACTCCGACTTCATTCTGCCCTCTATCTTGAACGAGCAAACTCCCGCCTTTTCAAGCTCTTTTAAGTGTGCGGACATATTCAAATCTTTGGAATTCAGAATATAGGTGCCCCTTTCGTCCTCTTCGGTATCCAACCAGCCGCTGTCCGACTTGTCGTCGTTTTTCCTAATCTGATAGTTCCAGCGGCAAGCCTGAACGCACTCGCCGCGGTTCGACTCCCTGCCCGCAAGATAGTTTGATAAAAGGCACCTGCCCGAGTACGATATGCACATCGCGCCGTGTACGAAAGCTTCGAGCTCCGTTTCGGGCACGAAGTCGTGAATTTCCTTTATCTCGGCAAGGGAAAGCTCGCGCGCAAGCACGACCCGCGCGGCACCCTGTTCCTGCCAGAATTTTACGGCGTACTTGTTGGTGAGGTTGGCTTGCGTCGAGATATGTACCGGCAACCCGGGCGCCGACTTTCTAGCCGCGTAAAAAACCCCGCCGTCCGAAATTATGGCGGCGTCAACCCCCGCCGACTGCAAAAAGGCGAAGTAGTCCTCCATAGCGCCCATATCCGCGTTTTTTGCGAAAATATTCGCGGTAACGTAGACCTTTTTGCCCAGCGAATGAGCGAACTTTACCGCCTCCGCCATTTCTTCGCGCGTGAAATTGTCGGCGAACGAACGTAGCGAAAACTCCTTGCCGCCGATATAAGCCGCGTCCGCGCCGAAGTAAAGCGCGGTTTTCAGTTTTGAAAAGTTGCCCGCAGGGGCTAATAATTCTATATTCATAAACTCTTTTACTTTGGCGAACCTCACCTCTACCCCTTAAGTAAGGGGCGTGCAAGTTTGGGGGGGGGTTATTTTGGGGGGACAACTTGGGGGAGGGCAAGTTCGGGCGGTTACAGTTTGACGGACATTGCCACGCCGTTGCCTATGTCTAAAACGGTAGTCGAAAGTTCTTCGTCGTGCGTGACGGCTTCAAGATATTCTTTTACGTGCTCGACAAGCATTTTGCGCTTTTTCGGAACCTCGGTTTCGCCCGTGACGTATCCGAAAAGAAGCACGTCGTCCGCGACGAGTACCCCGCAAGGTTTTAAAAGCGTTTTTAGTCGGGGCAGATATTTTATATACTGAACCTTTGCGCAGTCTAAAAAAATGAAGTCGAACTTGCCGTCAAGCCGTTCTATGACCTCGCCCGCGTCGCCCGAAACCGCCGTAACCCTGTCCGAAAGCCCGAGCTTTTCAAAGTTTTCAACGGCTTTTTTATAAAAATTTTCGTCGCGTTCAACCGTAGTAAGATGCGCACGTTTGCAACTTTTCAGCATAGCCGAACCCGACACGCCGACGGCTGTGCCGAGTTCCAGAATTCTTTCGGGCTGTAAAGCCCCTATAACGGTGCATAAAAAGTTCAGCGTTTCGTCGTCGGAAACGGGTATTTCCGCCTTGAACGCGTCGCGGCGGATAGATTGAATTTCTTCGCTTATGCGCGGCTTGTTGAAGCGCGCGGTTTTGGTTTGCCGCTCTCCCTCCGCCGTGTTTTTGTGTGCGTAATTAAAATTTTGCATAGTTTCGTCGTTCTCAAAAAGCGAAAACGCAGAGAAGAGGCGTATTAAAGTTCGACCACCACGGGCACAACCATAGGCGACTGCCTGGTCTTTTTCATCAAATAGTTTCTAAGCGAGCGCTTTATAGCCTTTTTAAGCTCGTTGACGCCGTTTTTGGAGATATTCACTCCCTCGATTGCGCGGCGAATGACCTCGCGCATTTCCTTGTTATAGTCGTGATGGAAGTCGAAAACGAACCCGCGGGAGTTTATGGCGGGCTCGCCCACCACTTCGCCGCCCGAAACCGCGACCGAAACTATGAACAGCCCCTCTTCCGAAAGCTGGCGCCTGTCCTCTATTACCGTGCTCTGCTTCTCGTCCTCTATGCCCTCGCCGTCGATTAAGCGTGAGCCCGCGGGCACGCTGCCCGCTTTTTTCATTCCGTTCGAGGTAAGCTCGATACAGTCGCCGATGTCGGGGATAATTACCCTGTAATCGGGAAGCCCGAGTTCTTCGGAAAGCTGAGCGTGTTTTTTGAGGTGCCTGTATTCGCCGTGAACGGGTATAAAATACTTCGGCTTTAAAAGCGTGTGCATAATTTTATGCTCTTCACGGCAGGCGTGACCCGAAACGTGCACGTTTTCAAGACTTTCGTAAACGACGTTCGCCCCAAGCTTATAGAGGTTGTTTATAACGCGGTAAACGAGCTTTTCGTTACCGGGAATGGGCGACGCGGAAATAATAACCGTATCGTTCGCGCCGACGGTGACGGACGGATTGTCGCCGTTCGCCATACGCGTAAGCGCGCTCATCGGCTCGCCCTGACTGCCCGTCGAAACGACGATAATTTCGCTGTCAAGCATATTCTTTATCTTCGAAACGTCAACCAAAACGTCGCGCGGGACGGTGATTTCGCCAATCTTTTCCGCCGCTTCCACGACGTTTAGCATACTCCTGCCCGAAAGCGCGACTTTGCGTCCGTATTTTACGGCGAGGTCGATTATCTGTTGAAGCCTGTGAACGTTTGAAGCGAACGTCGCGACGATAATTCTCTTTTTGAAGTTCTCCGCAAACAGCCTGTCAAGGGTCGTGCCGACGACCGTTTCGCTCATAGTATATCCCGCGCGCTCGATATTCGTGCTTTCGCCCATGTAAAGCAGTACGCCCGAAGCGCCGATTTCGGATATCGTCTTTAAATCGATAGGTTCGCCCGCTACGGGGGTCAGGTCGATTTTGTAGTCGCCGCTGTGGAAAATCACGCCCTGCGGGGTATCTATCGCGAATGCGAGCGAGCCCGCTATCGAGTGGTTGACGTTTATCGTGCGCACTTTGAAACAGCCGAGCTGTATAGTCTGGTCGGGCGTAACGGTGATTTCCTTGACGTCGTTTAAGCGGTGCTCGCGAAGTTTGTTGTCGACGAGCGCAAGGGTCAGCTTGGTGCCGATGACGGGCACTTTCAGCTCTTTTAAAAGGTAGGGCACTCCGCCGATGTGGTCCTCGTGTCCGTGCGTTAAAATAAGCCCGCGCACTTTCTTCGCGTTATCGAGTAAATATGTCAAATCGGGGACTATAAGGTCGAAACCGGGGGTTTCCTCCGTGGGGAAAATCGCGCCCGCATCGATAATTATTATATCGTTGCCGCACTCTAGCGCGGTCATATTTTTGCCGATTTCTCCGACGCCGCCCAAAAATACTATCTTTACGGGCGGTTTGCGGTTTTTGCCTTTCGCCCTGTTCGCGTTCTTGTCGTTCTGTCTTTTACGGTTGTTGTCGTTAATTTTTTGCGCGCCGTCTTTAACTTCGTTTCTTCCTTTGTCCGTTCTCTTCTGCGGCTTGTCCGCCGTATCGCCCCGACCGCGCGGGGGGCGCTTTCTTTGCAGCTTTACTGCCTGTTTCCTGTTTTCGTTTTCCAATTAATTTGCTCCGATATTTTTAATTCATATATTTATGTACATTTTGGGGCGCTTTTAAGCCCGCCGAACGCAGTTTTGCGCATTTTAATGAAGAGGGGGTTGATGTGTTCAACCCCCCGCTCATTAGTTATTTATCTTTTTTAACGTCTTTAACAAGACCGTCGTCGATTAACTCTTCCATAGTTTCGTACGGATACATTGCCGCATAGTCACGTTTGGGAACGTTTCTCTTGACGCCGTCGCGCTTTTCAAGCATAAGGTCTACAAGCCTTACCGCTTTCTTAACGCCGCGGGGGCTTTTAATCTTAATCATTGTAGGCGTGCCGTGCAAAGATTTATTGTCTGATACGTCTTTGTGGTGGTATACGGAATATTCGAGTTCGGCAGGGTCGAGCGCCATATAAAGCACAAGCGTCTTGCCGCGGATTTTGAAGCGGGCAATCGTTTCTCTGCCCTTATGGAAGCGCTCTGCACCCCAAGCGATGTTGGAGTTTACCTTGCGGTAACTTAGAAGAGCCGTTCTCACTTCACCGTAATAGTTTTTAACGTCGTCGGATGATTGGATGATTCTTGCAATATAGCTACGGTTGTAACGCATCATATTCGCGAAGTCTACGCCGTTTTCGCTTTCTTCGCCGTCTGCGTCGGAACCGTCAGCTTCTGCGTCGTCATCGTCTTCCGAACCGTTTACGATGACGACTTCCTGTGGGGGAAGCGTATCCTCCTCGGGGGCAGGCTCGACCTGCTCTTCCACAACCTCTTCTTCAAGTACTTCGGGTTCTTCTGTATACTCTTCCTGAATAACGTTGCTTACCGTCACGAGTTCTTCCGCTTCTTCCTCGGCGGGTTCCTCTTCGGAGATGGGTTCGGTTACGGTTTCTTCAACCGTCTCTTCAACGGGCGACTGAACTATGACGTTCTGGACTACGTTGAGATTGAGAAGTATTTCTTTTATTTCGGCGATTTCCCTGTCAATGGCATTAAACCGCTCGTCGTTGGTTTCGTATACTTTTTCGCTTACGCTGTCGGACATTCTCGCAACGCCGTCGTCGTCCATAACGATTTCATAGTCGTTATTCTGTTGCGCTTCGATTATCCTGTTTGCAACTGCGTTCGAAATTTCTTCGCTGTCTACCGTCGCCGCGGGCATCGAGCTTATAACCTGCTCGGCAACCTTGTCTGCGATTTCGTCGGTATCGAACTCGGGGAGGTAGTTGGAAAGCGCTGCCGCCGCTTTGTCGGCAATGGCTTCTTCGTTCACGCCTGCAACCGTTATCTTCTCGCTTATGCGCGCCGCCATATCGTCGTAGTCGGGCTCTTCCTCTTCCGCCATAGCTATGCGTATCTTTTCGGCAACCGCGGAAGCGATGCTTTCATAGTCGAGCCTTTCGATAATTTCTTTGGAGATTGACGCGCAACCTTCGTCGTCTACGATAATTTCAAAATCTTCGGGTTTGAGCGAACCTACTTTCAGCGCGATTGCGTCCGCAAGCTCGTCTTCGTTAATTTCGTAATGTGCAGGGGAGTCGGAAACTGCCGCCGCAGTGAAGTTGTGAACTTCGGGTATTTCGATTTTTTGTGCTACTTTGTCTGCAAGGAAATCGTAGTCGATGTCGCCTGCGGGTACGGAGCCGAGCTTTTCGGCTACGAGGTCTGCTATCGTCGCGCTGTCGATTTCCGCGGTGATTTCGGGGAGGGAAATCTGTTCTACAACCTTAGAAGCGATGTAATCGGCTGAAACGTCCTGCGCCGCGGGAAGAACGATTTGTTCCGCAACTTTCGAAGCGATGTAGTCCGCCGAAACAACTTCCTGTGCGGGCAGGCGGGAAGCAAGCTTATCCGCAAGGTAGTCGTAATCGAAGTTGCGCTCCGCAACCGACACGTTGACGGGCAACGGCGTTGCGGACGTCGCCGCGATTTCCTGAACGGGCATACGGCTTGCAAGCTTGTCGGCAAGCAGGTCGTAGTCGAGTTCCTGCTGAACGGGCGGCGCGTCCTGTATAGGCAACCTCGCAATCAGCTTATCGACCAGAAGGTCGTAGTCGAGCTCGTCGCGGACGGGTGCGTATACGGGCACCGCCGTACCCTCGACCGAACGGACTTCGGGCACGGGCATCTTTTCCGCAATCTTCTCGGCAAGATAGTCGTAATCGACCTCGACCGTCTGGGGAACGGGTTCGGCAGCCGCCGCGCATTCCGTCGCGACGACGGTTCCGCCGGCAAGCGCCGCTTTAAGTTCCTGTATCTGTTCGGAAAGCGTCGAGAAGATGTTTTCGCTCTGCATAGCGAGGAACTTCATTTCCTGCTTTAACGAATCGTAATCTTTCTGGACGGAGCCTGTAAGGTCCTCGCCGAAGTCGATGACCTGATTTATCTCTTTTCTGGATTCGGCAATCTGCTCCAAAGCCGTCTTCAATCTGGAATTGGTCAGCTTGGATTGTGAAAGGACTTCTTCCTGCTTAGCGGACAAATCTCTCTGCCGTTGCAGAATTAAGTCAGCTTTCTTGGGCGCCTGAACCTGATTTGACGTGTTCACGTTTTTATCAGCCATATTTACACCTCATTTGAGCTTTTTAATCGTTGAAACTACCTCTTTTAAGGCTTTCTATTTAATAGTTTACACTATTATTTGTAAAAAGTAAAATAAACGAGTCGGTTTTTTTCATTTATTTTTAATTTTTTTTGCGTTATTTAAGGCATATATGGGGGTTAACGCTTCCCGCACCTACCTCGAAGCCCCCGCCTTATCTTGACGGAATTTTGTGAATTTACAAGCGTTTTTTGTTAAAAAAAGCCCTGCAAACGGCTATTTTAACGCTTTTTTGTTAATTTTTAACGCTATTTTAGGGAACGGAGTGCACTTCTACGCTTACCGCCGCCCCCTTTTACGTTTTTTACATAAATTTCCATTTGACAAACCGCCCCGTTATCAGCTAAACTTGTATATATACAAGTTTAGCGGGTATTAAAAGGAGTAAACGGAAAAATGAAGCTTGAAAAATTCGCCGAAAGAATGAAAGATTTGATTTCGGAAAATCTTACGGGCGTCACTCAGGTCGGGCTGGAAATAGGGCTGGGCGAAACCAATTTAAGCAGGTACGCGAACGCCAGGTCGGCGCCCACGCTCTCCGCGGCGGTGCGTATAGCCGACTATTTCAACGTGACTTTGGACTACCTTTTCGGGCTTGCGGACGACAGCCGCGAACAGACTTTCGGAACTTGCCCGCCGTTTTATAAAAGGCTCGACGAGGTTCTCGGCGAGTTGAACGTTACGAAATACAGGCTGACTAAACTGACCGGAATCGCCGAGTCCAACATTCGTTACTGGCGGCAGGGAAAGACCGAGCCGTCGATTGAAAGCGTTATAAAAATTGCCGAAGCGCTCGGGTGCACGGTTGACTTTTTAGTCGGGCGGGGAAAATAAATTCAGGCGCATAAAAAGCCTTCCGTCTGCCGATAATAATAAAAAAAGGCGGAGGCTTTTTTATGGGTAAAAAGAAAAACAAAGTTGCCAGAATAACCGAAGAGCAGTATTACGCTTACATCGCCGGACTAAAAGACGACGCGGCACTGTTCGACGCGAACGGGGATATGCTTATCCCCTCCCCCTTTAACGCGGACGACGAAAATAACGGTTAATTGTTGGCGGCGGAGCAAAACTTGCTCCGCCGTCATATTTTCCGCAAACCCGTCACCCGCACCCTTAAAGCGCGATTAACGTCTGTTGCTACCATAATATATGATATAAGTGAATTTTGTGTGACCGTAGGTGGAAGTTTGGCTAAAAACCCCGTGGCGCAATGCAAGGCGCAGGTTGACAAACTAATCGAAAACGCGGAGAAGCAAGCAAGACAAGGAAAACGGTAAACCGACCGCAAGCTAAACAGGCAAGTCTGAACCTCAGAGATACGGTGCAATGCAAGTCGCGGACTGATAAACTAATCTAAAACGCGGAGAAGCAAGCAAGACAAGGAAAACGGTAAACCGACCGCAAGGAGTGTACACTGACGTACACGACTAAGGCGATTTACCGTTTGACGCAGTATTGCGAAGCTTATATGCGTTTTTAAAGTATTATGCAGATAACTCCGCCCCTACCCTCATTCACAATTCTGGTTATAGCCTTACGCATTTTGTTTTTGGTATTGTCCTGCATAGCGCCGACCTTGCCCGCCAAGCCCTCTTTGACCATTCCGCGCAGGGACTTGCCGAACACGTTGGTATCCCACATAGTGTCGGGGTTGCTTTCGAAACCGTTCATCATACCCTGAACTATGCTTTCACTCTGCGCAGCGCTGCCCATAATGGGGCTGACTTCGCCCGTCACGTCGATTTTTACTATATGGTAGCTCGGCGCCGTCGCGCGGAGCTTTATGCCCACGCTACCGCCCTGACGTACGAGTTTGGGCGCTTCGAGGCTCATATCGTCGTCGTCGGGGTGAACTATGCCGTAGCCGTTGACTTTTGCGCATTCCAAAGCGTCCTTAATTTTGTCGTAACCGCGCTTTGCCTCGGACGAGCCGCGCACGTAACGCATAAGCGTGTATTCGTCGTTAATGTCGTCGCCCGCGATTTCGGAAAGCATTTTGAAGAATATGCCGTCCTTGACGTACGCGCAAACTTTGGCTTTACCGTCGGCAAGGTTCAAGGAAACCGAAGGCTCGCCCTTCCAGTACTCGCAGTCTGCAAGCATAGTGTCGAAAGCCGCGCAGTCTTTCATTTTACCTACGGCGGTCGCCACCGTTTTAATTCTGTCCAAAAGCTCTATAATCGCCGAGCTTTCCTGCGGCAGGAAGCGCATCCAGTCGGGTATATCCACGTCGAAGCCCGTTACGGGAAACTCGAAAAGCACGGCTTTAAGCACGTTCAAAAGCCCGTTAGCGTCAATCTTTTCGCAGTTGAGCGCAATTACGGTAACGCCGTACTTACCCTCTAATTCCTCTTTAAGCCGACGCGCCGCCGCCTTGTCGGGGTCAACGCAGTTCAAAACTATTACGAACGGCTTGCCGAGCTGTTTAAGCCTTGCAACCGTACGCTCTTCCGCGTTGACGTAGCCGGCGCGGGGAATATCGGCGATTGAGCCGTCCGTCGTAACAAGCACGCCGATTGTGGAGTGTTCGGAAATAACCTTGTCGGTGCCCAGCTCCGCCGCCTCGGCGAAAGGCAACGGCTTATCTGACCACGGCGTATTTACAAGGCGGGGCTTGCCGTCCTCTTCGAAGCCGTTCGCGCCTTTTGTTATGAAGCCCACGCAATCGGCAAAGCGAACGTTGGCAACAGCCTTTTCTATTTTAACTTTAACCGCTTTTGCGGGCACGAACTTCGGTTCGGTCGTCATAATCGATTTACCCGAAGCCGACTGCGGCAGCTCGTCAACCATAAGGTTTTTGTCGTTGCCGTCCTCCACGTTGGGAATGACGAGCTCGGTCATAAACTTTTTAATCAAAGTCGATTTACCCGTTCTTACGGGCCCCACCACTCCTATATAAATATCTCCGCCGTTCCGTGCGGCAATGTCCTCGTAAACGTTATAATCCAGCATATCCGCCTCCGCAAAATCTATGTGTATAATAACTTATTTCGGCTAATACGTTTTTA
>CAJTVA010000053.1 GCA_910579585.1 uncultured Christensenella sp.
CGCGCATACGCGCGGGCGCCTTACGCCTAGTGTATATTGAATTAATCGTTATCCGAAGCGTCGTCGTAGAAGCCGTCGTCGTCAGAGCCGTCTACAACCTTGCGCTTTTTAAGGATAGCGATAACAAGCGCCACCAAAAGCACAGCCGCAATACCTGCGAGAAGCCCTATAACCCAAGCGGGAATTCCGCCGACGTTAACGGACGGGTCTGCGGGGTTGACGGGTTCGAGCCCGTTGACGATAGATACCGCGCGCGTAGCGTTGAACGTATCCAGCGCGTAGTTTTCGTCGTCTATTTCCGCGATAACGATGTTTTCGCTGCCTACGGACGTGAAGTCGCCGCCGTTGGTCCTTACTTTAAGTCTCAGCGTTGCGCCGTTCGTTTCGTTTAAGAACGTATAAACCGTTCCGTTGCCGTCCGACTCGGTTGAGGTCATATTCCAGCCCGCTATACCCGGCGTAGGCAGGTGCGCTTCGCCGTCGAATTCGAACGTGGTCTTATCCCAGGTAAGGGTTATACCGCACTTTTCAACGACGAACTTGTTTAAGTTGGTCGCAACTCCGTCGGTGAGGTTCTGCCTGTAAGTCACTTCGTACTTGCCGTCGGTGACGTTTTCCAAGCCCTCGAACACGATTGTATACGCGCCCGCGCCGATAAGCCCCTCGTAGTCCGCAAGTACCCTCGCCGTTACGATTCCGTTATCGATATACTCCTGGAATTTGTTCTGTATACCCGTACTGTTCCTGTCGATATAACCGCCGTTCCAGAGCGCGTCAGCAAGAGTCTTTCCGTCGGGCGCGCCGTCGCCGTAGGTTATTCCGTACTCTTTCAAAAACAGTATTCTTATGTATACGGTGTCGTTCAGAACTTCCGCCGTCCACTGTCCGTAATAGGTTTCGTGGTTTGCAATTACTATCATAAAGTTGACGAAGTACTTGCTGTCGCTGCCCGTACGGTAGAAGTCGGGTGCAACCGATAACAGCTTATTGATAAGCATTACGTCCTTTTCGGGCGGGAAGCTGTCGGGGTTGTTGTTGTCAAGGCTGTAAGGATTGCTGTAATAGATTTCTACGCTTGCATCCGTGTTGCCGGAGAACGCGAAGTACTTATATACGCCGTCCTGCATTTCGGCAAGCGCCATTCTCATACTTCCGTCCTTTTCGATTATCTGGTCGAACTCGCCCGTCTTTTCGTAGAATGAAATCTTAGCGTTGGTTATCGTGAACAAACCCTTATCGCCGTTACTGCCCACGAACACTACGTTGTAGTTCTTGCGTAAGGTTTCATCCTCGCTCCATCTGCCCGTTATTTCATAACCGGCAACCTCGTCGCCGACTTTAAGCACTACCGCATACCCCGCCGCGTCGTAATCGAATTCGACTGCAAGGCTTATATCCAGCTCGTCGCCGTCAAGCGGTCTGTAAAGCTCGTCGCCCGACGCGAACGCCCAGAGGGAACCGAGGTAATCTTCGTAGTTCGCGTTCGTGACTTCGCCGTAAGCTAAGCTCTTGTCGCTGATGTTTACTTTGATTTCGCGTTGCGTGATTGTGAATACTTTCTTTACGTTGCCGTTCTCGTCCGCACCCTCTAAGGTCACGTTGTCGTCCGTATACTTCTTTAATAAGATGTAATACTCGCCGACGTACTTGACTTCGGGGTTCTCTATTTTCTCCGTGTAAGTTGAGTCGGTATACACTTCAACTTTCAAATCGAGCCACTCATCGCCGACCTTGTACTTCGCCGCGGGAAGACGGTCTTCGCCGTTATAAGACTGCGTAAGTACGATACTTACGTCGCCCTCTACCGCGATTATTATCATTCTGCCGTATGTAAACGACCAGTCGTAGTTTGAAAGTATCGCATTCAGCTCTTTAAGCCTTGCTTCGCTGTCGGTAAGCACTATAAAGTAACCCTTATAGCCGTTTATGTCCGCAAGCGTTTCGAGTTTTTCTATATCCTCGGGCTTTGTATATTCGCTTTCGGCGATATACGGGCTGTTGAGGTTATAGTTCGTCGCAAGCCAGCTTATACCGCCGTTCGCGCCGACAAGACCGAGGCTTTCGGCGTCCTCGCCGTCCGCAAAGCCCTCGCCGCCGAACGTTGCCGTAAGCGCGGGCGCTTGTTCGCCCGTATTTACTTGCTTTTCTTCTGCGGTGAACGTCAGGCTTCTCTTCGCGATTCTGAACGTCTGTTCCGAATCGGTTATCTTATAGTTGGGAGTATCGTTTGCAAGCTCTACGCAAAGCGTGTAGATACCCGCGTTCTTTATGCTGTCGACCTGTACGGGCGCGTCGTTTTCGTTTGCCTGATACCAGACCTTCATCGTCAGCCCGACTTTCTCTACTTCGTTTTTCATAGAGATAAGCGGCGTTACGCTCTCGCTTTCGTCGGAGTTGTCGTAGACTATCTCCCACTTCGCGTTGCCGTCGTCGTCCGTGTACTTCGACGTCCAGCTTACGGTTATCTCTTTTGCCGTTATCGTGTAAGTAGCTTCCAACGTATCCGTCGCCGCGCCGTCTTTAACAAACGTGTAGTTCGGCGTGTCGAGCGTTACGCTTACGTTGTAAACGCTTCCGTCTTCGTTCGCGTCCACACCCTTGTCGCCGCTAACCGTAAGGCTGACTTTCTGACCGAGCGCGTCCGTATAGTACGCCGTAGGCACCTGAACTTTGCCGTTGTACTCGAAGCTAGTGTCGCTCCATACCACCGTTACTTCCATTGCTACGATTTCGAAATAGAGCGTAGCTTCTTCAATCGTCAGTTCGAGGTTGTTATCAACGGGCTTAGCCACTATCTTGTAGCTGCCGACGTTCACGGTCGACGTCACTTTCGTTTCGTTGCCGCCGTCTATAACATAAACCGTATATACAAAGTCATCGTTCTGAAGCGCTTCGGCTACGGGGTGCTGCATCTCGCCGTTGTACGTGTACTCGACTTTACCCGAAACCTGCGTTCCGCCGAGCTTATCGTACCACGCAAACCCGCCCGGCGCGCTCTTGACTATCGTGAAGTATATCTTCGCGTCGCCTATGGCTATACTGTAATTGGAGTTCAGTATATGCAGTTCCGCAACGTAAGGCGTTATGCTTACCGCGCTCTGCTCGCCGCTAACGTAATAGAACCCGCTTACATTATCCGCCGCTTCGATACCGCTAAGCTCGACTACGGGCGCGTAAGGATAGCCAACCCTGTAACTGTACTCTATTGTATCCGCAGGGTTTACAACCTTGTTTTCGTCGCCGATATCGTCCGCACTTTTATACCATTTAACCCCAAGCTGTTTTTTAGCTATCGAGAAGGTATAAACCGTATCCGTACCCGACTTGAATTTGAAGTTGGAATTCAGCAGGAAAGCTTGCGCCTTGTAGTCGCCCGCGTTCAGACCGCTGCCCGTTACCTCGATAAACCTGTCTATTGAATCGGTGCTCTTGTAAACCGTGCCGTCCGGCATCTCGAACGTCGCCACGGGAGCCTGTTCTAATGCGTTGTAAACGTAGTTGAAATTGTCGTCGTCCGCGTTGCCGCTTATCCATTTTATCTCGACTTCGTACTGCGTTATCGTGTATACCCCGTTAACGAACGTCACGCGGTAGTTCTTGTTGTCCGCGCCCGTCGCAGTTATCGCGTAGTTACCCGCGTCGGCGCCTGCCGCACGCATAAGCCCCGTTATACCGAGGAAGTCCGCAACGTTGTCTGTCGCAGGGTCGAAGTTTACAAGCGCTCCGTCCGCTACGGACGCAGTAAGCTCCTTATCTTCCTCGCCGTATACGCTTGTTTTATTATCGAGCGTAACCATTATCGACTTCGGCTCTATCATAAGCCTGCCCGGCTTGAACTTGATATTATAGCTTGAGGACGAAAGCCCGGTAGGTATTACGATATAGCTTATTCTGTTCCCGCTCGCGTCGAATATATCGTCACCGAGCCTATACGCCGAGCCCATTGCCGCGTATTCGTCGTAAGCAGCGTCGCCGTAAGCAACCACGCTCAAAGAGCCCGATATTACTCCGCTTGCGATTAGGTCTTTCAATGTAGAACCTACGGGCAAGCCCTCTGCCGTTACCGCCGTATCGACGTCGCTTCCGAACGCAACACTGTCGCCGTAGCCGAGTATCAGCGTGTTAGCCGTTATTATAAGCGTGCCCTGAGATACCGTATACGTGCCGTAGCTCTCGCCGTTTTCGTAAACAAACGTTACGTCATAGTTCGCGTTGCCCGCGCTACCCGTCACTTTATACACGCCCACTGCGCACCAGCTCACCGTATATATGCCGTTTTCGCCGTTTTCGGCTATTTCAAGCAAAATATGCAAGTCGTCGCCGTTCACCGCGCCGGATACCGCGTAGTTCATATTTTCCGCCGCTTCGGCTCTGTCGGCGGGCACGCTCGTTATGTCGCTTGCCGCGTTCGTTACGGTTACCGTCGCCGCCTTCTTTTCTACCGTCAAAAGCCCGTTCTCGTACTCTATCTCGTAGTTGTCCGAAGTCAAGCCGTAAGGTATGATGTAATACTTAATTTCCGTCACGCCGTCCGCTTCGTATATATCGCCGAACTGCGTGTAAGTGTATCTGAACCCGAGCTCGCCGCCAAGCACGCTCTCGTCCTCGGCTACCCCGCCGATTGTCGCAAAGCCCGAATACGTCGCGCCGTCGGCAGACGCTTTGTCGCCGTACGTTATAGTGTTGTCGTGCGCCGTCACCGTCAGCTTAGCTTTCGTTATCTCGTAGACGCCGTTTACAAACGTTACGTTATAGTTCGCGTTCGCCGCAGAGCCGTTTATCGCGTACTTGCCTACGTTCACGTTCGTTGCGTCGGCGCGGGTCAAAGTTATCTGTAAATCGTCGCCGTTCACAGCCACGCCCGTAGCGTCGTAAGTAAGTTCGGCTTCCTCCGCGCCGTACGCGCTCGACTTGTCGGATATAGTCACCGTCACTTTCTTAGCCACTACGTTCAACGTGCCGTTCACGTACGTTATTTCGTAGTTTTTAAGTTCGCCGTCCGACAGCGCTATTTCGTATCCGTCCGCGTCGTCGTACTGCTCGTAGTCCGTGGAAATCGTTATAGCCGTTATGAACGTTATGCTTCCGTTTTCGAACGAAGTCTTATCTCCGTTCAGCCAGCCGTTACAAATCAGAGTATAATCTCCGTCAGCAGGCTTTGCGCTGCCGTACTCGATTTCAAGGTCCTCAACCGTCACGGTTAAAGCCGCTTTTTCTATCGTTACCGTAGCTTCGGAAATAAGTCCGTCGCCCGTCGCCTTTACGGTGTAGTTTCCGACGTTAGCGTCGTCGGGGTCTACTACCACCTTTACAAGATACTTGCCCGCGTCGGTAGGAACCCCAGAAAGCTTAACGTTGCCGTGCTCGTCATAGTATTCGAGCGCAAGATTTACGCTCTCGCTCTTTACGGGGCTGTTCTGCGAATACGTTATCTTCAAGCCGTTGCCGTACGTTACGTTATACTCCGTTGCGCCCAGCGTTACCTCGACCTGCGCTTTCGTTATATCCGCCGTAAGCGATTGTTCGCTGTTTTCAAAGTCTACTATGTAGTTGCCCGCAAACTGCCCGCCAAGGCGATAGCCCGTTACGGTTACGTTTACGCCCTCGCCGGCGTTCTTAGTATCGAAATATCCGCTGACGATTAAGTTCGTTATCAAATCGGAAATTTCGTCCGCCACCGCGCCCGTAATCTGCGCGCCGCTCGCGTCGAACGTCGCCGAAGTAGTGCCGTCGTAAGCCTTACCGTTCGCCATTACCCCGCTTATAGTTATCGTCGCAGGGTATATCTGCCCGTATCTCGTTACTTCGTTAAACTCTAAGACGTAGTTACCTGCCGCTTCGCCCGTCAAAGCGATACCCGTAACTTTTACCGCACGCAAACCGACGGCAGCGCTGTCGAATTCGCTTCCCGCAGAAAATACAAGCCCGAGTTTTTCGCGGTCGGCTTCGATAATACCTAAAAGCTCAGCAGTGGTTATATCCACCGTCGCCGCAGTAGTTCCGTCGTAGGGCTTATTCTCTACGGATATCCCGCCCACGAAAATACTCTTTGCAAGTATTTTAAACGGATAGTTTACGGAATCGGTATTTCCGTCCAACCATTCGTAGTTAGAAGTATCAAGGCTTAAAACCGCACTGTATTCGCCTGTATTAGTCGCTTTATTGTTTGAAAGATTCATTCCCTCAACGGTGGGCACAGTAAAGGTATGCTCTTCACCGTCATAAGCAAACTCATTTGAACCTGTTGCCGTAGGCTTTGCCAGCTGAGCGCGAGCAATAGAATAAGTTTTAGTGTATGTTCCGCTTGCAAGCTGATAATTGCCCGCAGAAGCGCCGCTAAGACCTGTCGCCGTTACACTGTAACCGTTTCCTGCGTTTGTTCCTGCATTTGAGGTATCCAACTCCACGGTAACTTTATCACCGTATATAAGTCCGCTTATTACAGGGGCGGGATATTGTTTTTTTCCGTTATACCTCAACGTTTCTTCTGACCACCCTATACGCACCGTTAAAGGCGTTATGGTAAAATTAAAGCTTGGGTTCGTATATTTTCCGAAATCAGCAGAACTATAAGGTAATATATCATAAGATGCAACTTTATACAGATTACTTACGTAATCGCCGGAGGAGCCTTCTCCATCTTTGCGTTTAATGCTTATGTTAGCGCCTTTATCGTTTAAAGCACGCACGGAATACATTTCGCCCGAATATTCAACAGACACGCTGCCGCCGGATACGTTTACCCATTCTCCGTTGTCAATTCGGTACTGCCATATGAGTTTAGTTTGTGTATTGTCTGTTGCAGTAATTGTAATTTCATTACTGCTGTAAGTTATAGTTTTGCCTACATCAGAAAAAAAGAATAAATTTGCGTCTGTGGCACTGTTGCCGCTGCTTGTATAACCGGATGTTACCTGACCCGTCGTTGAAGAATGCGTTACGCCTATCCTTGCGGAATCCAATTTCCCTGCGATAGTTACCGGTCTTCCACTTGATACATAAAGATTAGAATTTTGTCCGTTTTTTGTATTGTCGAATATTTTTACCGAACCGCTTAACCCTATAGAGTAATTTGCGCAATATACCCCGCCGACAGTTCCCGAAACGGTGCTGTTGTTTGATATTTCACCACCATGCATACGAAATTGTGAAGACCCTGTACAATCAGCATAAACTGCTGCGTTACACGCTTGACCGTAATTATTACATATTTTGCCACTGTAAATATTGGCGTAAGCCGAAATATAAATACCCGAACCTGCCGAAGCAGCGGTATTGTATGAAACTTCTGCGTTTCTAAACTCATTTATTATAGTAGCATAAATACCGCCGCCTCTAGTACTTGCTGTGTTATATGATATCTTACAATTATTAATATCCAGAGCAGAATAAGGATGCGCAGAATTATAAATGCCGCCGCCGGAAGATGCAGTGTTATATGATATCTCACCTCCGAATATACTTGTACTTGTAAATGAACACATATATATACCGCCGCCACTACCGTTAGCTTTATTGCCTGTTATTGTGCCGCCATAAATATATATACCATTTGCACAACCCGGTCCGTCTGTTTGGGTAAAAATACCTCCGCCGTCACCGGTAGTATTGCCGCCGATGATTTTACCGTTACCGCTTGAACTTGAGTCAATGACATATAAACTTCCGCCTTTAATACTAATCACTTCGCCGTTAGCAACAGCACTTGTGCCCGAAAGGTTGCGATTTAAACTGTGACCGTTCAAATCTAAAAGTATTTTGGCCCCTTTGGGAATATGCAGCCCGCCGCCTGCACCGTAGCCGACACCGCTACCGAAGCCGCTTACAGATGCAGTCCAATTTTCAAGCAATTTAAACTGAACTATAGCGCCGCCGTTATTCAAGCTGTAATTTACAGCCGTAGTCCAATTTACCGACGGTCGTTGATAATTGTCAACCGAATATATCGTATGCACGGGCGTAGGGGGCACCGCAGTCACCCTTGCGCTATCTGCCTGCGCCGAAATACCGTCGTCCGCAACAGAAACTTCTGCGTTAACAGACGTATCCGCGCTCGCTTTTTCGGCAACTGAAAAAGGGTTGCTTGCAAACAGCACTAAGCAACCGACAAGCGCCGCAAAAAGCGCGACTATTAAGCTTATTTTAACTCCTTTGTTCTTATTTTTAATTTTATACATTTCGTATACCTCCTCTTTTTCAAGAGATTTATTTTAAAACCCGCTTACGCGTGATTTAACAAAATTTGAAAAGGTGGTTCGGGAGGTATTAAGTTGTCAATAAATTTAAAGCTATGTAATTTTTTACACTGAAAAGTGCCGTTTTTCTGTGATGGTTTGGTGAAATTAACTTCGGTTTCGGGGTGCAAAAAGCGGATAAAGGAATGTATCCCTTATCCGCCCCGAACCACATTATTTCGCGTATACCGCGGAATAACCTTAAATTAAAAGACCACGCAAAAAACATTTTACGCCCCGCTTTTGTTCGCGACGGAGATGTTCAGTTTTCGTGGTCGGTAGTTTCATTATAGTTAAATTAAACTAGTTTGTCAACTCAATTTTGTATGTTTTATAGTTAATTTTTGGTGTAAAATGAAATATATGGGGAGGGCAATTTTAAATGGACGTAATTAAACGGCTGAACTCTATGCGGTTGGAAAGGAATATGAGCGTTTATCGCCTTGCCGAGCTTTCGGGCATTAACCAAAGCACGCTTGCAAACACCTTTTCGCGCGGTACGGTGCCGTCTATTCGCCATTTAGAGATGCTTTGCACGGCCTTGGGCTGCACTTTGGCGCAGTTTTTTACCCAAGACGAAGCCCATATGGACCTTACCCCTCAAGAGCAACTTTTAATAAACAACTACCGCAAGTTGCCCGAAACTATCCGTTTTTCCATATCCACGCTGGTAAACACGGTGCCGAGCATACAAAATTGAGTGTTAGACCCCCTAATATACTACAAATTTTAACTATATTACATTATATATTAAAATTGAGCGACGGATATTCCATATTTTAACTATAATTTAACAATATCAGATTTACTGCGGGAATTGCCCCGCACATATGCCTTAACAAAATTTTTTGCCCCCTATATATGTCGGAGTTTTTAAAAATTGCGATATTTTGACACAAACGGGCTTGCGCCGACGTTGCGGCGCTTCCGCCCCGAACCACTTTGTGCACCGCCCCGCGGCTTTTCGCCGC
>CAJTVA010000054.1 GCA_910579585.1 uncultured Christensenella sp.
ATACCGTTTATTATTAATACTTAATAACTTTTACGCTTACGACCTTTATGGGCTGTTTGGGCACGTTGAACGTAACCGAAGTACCCTTGTCGTTCACGGGTTTATTGGAAAAATTATCGTAGTTGTCCACGCGTGCTTCGACGTTAGCAGTATAGAAGTTGCTTGCCGTGCCCGAATAGTTATCGTCAATATACGCCTTGACCGCGGCAACCAAATCGTCGAAAACGTCGGTTGTTTTCAGACTTGCGAATACCGAATAATTTGCTTCGGAATAGGTCGAGCTGAGCCCGGTCTGCACCGCGAAAACCGAGGTTGCACAGTTGTTGTCGTAGTCCGCAAGGATAATCTGGTCGTTCGTCGGGGTGACGAAAATTTTCTGCTTAGACTCCTTGGGGTAATAGAACATTTTCAAGCTACCGTAATCGGCGGTCAAAGCGCCTTTTTCGATTTCCTGCTGAATGTTGTTTTTGAACTCGCCCATAACCGTGGGAAGCGCGTCCTCCGCCACAACGTAGGTTTTTCCGTTATCGTCGTATCTTACGTTGGAGTAAACCGAAGCCGAAAGCTTGCCCGCGGTGAAAAGCTCGTTATAAGCTTCCTCTTTTGAGAACGTGTCGAAGTAGTCCGACATCTGCCCCGCGTTGTCCACGTTCGCAGAGTAATCAGCCTCGTTGTAGGTATAGCCGCCCGTAAACCAGTCGTTGGTCTGATAATTGTGAATTATCATATTGTCGTAGAAGCCGTTTTCGGAAAGCTCGACAAAACGCCTTACGGTGTGGGGATACATATTCCTGTAAAGCTTGTACTCTACGGCGTAGTTTTCGCCGTTAAATTCGTAAGTGATGCGCACCTCGGGGTGGTTGGTTTCGGGGTTACAGCCCGCAAACGCGCCAACCGAACAAGCAATAATCGCCGACGCACAACACAATGCAATTTTTTTGAATATATTTGATTTCATAGCGATATCCGTATAATTATACCTTTACATTTTACTTTGAAAATAATACAGTGTCAAGCGGTTTTATTACTCTTTGCTAAAAAATTACATTATGGAACCGCTTGCGGTACGCGCGAGCGAATTGGCGCGACGCTCTGCCTAGGGCTCCCATTGGGAAACGGCAGACAAGCGGTTTTAATTAAAAAGATGCCCGCGGCGTACGCCGCGGACATCTTAATTATCGGTTTGTTTTAACTTACTCTAAAACTACGGTTGCGCCTGCCGCTTTGAGGTCGTTGACGATTTTGTCAGCTTCCTCTTTTGCAACGTTCTCTTTAAGCACGCCGCCCTTTTCAACAGCACTCTTTGCTTCGACAAGTCCAAGACCGGTGAATGCGCGTACGACTTTGATAACGTCGATTTTCTTAGCGCCTGCGTCCTTAAGAACGATGTTGAATTCGGTCTTTTCTTCTGCTGCGGGAGCTGCCGCCGCGCCTGCTGCGGGAGCTGCTGCAACTGCTACGGGAGCCGCCGCGCTTACGCCGAATTCTTCTTCAAGTGCCTTTACAAGTTCGTTAAGTTCCAAAACAGTCATAGTTTTGATTTCTTCGATAAATTTCTTTACGTCTGCCATTTTATTTATTCTCCTGATATTTTTTATAATTTAATGATTTATTTTGCGCTTTAAGGGATACGCCAACCCTTTCGATTTAAATTAATAAGACCGGGTTCGTCAAAACCTTGAAGATACGGTGTGCCGTATATAAAAGGTTTAACCCTTCTGCTGTGCAATACCGTTCAACACGCGCACGATACCTGCGACAAGATTGTTGAGCACGCCGACGAAATTGGATACGGGAGCCTGCATAGAACCGAGCATCTTCGCAACGAGTTCTTCCCTCGAAGGCATAGAAGCAAGAGCTTTTACGCCCGCCTTGTCCACGTAAGCATTGTCTACAAACGCGCTTTTGATGATGATTTTATCCTCGTAGTCCTTTGCCGCGGCTGCCATAACCTTTGCCGCGTTCGTTTCGTCCGAGCCGAACGTAACCGCGGTGGGTCCGTTCAAGTCCTCGTCAAAGTCTTTAAAACCGAGTTCGTTCAACGCCTTTCTTACAAGGGTGTTTTTATAAACCTTGTATTCACAGCCCGCTTGCTTGCACTTGTTTCTGAGTGCCGAAACTTCCGCAACGGTGAGCTTGTTGTAATCAACGAAAACGACCGATTTGGAAGATTTAAGTTTGTCGGTAATTTCCTGAACTACCACTTTCTTAGCTTCGAAATTAGCTGACATTTTTACCTCCTATAATATTTCACAAAAATAAACAGCTATTCTGCGCTGCATATTTTTCGTGATTTTTAGCGGCTCCGCCGCTCTTTGCACAATTTTTAAGGGCACACAATTATATAATTGCGCAAATTCACACCGCTGAGGTGGCATAGCCACAAATCGGGTGCGCTAACCCAAAAATGCGATTTTGGGTTGCGCAATTAATTATTTGTATAGTCCGATACGCAAACAAAAGAATTCCTTGCGCCCGAAACGGCACAAGGAATTTTAAAATAACTGCTTATTTAAAAATTATCTTGTAACCTGGGTAAGAAATTAAGCCTTTCGGCACTTACCGTCTTGGGCGACAAATTATTTACTTTGACATTATAGCGTTATGTGTTGACCTTTGTCAACTCATTTTTAAATATAAATTCAAATCTTTTATTTAATTGCACGCATAAGAAGTATACTTCTAACAGCTTATCGCTCCCAAAACCGAACCTATCAGCAATATTGCGCCTACTATAACGATTACCGCCGCTATAAAACCTATAATATATTTCATTGCCCGCCTTAATTATAACGAAAATTCTTTCTTTAAATTCAAAACCATAAATTTATACTCATTTAAAACCCGTTCGTATTCTTTAAGGTCTATCAATTTAACGCAACTGTCGACTACCTTGTTTATATATTTATAGTACTCGTCCTTTTTGCCGGAAGCGTTTATGCTTTCTACTATCTTCGGCGCCACGGAATAATACTCTTCAACAAGTTTTTTACCTTCTTCCGTCGATTTCATATAAGAATCACGAAATTTTCTAAGCGCTGTAAGCTCCGCGCAATCATCGTCTTTCCCCAAATATTCCACACACGCAGACGTAAGAAAACAACCGCTACTCCCGCTTGAGTAACCTGAATTGTTGTAATCCATACGCGCCGAAAAATGACTGCAACTCCCTTTGGGCTCGACTTTTCTTAAGTAGCCTCTGCTATCAGACATTAATTGACAGAACAAGTCCGGCCATAACCCCTCACCTTTTTGTGAATATTCACAATCTTTGCAATATCCCATAATTTTTCTCCGTTGTTTTATATCTAATGTAGTCATTATATAATCCCCGCGTCTATTTGTCAAGCAATATTAAAAATATAATTAATGTGTACATACTATAATGTGGAGATAACATATGAAATTGCGAGTACTTGATATTTTACACGCAAAGGGTAAAACAAAATATTGGCTATATATTCAATTGGGTTTAAGCTATCAGAATTTTAACAAAATGGTCAACAATCAAACCCAAAGCATTAAATTTGAAAATTTGCAGGCTTTGTGTGATATTTTGGAATGCACTCCTAACGATTTGTTTGAAGGATACGGAAATTAAAAAAAAGCGGAGCGACAGCTCCGCTTTTTGTGTTATATTAATTTTCAAAAGCCTAAAACACAGAGATGCGATGCTGTGCTAGACGCGGTGTATTTTACGACCGAGAGTGTACGGCTGTACGTGACCCGAGGAAAATTGCCGCAACGCAGTATTGCGCCGCTTATATGCGTTTTAATTATCAGCCTTTATTGAACGTAACTCTTACGCCGGGGCCCATCGTTGCGGATAAAGTTACAGACTTGATGTACTGTCCTTTCGCCGCCGCAGGTTTAGCCTTGACGATAGCTTCCATAAGCGCGTTGAAGTTCTCGGTTATCTTTTCTACGCCGAACGACTTCTTGCCGATGGGAACGTGTATAATCGCAGTCTTGTCAAGACGATATTCAACTTTACCTGCCTTAACTTCCTTGACGGCTTTCGCAACGTCCATAGTAACGGTACCCGACTTAGGGTTGGGCATCAAGCCCTTAGGTCCGAGGATACGACCGATTCTACCTACCATACCCATCATATCGGGGGTGGTAATCATAACGTCGAAGTCGAACCAGTTCTGCGACTGAATGCGCTGAATGGTTTCTTCCGCGCCGACGAAATCAGCGCCCGCAGCCGTTGCCGCGTCAGCCTTGTCGCCCTTTGCGATAACCAAAACCCTCTTGGTTTTACCCGTGCCGTTGGGAAGAACGAGCACGCCGCGGACCTGCTGGTCTGCCTGACGGGGGTCAACGCCCAAACGGACGTGAAGTTCGATAGTTTCGTCGAACTTAGCTTTTGCCGTATCGAGGACGATTTTAGCCGCCTCGTTTAAGTCGTAAGATTTGGAGCGGTCGTAAGCTTTAAGGCTTTCCGCATATTTCTTTGCAAGTTTCATTATGCGCCCCTCCTTACTCTTCTACCGTAACGCCCATAGAGCGCGCCGTGCCTTTTACCATCGACTTTGCCGCTTCCAAATCGGTGCAGTTCAAGTCGGGCATTTTCGTCTTTGCGATTTCTTCAACCTGAGCCTTGGTAAGCTTGCCGACCTTATCGCGGTTGGGGCGTGCGCTTGCCGTTTCCAAGCCCAACGCCTTCTTTATAAGAACGGGCGTGGGGGGAGTTTTAAGCTCGAAAGTGAAGCTTCTGTCCTGATAAATCGTAACTACGCAAGGGATAATAAGTCCCGCCTGCGCTGCGGTCTTTGCGTTGAATTCCTTGGTAAAGCCGGGTATGTTGATACCGTGGGGGCCCAGCGTAGAACCTACGGGGGGCGCGGGGGTTGCTTTACCTGCGGGAAGCTGCAATTTAACTACCGCGGTAATCTTCTTTGCCATTTTTTATTCCTCCTTGTGGTGTTCACGAACGCGCCAGTGTAAAAGAATTTAACGCGCTCTCCCACATATATCCGAACCGCTTACGCGGTAAGAAACTATTGAAATCTTTCCAAACCTTGAAGATGCGGTGCAATGCAAGGCGCGGTTATTTTTTACGACGGGGCGCGTACGCCTGTACGTAACCCTGAAAAAAATTGCCGCAACACAGCAGTATGCCGTATATACAAAGTCCTATTACTCTTCCACTTTCTGAACTTGGATAAACTCCACTTCCACGTCGGTGTTGCGACCGAACATCTGGATGTTTACCTTAGCTTTCTGCGAAGCGGGGTTCAGCTCGGTTATAACGCCCTCGAAGCCCTCCAAAGGTCCGGAAACGACGTTCACCTTGTCGCCCACAGCGAAGTCCGCGTCGATAAGAACCTCTTCAAGGCGCATCTTGCGGATTTCCGCCTCTTTCATAGGTATAGGTCTGCCCTGAGGCCCTACAAAACCCGTTACGCCACGGGTGTTTGTTACCCAATACCAAAGCTGGTTAGAGTAAATCATTTTTATAAAGACGTAGCAGGGCAGAAGCTTCCGCTCCACTATCTTTCTCTTGCCGTTCTTTTCTTCGATAGTCGTTTCCATAGGAATTTTGACGTCGAAAATCATACTCTGCAAGTTGTTGTTTTCTATAAGACGCTCCAAGCTGTCCTTCACCATCGACTCGTAACCCGAATAGGTGTGAAGAATGTACCAGCAAGGATTTTCCGTATCTGCTACCATCGTTGCCATAGGTTACGCTCCGATATTCGTAATAACTTCAAGAAGTTTCTGTAAGCCGTAGTTAATGCCCGTCGCGACGACGAGGAACGCAGCCACGACCACGAGCACGACGCACGTAGACTTAACGACTTTGGGGAACGTAGGCCACGTCACCCTTTTCAGCTCGGAAAAAGTATCTTTAAGTTTTCTGCCCATTCTTATAAAGAAGTTGGGCTTATTTGTTTCTTGGTTTTTAGGGTTTGCCATAAAGACTCCTATTACTGATTAACGGCGCAAGCAAAACCGCGCTTTTGCGCCGGCGCACCCGATTTGTGGCTTTGCCACCTCAGTAGGGTGAAGTGCCGCAATTACATACGCGTGTGCCTTTAAAGATTGCGGCACGAGGGGCAACGCCCCTGAAAATCACAAAATGTTTTGCGCGCAGAATAGCGCGAAACATTTGTGAACCCTTTTATTTGCTTTCTTTATGCTCGGTATGCTTCTTGCAGAAAGGGCAATATTTGGACATCGTGAGCCTGTCGGGGTCGTTACGCTTATTTTTATAACTGTCGTAGTTGCGGTGTTTGCACTCCGTGCACTCCAAAGTTATCTTGGTTCTCACATCTGCTTTCTTAGCCATTTGGAAAAACTCCGTACAAAAAAATTACACCCCCAAATTGAGTGCTAATTGAGTTTAACACTAATTCGGCGGGCTTGTCAACCCTTTTTAATCGATTTCACAAAATTTTTATCCCGCCCGCGCGTACGTTTACGTGCGGGCGGGGTATACGTTTAATTTGTATTCAGCAAGCGTTACGCTTAAAGTTTTACCGCGTCCGAGGATATATCGAACTTGTCCAAAGTAAGGCTCAGTTGTTCCACGCCGTACGTTCTGTGCGGAACTGCGTAAACTTCCAAGCCCGCGGCGCGCTCTTTTACGTCGGCTTTCAGCTCCTCCCATTTCAGAAGCATTGAAAGAACGTCTGCGTTCATATCCACCCGCACCGCCTTAACCCCGTCCGCCGCCGCTTGAAGAATTTTCGAGCGGAGCCGTACGATAACCAGCTCTTCCGTCACGGTATAGCCCGACGCGCGGCAGTGCTTGCAGGGCTTCATCATACGGTTCAACGGGTTCGAGCCTATCCTTTTCCTCGTGAACTCCACAAGCCCGAACTGCGACATAGGCGAAACCACGCACTTTGCTTTATCGGTCTTTAAAAGCCTTTCGAGCTCCTCGACAATGGCGCGGTTGTGCGCCACGCTGTTCATATCGATGAAATCGACGACGACTATCCCGCCGACGTTCCTAAGCCGCACCTGCCTTGCAATCTCGCGCGCGGCGAGCAGGTTCGTATGGTACACCGTCTGTTCAAGGTTATAATCGCCCGTGAACTTGCCCGTGTTGACGTCGATAACGGTCAAAGCCTCTGTCTTTTCGATGACGATATATCCGCCGTTTTCGAGGTCTATGCGCGGGGAAACGATTGAAAGAATCTGTTCCGAAAGCCCGAGCTCGTCAAACATTAAGCCCGTATCATGCAGAACCACGGGGCGGCGCGTATCGGCGGGGTAAAGGTTTATAAGCCCCTCGACGGACTCTTTCAGCTTAGAGTTGCCGACGACAATCTTGTCCACGTCGCGGGAAAGCACGTCGCGCAATACGCGCACAGTCAGGAAATCGTCGGTGTGCAGAAGTTCGCCCACCTCGGCGGTTTTCGATTTTTCCAGAATTTCGCCGTACAGTTTTTTCAGATACGCATATTCCTGCTTGATGTTGCCGTGCCTTGCATACGGTGCGGCTGTGCGCACTACAAGCCCCTCTTCGTCCTCCTTTATGCGCTTGACCGTGTAAGCAAGGTTATGCCTAAGCTCTTCATCGTCGATTTTTCGCGACACCCCGATAAACGGCGAGTCGGGCAGATATATAAGGTAGTTGCCGACGAGGGAAAGGCGGGTCGTCACTTTCGCGCCCTTTTTGCCGACGGGTAGTTTCGAAACCTGAACCACCACTTCGTCGCCCTCTTTCAGCTCGGGGAAGGTATATTCGGCGGACGGCGCGCCTTCGTACTTTTCGCTGTCCGGCAGAGCGTCCTCGGCGGAAAGAAAACAGTTGCGTTCGAGTCCGCAGTTCACGAAAGCCGCCTGCATTCCGTTAAGAACGCTTTCGACTCTGCCTTTATACACGTTACCGACAGCACAGGTTTTTTTCTGCTTTTCGTAGTTGAATTCGGTTATTTTTCCGTTTTCGGCAATCACCGAAACGGTTATTCCGCAAAAGCTGTCAAAATAAATGGTTTTTTTCGCAGACATCGCGCACTCCGTCGTAAATTTGCTCTATCCATTATACCTTTAATTAATTAAAATCGCAAGTGTTGTTGACATTTTCTGCCAAATCGGTTATACTTATTTTATATTGGAACCTGCGCTTCCCGCGCGGAAATTCAAAGAAAACATTATCGGAGTTATTATATTATGAAAATCGATTTCAAAGGCATCACCGGCGAGGAGCTTTCCTTCAAACTCAACAGAATAAAAATCAACCCCAACGACAAGCTGGACATAAAGCCCCAGTTTTCGCGTCAGGTAAGAAAAGTTAACGGCAACGACAAGCTGAACTTCGTTTCCCTTTCGGTTAAAATCGAAAGCACCGAAGCCGAACCCAAACCTTTCGATATTCTTGCGACGCTCGTCGGCGTTTTCGAGGTCGAAGATTTGCACGGCGCCAACGACGAAAGAAAGTTCGTCATCGAAGCGACCAAGCTTATCTACCCCTACCTCCGCGCTACCGTGACGAACCTTACCGCAAGCGCGTTCATTGCGCCCCTTAACCTGCCGATTATCACGGGACCCATTTTCCCCGAGGACAAAGACACCTACGCTTTCACCACGGGCTCCGACCTCAACTAAGCGTTCCGTTTAACCAAGGTATTTTAATCGCGTCAGCCGCAATCGGGCTTACGCTTTAATCAAACAGCCGCCCGCGG
>CAJTVA010000055.1 GCA_910579585.1 uncultured Christensenella sp.
GCGCTTTAAATTATTAAGTTCAAATTTCGACTTCGCCGGTAAAGACAAGGGTTGCGCCGCCCGTCATAAAGACGGTTTCGTCGGAGTACAGAATTTTTAAATCTCCGCCGAGAAGGTGGACGGTGATTTCTTCGCCTTTGTCGCAGAAGCCGTTCAATACGGCGGCGACAGCCGAAGCGCACGCGCCTGTGCCGCAAGCAAGAGTTTCGCCGCTACCCCTCTCCCATACGCGCATTTTAAGCTCGTTTCTTGCAACGACTTTGACAAATTCGGTGTTTATCCGCTCGGGGAAAGCGGGGTGGTTTTCGAACGCTTTGCCGATTTCTTCGATTTCGAGCCCGTCGGGGTCCTTGAACACCACGCAGTGCGGGTTGCCCATAGACACGAGGGTCACAAAGTAATCGTCGCCGTCTACCTTTAACGGCTTATTCACAACGCTCGCGCCCTTGAATGCTGACGGAATTTTTTCGCCCGATAAAATCGCCGCGCCCATATCCACCCTTGCGCTTTCGACTTTGCCGTCTTTGTCAAGGGTAAATTCGAGGGTTTTAATACCCGAAAGGGTTTCTATTTTGCAGATTGTGCCTTTTACATAGCCCAAATCGTGAGCAAGCTTACCTACGCAACGCACGCCGTTGCCGCACATCTTACCCTCGGAGCCGTCTGCGTTGAACATTCTCATTTTACAGTCGGCAATCTTCGACGGGCACAGAAGAATTATTCCGTCGCCGCCTATGCCGAAGTGCCTGTCCGAAAGTCTTACCGCAACCTTTTCGGGGTCTGGCAAGTCTTGCCACATACAATCGAAGTAAATATAATCATTGCCTATGCCGTGCATTTTATAAAATTTCATAAAAGACCTCTCACAAAAGCGTGGTTTTGCTTGCGCCTGCGAAGTTGACGCGATTGACTTTCGTAACAATCGCTATTCCGTCGCTGCGCTCCTTACGTGATTTTCAGGGGCTGCTCTCTCAAACGGCGCAATGAAAACGCCGTTTTCGGGCACCGCGACTGCGCGTATAATGCGCAGCGCTCATCTCGGACGACAAAGCAGCACACTGTGCTGTTTTGAGAATTTCGTCCTCGCCCCTCGTGCCGCAATTTTTAAGGGCACACACATATATAATCGCGGCACTTCACCCGCGCCGAGGTCGCAAGCGACTAATTGGGTGCGCGGGCGCAAAAGCGTGGTTTTGCTTGCGCCGTTTTTATTTATTTTGGATATTATTATACTCCCGATTTCGGGCGGGCGCAACAAATAATGAAATTAAAGTTGACAAATTCAGGAAATTGTTTCAAACTTAGATAAACAAGGAGCGCGGTATGCCCGATAAGCAAGCTGAACAACTTAATAAGCTTATTGCGGGCGTTGCCAAAGGCGAGCCCGACTTCCTTGACGGAATTTATCTGTTTGCGGGTAAAAGAATGTTCGCCGTTGCCGTAAGCCTTGTAGGGCGCGACGGCGCCGAGGACGTAGTGCACGATTCTCTTATAAAAATAGCACGCTTTGCGCATAAATACAGGCAGGACGACAACCCGTACGGCTGGATTCTGAAAATCGTGAGAAATACCGCGCTTGACCTTATAAAAAAGAAAAAGGCGCACCCCGCCGCTTCCACGGAAGAATTTTTTTCGCTGACCTCCTCCGACTATTCGCCCGACAAGCGCGACGACGCTATTATGCTTGAACAGGCGATATCGAAGCTCGCACCCGACGAAAGACGGGCGGTTTACCTCAAATATTATATTGATTTGACCGTGCGCGAGATTGCCGCCGAAATGAAAATAAGCAAATCCGCCGCCGACAGACTGATAAAAAAAGCCGAGGAAAATTTAAAATCGGCGCTGAACGCGGGACGGAACGGAAAGTAAAATCGTTGTAAATTCGGAAAAATAAATGAAAGACGAACGGCTTGAACAACAATTTAAGGAGTATTTCGACGGGGTAGACGTCCCCGAACTCCCCAATAATATAGTCGCCGACGCTAAAAAATCGGTTCAACGGCGCGAAAGCAGGTTGCCGAGGTTTGCAAAAATTGCCTCGATAGCGGCTTCTTTCGTGCTGGTCTTTGCCGTCGCCGCCGTGGTTATAGCAAGAACGGACTTTTCCGCATTCGCGCCCGACGCACCAGGCGCAAGTCAGATTAAGACTTACGGCGTTGCCGACGTCGAACACACGGAAAGAAGCGCTTACGAACTTTCCTCTTTCGACAAGTCTTTGAAGTTTGTCGAGAACCTTGCGTATCTGCCGCAAGCCGACGTGAAAACGGCTGTAACCTATAATTTTGCGGACGGCGCAAAAGCTTTCGCCTATGCAGAGGTTACGCTTATTTCGGGCGCGAGATACGACGCGGAAATTTACGTCGAATTCGCGCAAGACACTTTCGAGCCGCTAAAAGACTACTCGGGCGGAACATCGGGTACGTATCTGGGAATTCCTTACCGCCTTACCAAAGAAATAGCCGACAACGGCGAGCCCGTAAACAAGCTGCTTGTTGAAAGGGGCGGCGTGAAATATTACTTCAACGTGCAGTCCTCGGACGAAAACTCTTATTTGAAGTGTATAGAACTTCTGTTGCAAAATTAATTTTGAAGTTTGCGGGACAAAGGCAAAACCCGTTTCGTTGTAATTGCAGAAAATGCGGGCGAAGTATTCCCCGAACGAGGTGGAAAATGAAAAAGAAAATTGCTTTGATTTCGGTTTCGTTAATAGGCGCGGCTTGCGTAGGGCTGTGCGCGTGCAGCGGGTACGACAACGGCGACAATTGGGGTGCACCGAACGCGCCGAACGATTTCGCGGCGGGAAACTACGACTATAACTCCGTAATCGAAAACGGGTTCAAGACGGTAGACGACGAGCCGTCCTCTTACTTCTCGCTTGACAGAAACACGGCAACTTATTCGCTTGTAAGGCGGCAGATAAACAAAGGTATGCAAATTGCGCCCGACAGCGTGCGTATTGAAGAAATGATAAATTACTTCGGTTATGATTTTGCTGCGCCCGCGGATAAGGCGGTTGAGGTTTCTTCCTACATTGCGCCTTGCCCGTGGAATGAAGAAAATTATCTTATGCTTGCGGGCGTTAAAACCGCCGAATACAACCTTGAAAACGAAAACTGTAACTACGTATTTTTAATAGACGTATCCGGTTCTATGGGCGGCGAGGACAGAATCGGGCTTGCCAAACACGGAATTTGCAAGCTTGTCGACGGCTTGGGCGCGAACGACGTTGTTTCCTTGGTCACTTACGCAAGCGGGGTCAAGACCGTGCTCGACGGGAAGGAATGCACCGCCGACAACAAGACGGCTATAAAGAACGCAGTGAACGGACTTGTCGCAAAGGGTGCGACGAACGGCGGCGACGGGCTTGAAAGAGCGTACGGATTGGCGCAAAACCGCTTTATCGCGGGCGGAAACAACCGCGTTATACTTATTTCCGACGGAGATTTCAACGTAGGAATGACCTCGCAAAGCGCGCTTAAAGAGTTCATACAAGAAAAGGCGGAAAGCGGAATATACCTTTCCGTTTTGGGGGTAGGAATGGGCAACACGCGCGACACAATTTTGGAAACGCTTGCGACCTGCGGCAACGGCAACTATGCTTACCTTGACAATCGGACCGAAGCCGAAAAGGTATTCGTTAAAGAGCTTTACGGCACTTTAAAGACCGTCGCAAAAGACGCGAAAGCGGGCGTGACCTTTACGGAAAACGTAGAAAAATACAGACTAATCGGCTACGATACGAAGATAATTTCCTCTGACGATTTCGACGACGAAACCGCCGACGCGGGCGAGATAGGAAGCAACCTTTGCGTTGCCGCGCTGTACGAGGTAAAGCTTACGGAATTCTATATGTCCGACGAAGTTGGCGCGGACGCAAAACTTGCCGATATAGAAATACGCTATAAGGACGTGCGCACCGCAGAGGAATTTTCCGACAGCGTAAAAAGCGAGGTTTGCCTCGAAGCTTCTCTGTCAGATAATGAAGATTTCAAATTCATAACCTGCGTTGCGGAGTTCGGACTATTGCTTAGGCAGTCGGCATACAAGGGTAACGCTTCTTTCGAAAACGTCAAATCGCGGCTCGAAGACTTATCCTCCTATACCGCCGCCGACCCCTTAAAGCGGGAATTCGTAAGCTTAGTCGGCGCCGCTGCCGCCAACCCCTACTATCGGTAAAAACAATAAGCCGCTTGCGGAATTGATTCCGCAAGCGGCTTATATTTTAATAATTAACGGCGCAAGCAAAACCACGCTTTTGCGCTAGCGCACCCAATTTGTCGCTTGCCACCTCAGCAGTGTGAATGCCCGCACGCGAGCGAAGCGATGCTCTGCACACCTTATTGTAAAAGATTTAGATAATAATGTGCAGATTAAATGTTCGTGTGCCCTTAAAAATTGCGGGCAGAGCGGCAGAGCCGCTAAAAATCACGTAAGGAGCGTAGCGACGGAATAGCGATTGCTACGAAAGTCAATCGCGTCAACTTCGCAGGCGCTTAAATAGCCGAGATTTTTGTGAACCTTAATACATTTCTATGCAAGCTTCGCGCTCTGCGCCGACCGAAACGTACTTTATTTTGCAATTGCAAAGTTTTTCCAAAAGCTTGATATAGTCCAAAGCTTCTTTGGGCAAGTCGCTCTTTTTTCTGCACTTGGTGATGTCGCAACACCAGCCCTTGACTTTTTCGAACACGGGCTTGCACTCGTCGAGAACGTCGGTGAACGGGAACTCGTCGATTTGCTTGCCGTTTAACAGATAGTGCGTACAGATTTCGATTTCTTCGTACCCGTCGAGAACGTCGAGCTTGGTAAGAGCGATTTCGTCCGCGCCCTGACAGCGTATGCCGTAGCGGGAAGCAACGACGTCGAAAGGACCTACCCTTCTCGGTCTGCCCGTAGCCGCGCCGTATTCGCCGCCTAACTCTCTCAGCTTTTCAGCCTTTTCACCGAAGTATTCGCAGGTAAAAGGCCCCTCGCCGACGCAGCTCGAATAAGCTTTCATTATGCCGACGGAGTTGTCGAGTTTGAGGTTGGGCACGCCGGCGCCTATGGGGGCGTAAGCCGCGATAGTGGACGACGACGAAGTATAGGGCACTATGCCGAAGTCAATGTCGCGCAGTGCGCCGAGCTGAGCTTCGAACATAATATTCTTGCCCTTTTTGTTAGCTTCGTCGAGGTAAAGCCCCGTATCGCAGACAAACTTTGCAAGGGGCTTGCCGTAGGTTTCGAAATACTCTTTTACCTCTTCCACCGTCACGGGTTCGAAGCCGTAAGCTTTAATGGTCATATTCTTCCAGGCAACGATATCGGGAAGCCGCTTATAAAGAAGCTCTAAGTTTAAAAGCTCGCCCATTCTGAACGCTTTTTTCATATACTTGTCGGCGTAGACGGGCGCAATACCGCGACGGGTCGAGCCGTACGGCTTACCCGTGGCTTTGGTAAGGCGGTCTTCTTCCATAATATCCTGCAAGACGTTATAGGGCATAGTGATTACGGCTTTGTCGCTTATTTTAAGGTTTTCGGGCGTAATTTTTATACCGCCTGCGCGAAGCCGCTCCATCTCGCCGCAAAGGTGTTTAAGGTCGATAACCATACCGCAACCGAGAACGTTCACCACGTCGTCGCGGAGAATACCCGACGGAAGCAGGTTCAAAATGAACTTGCCGCGTTCGTTTATGACGGTGTGCCCCGCGTTGTTTCCGCCCTGATAACGGCAAACCACGTCGAACTTTTCGGAAAGCAGGTCAACCATTCTTCCCTTGCCTTCGTCGCCCCAGTTTATTCCACAGATACTTGTCAGCATATTACCCACCCTAAGTAGATTTATTACTCTATACATTATACTGCAAGCGACGCGTTTAGTCAATAAAAAAGCGCGGATTTACTTCCGCGCCGTCAATTATTTATTTTTTGGTTTTTTTGGGCTTTACCGTCTTCTTCTCCGCGGTCTTTTTTGCCGCAGCGGGTTTGTTCTGTGTAACGGGCGATTTAGCGGCGGAATCTGCGGCGGGCTTTTTTTGCGAGTCGGCAACGGCAAGCTGTTTTTGCGCCCTTTTTAGCTTCTTTTTCTTTTCCAGCTTGGCGAGAGTTTCCAAATCGACTTCACGCTGGGTAATAAGCGACTTGCCCTTTGGCTGGGCGATTAAGCCTTTTTGTATAAGGGCTTTCTGTTTAAGCTCGGCAATCGCGGAAATAAAGCGTTCGGTTACGCCCGTCTGCAGGACTTCGGTGCCCTTTTTGAATATCTTTCTGAACGTATTGAAAACCGTCGGGCGGTTGCGGTACATTTCGTACTCGAGCTGTTGAACGTAGTACTGCATTCTTGCAAGCCGCTCGGTCGACACGTCGCCGTCGGCGAAGAAGTTGTCTATATCCGCGCAGGTTTTCGTGCAGTTGCGCATACACTCTTTCGCGCTGTTGCAGTCCTTTATTATGGGGTTCACCAGCGGAAAGAAAGCCATAATCAACGAAAGGTATTCGATTGTTTCGGTTTTAATGAAAATCATTCCGACGAACAGCGCGACGATTGCCATTAAAAAGAAGAAATATATATAGAAAATTCTGCTTAAAAGATACTTGTTCGTCGCCGCGTTTATTCGGCATATGTAGAGGTAACTGAACTCGTCGTTGACTTCGTTCGGAACGTAAATTCCGTATTTTTCCTCGACGTCCTGCGCCTTTCTAAGACCCTTTCTTATCGCAAGCTCGTTCTGCTCGTTGGTCAACTCCCTGTCGTACTCGATTTTGGAAAAAGTTGTGCCCGACACGCCCGTTTCGAAAAGTTGCAGGGAATGTATGCCCGCGTCTTTGTGCTTTGTAAGAAACGAAGTTACGCACTCGGTTACAATGGACAGCGCGAACGAAATGATTGAACAAATCAGGTTCTGGGTCGTGGAAACCTGCGGAATAAACGAAAGCACGACGGGCACGACCGCAAGAAGGTAAAGTACGACTTTTATAACTTTCAGTTCCGTAAAAATGCGGTTAGAAGTATAATAAAATTTAGCGTGCTTATTTTGTCCGCACCTGTCTTTTACCTTATTCACACAAACCTCCCTCACACAAATCTCGGCTATTCTGCGCCTGCGATTTGTCGTGATTTTTTAGAGGCTGCTCGCCCCTCGTGCCGCAATTTTTAAGGGCACACACGTGTATAATCGCGGCACTTCACCCGCGCCGAGGTCGCAAGCGACAAATTGGGTGCGCGGGCGCAAAAGCGTGGTTTTGCTTGCGCCGTTTATTATTTTTCTTCATCTTGTTTGCCGACTATCGAGCGCATATAGTCCATAAGCTCTTTCTCGTCGTCGGTTTCGCACTCGAAGATTATCCCCTCGCCCGCGCGAAGCACCGTTTCGCCGTCGGCAACGGTTTCCGTTCCGTCCTCTTTGATTACCGCGACGACAAGCCCGTTCGTCGGCCATACAATCTTTCTTACCGCCGAGCCGTCGGCTTTGGAATCGGCTTTGATTTTAAGCTCTAACCGCACTTTCTTGATTTTTTCGTACAGTTTTTCGTCTGCGATGTACTGCTCTAAATTCTTTTCGTAAATAGCTTCGGTCTTGAAAGCCATTCCGACGAGGTAGCCTAAGCCTATACCCAAAAGCGCGGGCAGGAAGTTGACGAACTGACCCGTCAGCTCGAAAACCATTACTATACCAGTTATCGGCGCTTTTACTATGCAGGTGAAGAAAGCCGCCATACAGATTATTATAAAATAGTCGGAATAAACGGCGTCCATTCCGCACAGCTTGAAAAGTTCGGCAAGTATCGCGCCGAGCCCCGCTCCAATAGCAAGCATAGGTATGAACACGCCGCACGGCACGCCGCACCCCATTGTCAGCGTCGCCGTTATAAAGCGGATAACTACTATTATCACAAGGCTCGCGATAAGCCCTGCTCCGAACACGTTTATTTCACCCGAACCGCCCGAAGAAAGCGCGTCGATAAAGGAATGCCCTCCGCCGAGGGAATACAAGGTTATAAGCCCGAACGCGCCCGCAAGCACGAACGGTATCATATACTTGCCCGTCTTTTTAAAGAAAGTTATTTTTTTGAACAGCCGCTTCAAAAGGAAAACGAGGTGGTAAAAGCCCACTCCCGCAAGCGCGACGACGACGGACGCAAGCGCGACCCATAAAAAGAATATTAGGTCGTTGCCGTTAAAGCCTATCTGTGCGAACTCGAAGCCGTCGAAAGCGAAGCCTACCCCGAAGCCGAGCGCGGGGCGGATAGCGTTGCGGGTTATAACCGCCGTAACTACGCTTAAAGCCGCGCATATGAACACCTGCGGCGAGAACGAGCGGAAAGCTTCTTCCAAAGCGAACACTACGCCCGTGATGGGCGCGTTGAACGCTACGGCAAGACCCGCCGAAGCGCCGCTTGCAATCTGCAACCTTTTAACCATCTGGTTGCGCCTTAAAAGC
>CAJTVA010000056.1 GCA_910579585.1 uncultured Christensenella sp.
ACTTTTTAATCTTTGTTATCGTCTTTGGGGGCGCAGTGAGGGCACGTGCCGCCGCAGGAAGAGCAGTCCGAACAATCGCAACAGCCGCCCTTGTGTTTAACCTTGCGGTAAATTATGTAACCCAAGGCGGCGACAACCGCCACGCTTACTATAACTATTACCGCAATATCAACGGGTCCCATTACGCTTCACCGTCCTTTTTCTTTCTTTTAAAAATCTTCAAAATATCGAATTTGCCGACATTTCTTAAAACGATAAACGTAGTTACCGCCGCGATTACCGCGAGCCAGATGAACAGCGTCCACCACCATTCTCCGACCGTATAGACCATTGAGCTTATGACGTAGCTTGCGGCTATCCAGAAGAGAAGCGTCCACTTGAACTTGCCTTTGGGAAGTTCCGCCTTAGCAGTTGCGCAAGCCGCGAAGCAAGGAATAGTCGTCATATTGAACGCTATAAACGCGATTATACCGGCGCTTGTTATTCCCGTTGCAGAAGCCATAGCTGTGGCTTCCTCTATTCCCTCTATTCCCGCGATTGCGTCGGGGATATCGATACCGCCGACGTTCGCGCCGAGAGCGGTTATACAAGCCGCAAGCGTTGCAAAAGTTGCGATAACATTTTCTTTGGCGACAAGCCCTGTAATTGCCGCGACTGCGAATACCCAGCCGAACGCACCGAGTTGCGAGCCGAAGCCGAGCGGAGTGAATATAGGCTGAACAAGCATTCCGAGGGAAGCTAAAATAGAACTGTTCATCTCTTCGTCGGCGACGTACTTCCAGCTCCAATTAAGGTGCGAGAACAGCCAAATTATTACCGTAGAAGCGAAGATAATAGTGAAAGCCTTTTTGACGAAGTGCTTCGTCTTATCCCACAGGTGAAGCATCAGGTTTTTGAAACCGGGTGCGTGATATGCGGGAAGCTCCATAATGAACGGGGGTGTTTCGCCTTTCTGAGTGGTATTGCGCATCAAAAGCACGCACACTATCGCGGAAACTATGCCGAGAATGTACATTCCCATCGTTATAACGTCTACGTTGGTCATACCTACCATTGCGCAGAGCGCGCCGCCGCAAGCCGTTAATATGGGAAGTTTCGCCCCGCACGAGAAGAAAGGAATTACGCGAATTGTAGCCGTCCTCTCCTTTTCGTCGGCAAGGGTTCTTGTATTAATTGCCGCGGGAACAGAGCAACCGAAGCCCATTATCATAGGCATAAACGCTCTGCCAGAAAGCCCGAAACGGCGGAAAATTCTGTCGAGTACGAACGCGATACGCGCCATATAGCCCGTGTCCTCCAATATCGAGAAGAACAGGAAAAGTACGAGTATCTGAGGAAGGAAACCTAAAACGGCGAAGATGCCGCCCAATATTCCGTCGCCGACAAGACCGCTAGCCCATTCCGCCGCTCCGTCGTTTTCCATCAAGGTTACGATGCCGCCCGAAATGTGGTCGAGGAATAAGTTCAGAAAGTTAGTTAGTATTACGCCGGGGGAATAAACTGCGCCGTCGTAGAAAATAGCCAGTATCTCTACGCCGAAGTTATTGTATTGGAGTTCGCCGTCAACTTCGGATGCAAGCCCCAAGTCGATAAGCGAGGGCATCCAAGCCTGCTCTTCGGTAAAGCCGTTCAAGTAAAAGAGGTTTTCCGAGAACGTAAAGTGGAAAATGAAGAATAAAATTACGATAAAAATGGGAATTGCCCATACCCTGTGGGTTAAAACTTTATCGATTTTATCAGACTTTGTAAGCGCCCCCCTCTCCGTCTTTTTGACTTTTGCAGTGGAAAGGTTAGCGGATATGTATTTATATCTTTCGTCGGCGATTGCCGCTTCCAAATCTTCGTCGCCGAATTTTTCAAGGACTGCCGAAGCACCCTTTCTTTGAAGTTCGAGTTCGTCCTTTTCAAGAAGCTTGACTGCATGAAAGAGGGGCGAAGAAACTTCTTCCGCATCGTAGTAGGCGCAAGCCGTTTCAAGCTGTTTTTCGAAAACCCCTTTAAATACAGCCGTGCCCTTTCTTTCGGCGGGCATAGCCGCCGCCCTGTCCATAAGCTGTTTTAAGCCCGTGCCTTTGAGCGCCGATATAGGCACGACGGGCACGCCGAGGGTCTTTTCAAGCGACGATGCGTCTATCTTGTCGCCGCACTTCTCCACTTCATCAATCATATTCAGCGCAATTATGACGGGAACGTCCATTTCGAGAAGCTGAGTCGTGAGATAGAGGTTGCGCTCTAAGTTGGTTGCGTCGACGATATTGATTATGCCGTCGGGCTTTTCGTCAAGAATGAAATTACGGGAAACGACTTCTTCGGGAGTATAGGGCGAAAGAGAATAAATACCCGGCAAGTCTACGATTGCAACGGGTTTTTCACCGCCTTTATAGACGCCGTCGCGCTTGTCTACCGTAACGCCGGGCCAGTTGCCCACGTGCGCAGTCGAGCCAGTAAGCGCGTTGAAAAGCGTAGTCTTTCCGCAGTTGGGGTTGCCTGCTAATGCAAACGTTTTCATTTGGTTTCCACCTCCACGCAAGCCGCTTCGGTTTTGCGAAGCGTGAGTTCGTACCCGCGCAAAGTTATTTCTATAGGGTCGCCGAGGGGGGCTTTCTTACGCATAGTAAGTTCCGCGCCGGGGGTCACGCCCATATCGAAAAGTCGGCGGCGAATTCTGCCTTCGCCAGTGACCGCTACTATTTTACCGCTCTCTCCGACGGTAAATTCACTGAGTAGTTTGCTCATTATATGCTCCTTTTAATATTTATATACATTAAATTAACTTAGGTTTACTTTTTTGGAAAATTTTTCGACCCGCGTACGGGTCTTTATTGTATCAGCCGCGCAGAATTGCGAAGCTTATATAATTGTTACGCAACTAGAATTTTAGAGGCAAGAGTCTTATCGAGGCACAGCCTACCCTCTTTTACTATAACTATCACGTTACCGCCCGAAGACGAAAGTAAGGTTATAGTACTGCCGACGGTTATACCGAGCTCGTTGAGGTGCTTTTTGACTTTTTCTTCCGCGCCTATTTTTCTTACCGTCAACTCCCTGTTAGACGGAGCGATTGCAATTGGCATAATATCTCCTAAAAATTAACTCTGGTTAAATTATATTACTATATAATTATTTTGTCAACAAAAAAATAACCTGAATTTATTTTTTTTAAAAAATCTGTCGGCCGCAAAACGCGCCCGACGGATTTTATTATTCATTTATATCTATTTCGGCAGGCACGCAGGGAAAATCGACCCAGAAAGTCGAGCCCTTATCCTTTTCGCTTTCGACGCCGAAGTCGAATGAATGGTTTTCAAGTATCGCCTTTACTATGTTCAGCCCCAATCCCGTTCCCTTTACGGGGCGGTTGTGGTTTTCCTTGACGCGGTAATATCTGTTCCAGATTTCGGGGAGTTCGTCTTTGGAAATTCCCTTGCCCGTGTCCTTAACCTCAAACCGCACGCGCTTGAAGTCCATACTGGATTTCAAGCTTATATATACGGTCTTATCTGCGCCCGTGTAATTCGCCGCATTGCCCAAAAGGTTGTAAATTACCTGCCTTATCTTCTCCTCGTCTGCGCGGGTATAAAGGTTTGGCTCTATATCGAGCATAAAGCTGTAACCTTGCGCCTCCTGCAAATATCCGAATTTATTGATAATTCCGTAAACGAGTTCGGTAAGGTTGAAAACTTTGAGTTTCAGCTCGGTCATATTTGATTGAAGCTTTGAAACGCTTAAAACGTCGTTCACAAGCCCCGTGAGTCTGTCCGCCTCGTCGATTATAACCTGCAAGTGCTTTTCGCGCTTTTCGGGGTTGTCGCCCGAAATCTCCTTTATCATAGAAGCGTACGCTTTAATCATAGTCAGCGGAGTCTTTAAATCGTGAGTAACGTTCGCTAAAATTTCGTGCTGGAAGTCCTCGCTTTTTTTCACCTCGTCGCGAACGTAGTTCAAGGTGTCAGAAAGCTGAGCCATTTCCCTATAATCGACGTTGGTAAATTTGATTCCGTAATCACCCTTCGCCAACATAACCGCCGTGTCGGACATAGTTTTCATACCCGATGTCAGCTTTTTGGAAAAAGCCAAAGAAACCAACACGGCGACGGCAAACACCGCGCCACCTATAATAAGCAGGTACAACTGCATATTCAGGATAGTGCGCCGCATTATCGCAACCGAATACCTGACGAAAAGCAAGTGCGGTTCACCTGCGTATTCGGTCTTAGACGCGTAATTGACCGCTTCGTTCGAACGGTAAACGACAAAATAGCCGACCTCTTCCCCGCCCGCGCGCGCCGTGACTTCCTTTAAAATATCGTCGACCGCACCGTAATCAAGCGGTGCTACGGGTTCACCGTCAAGCGTGAACAAAAAGACGTTTACGCCGTCACGGAAGTTACGGACGAGGCTTTCTTCAAGCTCCTCCGTACTGACGCCGCGCTTCAAATCTTCTTCTATTTCTTTACCGATAAAAGTAATTTTGTCGTGCGCCTGATTTTCAAGCGTTTCCGAAACGATTATGAAAAACCCGAGCTCGACAAGAATAACCATAAAGAACGCCAAAAGACAGAAGTAGCCCAGCATAGCGCTGTTGACGCTTTTAAGCCTTTTCAGTTTTTTGAGCTTTTCAGGCTTTTCAGACTTCAAATTTGTACCCTAAGCCCCTTAAAGTTATTATGAATTTTCTGTACTGTTTAAGGTTCGAGCGCAACATTTTGATGTGCGTATCGACCGTTCTGTCGTCGCCGTAAAAGTCGAAGCCCCATACGTCCATAAGAAGTTTTTCGCGCGTTAAAGCAATACCTTTGTTTTTAACGAAGTAAAAAAGTATCTCGTACTCTTTCGGGGTAAGTTCCGCCTTTTCGCCGTCAACGTAGACGTTACGCCCTACCATATCGATTTTCAGCCCCTCGAACGTCACTATGTCGTTAGTTTCCTGAGTGCCGCGCTTCAACACTGCGTGAACGCGCGCCAAAACCTCTTTCGGAGAAAACGGCTTTGTAACGTAGTCGTCGGCGCCGATTTCGAAACCGAAAAGTTTGTCGTACTCCTCGCCCCTTGCCGACAACATAATTACGGGTATATTTTTTATCTTTTTAATTTCCTTAACCGCGGAAAAGCCGTCAAGTCGGGGCATCATTACGTCCATTAAAATTATGTCGAAGTCGTTGTCGCGGCAGAGCTTGACCGCCTGCATACCGTCAGCCGCTTCGTAGGCTTCGCCGCCCTCGAACTCGACATATTCTTTAAGCACGCCCCTTATCATTTCCTCGTCATCTACTATAAGTACTTTCATAAAATAAACTCCTAACAAAATCTCGGCTATTCTGCGCCTGCGATTTTTCGTGATTTTTGAAGGCTCTGCCTCCCTGCCCGCGATTTCTCAGGGCACATACATATATAATCGCGGGCATTCCCTCCGCTGAGGCGAAGGGGTTCGCAAATTGAGTGCGCTGGCGCAAAAGCGTAGTTTTGCTTGCGCAGTAAAAAATCTCGGCTATTTAATAATAAACCGTATAACTAAAATACAATTAATATAATAATGAAATATATGTGAAATTTTAAGTTCAAACTAAGTTTATCACAAAAAATTTTTTTAGTCAATATCCGCGAAACCGTTGACAAGCAAGTCGGACGGTGTTAAAATTATTTTATAAACATTTGTTTGCTTTTAGTGGATTTGTATGATAGACGGACAAAGACTTGAAATTTTAACCGAAAGCGCGAAGTACGACGTTTCGTGTTCTTCGTCGGGCTCGAACCGCGCAAACCGTGCGGGCGGGCTCGGGAACGCTGCCGCGGGCGGGATATGCCATTCGTTTACCCCCGACGGCAGGTGCATTTCGCTACTTAAAATTTTAATGAGCAACGACTGCGTTTACGACTGCGAATATTGCCCGAACAGAAAAAGCGCGGACGTCAGGCGGGCAACGCTTACACCAACGGAAATCTGCGAGCTTGTTATAGGCTTCTACAAACGCAACTATATCGAGGGACTGTTCCTCTCCTCCGCCGTTTTCGGCTCGCCCGACAGGACTATGGAGCTACTTATAGCGACTGTGGAAATGTTGCGTCGGGAGTACCACTTCAACGGATATATTCATCTGAAAGGTATACCTCACGCCGACGAAATGCTTATAATGAAAGCGGCGCGACTCGCCGACAGAATGAGTTATAACATAGAACTGCCGAGCGAGCAATCGCTGAAACTGCTTGCGCCGCAAAAGACGAAGCAAAGCCTGTTATTGCCGATGAAGAGCCTAAGTAATGCGATTACTTACGGCAAGGTCAACAAGGTGCCGCGACGCGACGCCGTTTTGCCCGCTGGGCAGACCACGCAGATGATAATAGGCGCGTCGCCCGAAACGGACGGGCAGATTTTAAAGCTTACCGAAGCGCTTTACCGAAATATGGGTTTAAGGCGCGTTTACTACTCTTCTTATGTGCCCGTTGTTCAAAGCAGTCTTTTGCCGACCGTCGGCGCGGGTCTGCTTCGCGAGCACAGACTGTACCAAGCAGATTGGCTTATACGGTTTTACGGTTTCGACGTTGACGAGATTGTGGGCGAGGGCGAAAATCTTTCAAAAGAATACGACCCAAAGTGCGCCTGGGCGCTGAGAAATATGCAACTTTTCCCCGTTGAGGTGAACACTGCGCCGCTTGCTTCACTGTTGCGCGTACCCGGTATCGGCGCGAAAAGCGCATATAAAATCGTCGAAGCGCGGAAATACGGCAAGCTAGACTTCGAACACCTTGTAAAGATGCGCGTTGTACTGAAACGCGCAAAGCACTTCATAACCTGCAAAGGCAAATTTTACGGTTCCGAAAGCGTTGCCGAAGTTAAAAATTGCTTGCTGATAGAAGGCGGACGGGAGATAAACGAACAGCTTTCTATGTTTTCGGAAACCTCGGTCGCGTTGTCCGCGCTTACGGGTGAAGTATGAAAATCTTTATTTGCGACGACACTCCCGAAAGCTTTTTCACAGCGGTATTCGATGCGTACGGGATAGCTGGTGCGGTGATAACTTCGGACGGGAATTTTCAGCTTTCTATGGGCGACGAGCCCGTGCGGGTGCACTACGATATCGAAAAGTGCGACAGAGTACGGCGCGTTCTGAAAAAGTACGGCGCGGAAAATGATGTTTTGTCAACTTTAAAAAGCTGTGATACGCGGAAAGAGCAAGTCTGTTTCGCGTACGTCAAACGGCTTACTGAGCTGAAAAAGTCGATAAAAAACGCTTTTAATCTGCCAGAAGTAGTAGATTTTAACGATATTTTATATAAAATTACGGGCGAAACGCACAGATTGAAAGGACTTCTGCGATTCAAGGAAACGGCGGGAGGAGTGCTGTACGCCCCCTACTCTCCAGACAACGATATTACTGATTTGCTTACGCCGCACTTTGCGGCGAGGTTGCGGTCGGAGAAATTTATTATCCACGATATAAATCGCGGAATTGCGGGGCTGTACGACGGGCGCGGTTGGATAATTACGCACGTCGGGGAAGCCGAAATTTGCCTTTCCGACAGTGAGCTTGCGTTCGAAGGTTTGTGGAAGAAATACTACAAGTCGGTGAATATCGAAAGCCGCCCGCACGAAAGACAAATGAAACGCAGTATGCCCGTACGATACTGGAAGTTTTTGCCCGAAAAAAACGATTAAAAGACGAAGAAATCTCTATTACAAAGTTTACTCTTTAATATATAATAAACACTAGGAGAATATTAATGTTTAGAAAACAGATAAAGGCAATAACCGTACTTGTGTTTCTGCTGGCGTTTTGTTTTACGTTATCCGCTTGCGACCCCGGCAACTTTCAGTTCACAAGCGACGAATTAGCAAGCGTGACAAGTATCGAATTGATAAACTACGACAATCCCGAGCAAAAACATTTTGCTTCTTGGGTACCTGACCACACTTCCGATTTAAAACCGTTCGACGATACTAAAGCGAGCCGTCTGGAAGTTTTAGACGATGACAAAATATCCGATTTTTTAGACGAATTATGCGAGTACAATATTTTGTATAAATATTTCGCTTACGATTCACCCAACGGAACTTGTATAAAGCTGAATTACCGGAACGGCGATTTTTTAATCGTTTGGAGTTATTATCAAAACGGCAGTTTCAGCGGTTATATAGGAAGATATTCTTCCGACGGTGAGGTCGCCGAATTTTTCGGGTGCTTCGAAAGTTTAACCTACTACAAAAATCTGGTCAACGATTATTTCCAAATACAAATATAAAAACTTAAA
>CAJTVA010000057.1 GCA_910579585.1 uncultured Christensenella sp.
ATCGTGCGCGGGCGGCTTCTTTTAAATCGGGTAAATATTGCTTATTTTGTCGCCGTCTAAGTCCACGGCGAAATATTTTACTTCGAAGAGGTTCGTCGACTTCGGATAAACCAGCCCCGCCGCACGGACGTCGCCGTGCTCGGCGTAGAACTTTTCGGTCGGCACGGTCACGCTGACGAAGTCGCCGAGATAACGTTTCAAGGTGCCGCTTTTTTCTTTCAGTTCGTCGTCGAGATACTGCGTAAAATCTCCGCAGGTAAGAACGCTTTCGAAAAACGCGAAGTGCAAAACGTTTTTTTCGGGCGGGCACGTTTCGACGGTTTTGCTTTTTAAGAGCGTCAGCTTTTCGCCGTCGTAAGAGTACTCGCAACGCGCCTTTGCGGCGGTGCACGTTTCGAACGCAACCGTAACTTCGAGGTTATCGCCGAACTCCGCGGACTCGACCTCGTTCATAAAAATTCGCTTGCCCCTGTCCGAAATTATCATAAGCGCGTTGCCGCCCCAAACCGCAAGCACGGGTAAGCCCGCAATAGTCTTTTCCGCAAACCGCGCCCCCGCGAATTTTGCGGGCAGGGGGAGGAGGGAGTATTCCCCGCCCTCGATAGATACGAACGCCCCGCCCTGCGAAAATACCGTTATAAGGTTGCCCGAAAACCTCGTCTGCGCGATAACGTTCAAGGCGGCGTTTTTGTTGCCGTATTCGCGGATATATATAAGGGCTTCGCCGTCCATAAGATACACGTCTGCGAACGCAGGCGGCTCGAAAAGAAACTTTTCGTTTATGAAAAAGTTGACGGGTTGAAGATTTTCGCCCGGAACGATTTCCGCAAGCACGCTGTCCGAAAGGTCGATTTCTATGTGCCGTTCGAAAAGGTCTATTCCGCCGACGTACAGTCCGTTAAGTTTTAAAATGGCGGGCTTGTACGATAAAAAATAAATTCTCATAGTTATTATTTAATGTATTAATTTCCTTGATTATGTCAATAAAAGCACCGTATGGAGGAAATTTTATGCACAAAATAAACGGCTATACCGAAGAAGAAGCGAAGAAACTTGTAGACTACATCAGCGCGGGCAAAAGGCAGGGAAAGACCCTTTCGGGCTTGTTCGCACAGTATGCGAATAAAACGGGCAGGGCGAAAGGCAGCGTGCGCAACTATTATTACGCGCTTTTAAGAAGCACGGGCGACGAGCGCGTCAAGAAACTTTTGAACGGAAAGGAGCTTAAAGCCGAAAAAATAGTGCCCTTTACCGAGGCGGAAACCGACAAGATTTTAAAGGAAATTCTTACGCAAAAAAGCCGCGGAATTTCGGTAAGGCGGGCGGTACTGAACCTTGCTAAGGGCGATGACAAGCTTATGCTGCGCTATCAGAACAAATACCGCAACGTTGCGGGCAAACAGCCCGAACGGATAGAAAGGCTTATGCGCGAGTGCGGGCTTAAAAGCGGCACGGACGAAGCTCAGCGCCGCATCGAAGAGGAGATAAACGGGCTTTACGACAAGCTTGCCGCGTCGCTTAAAGAGGAGAACAAGCGGCTTACTACGCTTATAAAGCGTTTAACCGACGAAAACGCGCTTTTAAGATTGCAGATAAAAAACAATATATAATAAAAATATTGCCCGCGGCGAAACCGCGGGCAATATTTTTTTTAGTTGGAAGATTTAGCGGGCTTTTTGTCTTGCTTGGAACCGCTTTCAAGCTCGTCAAGCTTCTTGTCGATATAACATTCTGCTTTCTGCATAATGTCTTCCTGATTCTTCTTGACGAGGTTCAAAAGCTTGCAGTTATTGGCAACGACAAGCGCGCCGCCTGCCATACCGATGGCAAGTCCTAAAATAAACTTTTCCACTTTCTCTCCTTGTAAAAGGCGCGTTGCGCCCTGATAACAGTATGGGCGCGTTTATGCGTTTTATGATTGTAAAAAAATGCCTGTGCTTTTTTACATAAGTACGTTTACTCCATCGTAAAATGGATATAAATTAATTAAGATAAGTTTACGATTTAGTTTACTATACGGTTGACAATCGGTTTAGGTTTTGTTAAAATAATTTAACTTGTCGGTTTAAGGAGTGCATTATGGATAAAAATACAGTGTTATCTATTATTCTTGACAAACAGTGTTTCTCTTTGGAAGATTTACGGTACAACTCTAAATTGGGGTATATGCTTTCAAAAAGCGAGCTGGAAAGCTTTTTGGAGATAAAAGAACGGTTAATCGAAGAAAAAGAGCCGCTGATATGTAATTTAACTTTAAAATCGTTTAATTCAAAGTATATATTTTACGTAAAAAGTATTTACCTTTCAAATTTATTAACCGACTATTATATGACTTTGAGAAAAGATTTGAAAGAAAATAAAAAGTTTTTTACCGACCGCCATATCGACGACATTATGATGTCTAGAATTTATTCGGAGATCGAGGGGACGCTGAATATAGAAAACGTTCCTACAACGCATAAAAGGGTAAAAGACGTATTAAATAACGAAACGCTTTCTGATAAGAACGATATAATTATCAGGAATATGAGCAATGCGATTTTATTTATTGTTAAGGAAAAACCCAAATTCAACAAAGAAAACCTGTTTAAGCTTTACAATATTTTAAGCAATAACTGTCTTGACGAAGACGACAGACTAAACGGCGGTTATTACCGTAACGACAGGGTCTCTGTCGGCCCGTATGACGGCGCTCCGCACGAAAAGATAGAAGAGCTTATGGATTCGATGTTTGCGTTTGCAAACGACCCGTCGAATATCGAAAAATACAAGGACCTGCTTCCCCATATATGCCATTATTATTTCGTCTACGTCCATCCTTATTTCGACTATAACGGACGTACGGCAAGAATGGTTTCTTTCTGGCTGACGTATATCAACAATTTGTTTGTCGCGCCACTGTTTATAAGCGAAGCTATAAACGAAAATAAAAGAGCTTATTACACCGCGCTGTCAAACTCACGCGACGCGCATAACGACCTGACTTATTTTCTGGGATATATTTTCGAAACGTCGACAAAGTTCAGCCTTATTTATAAAAACGTTGAAGAAATCGAAAAACAGTTGAACAAATCGGGCGACTTTTTGTCTTCAAGCGAAAAAATGTATATAAAGAAGATATTGGTGCATAACGCCGACGGATATTTCAACAGCAAAAAATTTATGGAATATATAAACAACAATATCACAAAGCAGGGCGCGTTGAAAATACTGAACGGGCTTACGGATTACGGCGTGTTGCAAACTTCTACAAATAAAAAGGGTGAAAAAATTTATTGCGTCAATCAGGAAATGATAACTTTCAAATATAACTAAATTGCCAGAAACGTAAAAAACCGGAAAATTCTTCGCATTAAATATACTTGTAATTTGCAGTGTGCTATGTTATAATTTTGTTATGGACAGATACGTCGCTTTCGATATAGGCGATAAAAGAATCGGGGTGGCGGTTTCCGACCCTTTCAATACCTACGCACTGCCGTCGCAAACGTATTTCAGAAAAGGTTTTAAAGAGGACGTAAAGGCGATAGCGGCAATAGCGAAGGAAAAGTGCGCAACCGTCATCGTCTGCGGCTTGCCTGTGAACTTCGACGGCACCGAAGCGTTGCAGACGGAAAAAACGCGTCGGTTCATCGACGCGTTGAAAGAAGAAACGAACATACCCGTAGTGTGCGAGGATGAGCGTTTCACGACGCAAATGGCGCACGAAACGCTGATAAGCGAGGGTATGCGCAGAGAAAAACGCAAAAATTACGTTGACGCGCTCGCCGCGGCGAACATTCTCGACGGATATTTGAATAAAACCAAGAAAGGAGTATGATTATGAACGACGAGCTTAACGAAGAAGAACTTGACCTCGAAGAAGAGGTTATCGAATTGGAGGACGAAAACGGTAACGTAATAAAGTTCAAGCTTTTGGACGTGACCGAGTACAAGGGTGAAAAATACACCCTGCTTCTTGCCGCCGAGCCTAACGAGGAAATCGGCGAGGACGAAGTGGTTATTTTCCGTCTGAACGAAAAGGACGAGGTTCTTGAACCAATCGAGGACGAAAGACTTTTGGAAGAAGTTTTCGAGTACTACCAAATCGAAGCCGAAGCCGCGGAAGAAGCGGAAGACGAGGACTATTAATTTTATAAAAACTATTGCGCGCGGGCTATAAAAGCTCGCGCGCCTTTTTCGTTTTTAAATGTTAATAAAAATAAATTAAATATTTTTACAATGATTCTTGACAAGAAAAAACGGGTAGCGTATAATATATCTTATAATTATTCAAATTTGACACAATTAAGTGAAATTATGCATAAATCGTGAATAAATATAATAAAAGCAATATGAAAATTTATACATTTATTCATATTGTATGAGGAGATTTAGCAATGAAACGGAACAAAGCGATTATATTGGTGGCGACAGCGTGTGTTGCGGCAGGGGCGCTGGTTGCGTTGGCGGCTTGCGAAGCCCCGCCCGAGCACGAGCATACATATGACAACGGTACCGTAACGGTGGCGGCAACTTGTACGCAGAACGGTGAAAAAACTTTCAAGTGCACAGGTTGCAACGATTCTTATATTGAAGTCGTTACCGCGGTAGGGCACGATTGGGAAACCGAATATACGGTCGATTCCGTAGCGGACTGCATCGTGGACGGCGCGAAATCCGTTCATTGTAAAAACTGTGAAGCGACTAAGGACATCGTTACAATTACTGCCGCGCACGATTGGGAAACCGAGTATACGGTCGATTCCGAACCGACCTGTACTGAACAGGGGGTCAAATCTTATCACTGTAAAAACTGCGACGAAACGGACGGGGCAACTCCGATTGACTCTTGCGGGCACAATGCGGGTAAATGGACTGTTGATTCGCAATATACGCCCACGTTAAAACAAACGGGTAAGGCAGTGCGTAAATGTGCAAATACAGGCTGTAACGAAGTCTTAGTGGAACACGAACTGCCCGCACTTAACAATGAGGATTATTCAGTGACAGTGGTTACTCCGTCTACTTGCAAGGCGGCAGGCACAGCTGATTACGTATATGACAAGGACGGAGTTTCCGTAAAGTTTACGGCAGGGGTCGAGCTTGCCGCCCACAAGTACGGTAACAGTTTGGACACGACGGATAAATCCACGGGTGAAATTTTCGGTTATACTTGCGAAGTGTGCGGCGCGGTCGACGACGCAAACTCATATATCTATATGGACGATTCCGCATTGGGCAACAGTAATCTGAATACAATCGACGTATCGAATTATTATTTTGAGTTTACGACGGACGGCTATTTATGCTTACGGCTCGATTTGATTGCGCCTGGGAGATACGAATTGACTTTCGAGCATCTTAAAGATACGAGCGTTGCTTATATCGACCAGATTCTTTTCGACGGTGAAAGCACTAAACGAGTAGCGTACGGCGGTAGAAACAGCGCAACTATTCAGTCTGCATACGAAAGCGTTGCAACCATAGCCCATAACGGGAAACAAGCTATATCTTTTACTTTTGACGCTACTGATTCTTCATACGTAGGTCATTATCTTCATATACGCTTAATGACACAGGTTAAACCTGTTTTTACGGTATCGGTAAATTATGAAATGGCAGCACTTGTAATAAACGAAGGAGATACCTTAAATAGTTTAACCGTGCCTTGCAAAATCGTGAAAGACGGCGCTATTTATGGCGGTGTAACAATTCTCGAAGTAGGTGATGTCGAAGAGGGAGTGTATATGTTGCAGATAAACGTATTGCAGAGCCTGACAAGGTCGATGGTATTCTTCGGAAAGAATATTCAGCCCGAATACGAAAGTATTTTCGGACCTGCAAGCGAGTACGGTATGGGCGGAGCTGCGGAAGTGATTTGGCAGTCTCCCAATGCACAGGTAAGGGACGGGGTTGAGTATAAAGTTACGGGTTCAGGTTCGACGTTTACTATCGAGCTGACTCTTAAGAAAGGGGATAGGCTTATCTTCGCCCATACCAATGGGAATGACGGCACTATTGGACTGACTATGACCAAAGCGTAAACCCGCCAGTTTAACAGTATAATTTTCTAATTACAAAATTTACAAGCCCGACAGGCAAAATACGCTGTAAAAATACCAGCAGTTTGTAGCCCGCGCCAACGGTTATACGTAGGGGCGGGTTTTTCTTTTCCGCAACCCGTAAAATAACTTTCGCGACGTTTTCGGGGCTTTTACCGCGCTGTTCGTCGCGCGCCATTTTCGCGACCGACCTTTTCGCGCGTTCGTTTTCGCCCTCTAAGACCCTCGCCGCGGTGAAGCCCGTTTTCGTGTCCCCGGGCAGTACGGCGCAAACCTTTATTTTATAGGGCTTAACTTCGTTCGCCAGTGCGCGAGAGAAAACTTCGGCGCCCGCTTTCGTCGCCGAATACATAGCCTGATAGGGCAGGGGCATAATTCCGCCGACCGAAGAGATATTTATAATTTTGCCTTTTGTTTCTTTGAGATAGGGCACGGCAATCCCGCTTAGAACGCAGGTTGCGGTCAAGTTAACGTTTACAATCGCCTGACAGGATGCGGCGGAAGCTTCTTCCATAGCCCCCGCAATGCCGAAGCCTGCGTTGTTTACGAGAATATCTATGCGCCCCTCGCGCCCGTGGACTTCCGCGAAAATCTTTTTAATTTCTTCGCTGTCGCAGACGTCGGCTTGAAAGCACGCGAAACCGTTGCCCGCATAAGGGCGTCGAGCGATGCCGTAAACTTTACAGCCTTTTTTCAAAAACGACTTCGCCGCCGCAAGCCCGATTCCGCTTGTCGCACCCGTGATTATTACGACTTTTCCGCTGATTTTCATAACGGGGAAATTATATTATCTATTTTAAATTTTGTCAAATTTTCACATTCATTAATTGACTTTGGCTATGCTATTTGCTAAAATTTCACTGAATTTAAGGGAGGCGTTTTTATGGACCTTTTTAAAAAATGCGAAGATAAAGAAAGAATAAACCTGCTTAAAAGTAAAGATATTTACCCTTACTTTCATATGTTGACTACCAAGCAAGCCCCCGAAGTAGTAATGGAGGGCAAGGATATAATAATGCTGGGCTCTAACAACTATTTAGGGCTGACGTCACACCCCGAAGTTATCGAAGCGGGGGTAAAAGCGCTTGAAAAGTACGGTTCGGGTTGCTCGGGCAGCCGCTTTTTAAACGGCACGCTGGATTTACATATCGAGCTTGAAAAAAAGCTTGCGGCTTTTTTGCATAAAGAGGACGTGGTAACGTTTTCGACGGGCTTTCAGTCTAACCTCGGCATAATTTCGGGAATAGCGGGGCGCACCGACGTAATACTTTGCGACAAGGAAAACCACGCAAGCATATACGACGGCTGCCGCCTGTCTTTTGCGAAAATGTTGCGCTACAACCATGCGGATATGCACGATTTGGAAGAGCGGTTAAAGACGGTCGATACTTCGGTTTCGGGCATACTTATCGTGACGGACGGCGTATTCAGTATGGGCGGAGATATAGCCAAACTGCCCGAAATAGTCGCGCTTGCAAAAAAATACGGAGCGAGGGTAATGGTTGACGACGCGCACGGTTTGGGCGTTCTCGGCGAACACGGACGCGGCACCGCGGAATACTTCGGGCTGGAAGACGAGGTCGACATTTATATGGGCACGTTCTCGAAGTCGCTTGCAAGCATAGGCGGCTATATGGCGGCGAAGCACGACGTTTGCGAATACGTCCGTCACAATTCCCGCCCGTTCATTTTCAGCGCAAGCCTGACCCCCGCCAATGCGGCTTGTGCTTTGAAGTCGCTTGAAATTCTGGAAAGAGAGCCGCAAAGGGTGAAGCGCCTTGCCGAAATAAGCGGCTATATGCGCCAAAACCTGAAACGCGACGGGGTAGACATTATCGACGGCACTACTCCGATTATCCCCATTTATACTTATACCGACCTGAAAACGTTTACGGCTTGCAAACTGCTTTTCGACAGGGGCGTGTACGTGAACTCGGTAATATCGCCCGCAACTCCCGTAGGCAAAAGCCTGTTAAGGACAAGCTATATGGCGACACATACCGAGGAACAGCTCGACAGGGCGCTGGTCGAAATAAAAGCCGTGTTAAACGAAATAAAGAATATAGAAGAGTAAGCGTTCCGCTTAAAAAATAAGCCGCGCGGGCTTTTG
>CAJTVA010000058.1 GCA_910579585.1 uncultured Christensenella sp.
ATAAATTTGCTTTTATTTTTTCTTGTGCGGCAGTTCGTAGTATTTGGCTAATCCGCCCGAAGAAGTTTCGCGGTACCCGTTCAAAAGGTCTTTGCCCGTGTTGTACATTGTCTTAACAATGACGTCAAAGCTGATTTTTCGGCTGTCCGCAAGGAAGTTCGCAAGCGAAAGCGCGTTAATCGCCCTCATTGCGGCGACGGCGTTGCGCTCTATGCAAGGTATCTGCACAAGCCCGGCAATCGGGTCGCAGGTCAGCCCGAGGTGGTGCTCCATCGCAACCTCGGCAGCGTATTCAATCTGCCCCAAGCCCATTTCAAAAAGCTCTGCAAGCGCGGCGGCAGCCATCGAACAAGCCGAGCCGATTTCCGCCTGACATCCACACTCCGCGCCGCTTATGGACGCGTTTTTCTTGATAAGGTTGCCGATAATTCCGCCCGCGGCAAGCGCGCGTACGACGTGCTCGTCCGAAAAACCGCGTTCGTCCTGCATATATTTTAGTACGGACGGCACAACGCCGCACGCTCCGCAGGTAGGCGCGGTAACGATAATTCCGCCCGCCGCGTTCTGTTCGCCCGTCGCAAAAGCGTAAGAGCAGACAAGCCTGTTTTCGCGCGTCTGCGCGGACTCGTCTATATGGCGGTGGTTATAAAGCTTTTGCGCCCGCCTTTTTGTGCCGAGTATACCGGGGAGAGTGCCCGAAACGGACAAACCCTCTTGAATAGTCTTTTTCATTCTCTCCCACACGGTGGAAAGAAATTCGAAAATTTCCTTGCCCTCGCAAAGCTCCACATACTGCCAAAGCCGCATATTGTGCGCCTTGCAGTAATCGGAAATTTCGGTGTAGGTGTTAAGGGGGTAGATGTTATCGTCGGCGTATCTTTCGTATTTTTCGGTCGGCTCGCCGTCGAAAACAACCGTGCCGCCGCCCACGCTGTAAACGCGCTTTTCGGCAAGCTTCGCGTTCCCCGCAAACGCAATCACGTCCATAGTATTGGGGTGCACGGGGCAGGGTGAAGCGTTGTCGAATAAAACCTCACATTTTACGGGCTTAGCAGTCTTGGTTATGACCGTCTGCGTGCCGTGCCCCTCGCCGGTCAGGGCAAGCGAGCCGTACAAAGTCACCTTGAAAAGGTCGGCTTCGGGATAGAGGTGCTTCATTATTTTAATCGCCCTTTCGGGTCCCATCGTATGGGACGAGGACGGTCCGCGCCCAATCTTGTAAATTTCGCGTAGTGATTGCATAATTTAATTTTAATCTAAGGTGTGTAAATTGTCAACGGAATAAAAAAATATGTAACTTTTTTGTTTAAGCGCGTGAATAAAGTTTTATATTAATAATGTAAAGTCCGGTCGAACTGGACGGGAAAGAGTAACTTATGGCAAAGAAGAAAGACGAATTGAAGCATAACCCCGAAGAGGAGCTTGACGGGGTTCCCGCAACCGAAGAGATAAAGGAAGTAAAAGAACAGTCCGAATTGGACAAGGCGAACGCGCTTGCCGAGGACTATAAAAGAAAGTGGTACGCGGTTTCAGCCGAGTACGACAATTACAGAAAGCGCAACCAAGCCGCCGTTTCCAAGGCTTATCAGGACGGCGCTGCGGAAGCGGTTTTAAAGCTTCTGCCCGTTGCCGACAACTTCGGTTACGCGCTTGACGGTGCTTCCGACGAAAAGACCAAAGCAGGTATAGACAAAGTCATCAAAAGCTTTTCCAATATCCTTTCGTCTTTAGGCATAGAAGAAATTGCCGTGGAAGCGGGCGCGGAGTTCGACGAAAGCGTAATGGAAGCGGTTTTGAACTTCCCCTGCGCCGACGGCGAAGAGCCGAACAAAGTAAAACAGGTTTTAAAGAAAGGTTATAAAGCGAAAGACGGAAAGGTTATCCGTTACGCGCAGGTAGCCGTTACGATTTAGTCGCATATAAACGGCGCAATACGGCGTTGCGCTCCGCTTTATTCGGGTCACTTATGATTTAGTAAGCTCCCCTTATAAATGCTCGCGCACCTTGTCATGCTTGTTTCTCTGCAACTAAGAAAATCAATTTTGTAAAAAAATAGGAGTGTAAATATTATGGGTAAAGTAATAGGTATAGATTTAGGAACAACCAACTCGTGCGTTGCCGTTATGGAAGGTGGCGAGCCCGTAGTCATCGCCAACAGCGAGGGCAACAGAACGACCCCCTCGGTCGTATCGTTCAAGGCTGACGGCAGCCGTATCGTCGGACAGGCGGCGAAAAGGCTTGCAGTCGCTTCGCCCGATAAAACCGTCATTTCAATCAAGCGCCATATGGGCGAAGCATACAAAGTAAATATCGAAAAGGGCTATTCCCCGCAGGAAATTTCCGCAATGATACTTTCCAAGCTCAAAGCCGACGCGGAAAGCTATCTCGGCGGCAAGGTTACGGACGCGGTTATCACCTGCCCCGCATACTTCAACGACAGCCAGCGTCAGGCTACCAAGGACGCAGGCAAGATTGCGGGACTTAACGTCCTCAGAATTATAAACGAGCCCACCGCCGCGGCGCTTGCTTACGGTCTCGATAAGCAGGAGGGCAGCCAGAAGGTTATGATTTACGACCTCGGCGGCGGCACGTTCGACGTTTCTATTCTTGAAATCGGCGACGGAGTTTTCGAAGTTCTTGCAACCAACGGCGATACCCATCTCGGTGGCGACGACTTCGATAACAAGGTTATAAATTATCTTGTAGATACCTTCAAAAAGGACACGGGCGTGGACCTTTCCAAGGACAAAATGGCTATGCAAAGGCTTAAAGAAGCTGCCGAGAAAGCAAAAATCGAGCTTTCGGGTATGAGCACGACTAATATCAACCTGCCGTTCATAACGGTAGTCGACGGCGCGCCCCAGCACCTTGATATAGACCTTTCCAAGCAGAAATTCGACAGCCTCACTGCCGACCTTGTAGAACGCACCGTCGAGCCTATGAGAAAGGCAATGTCCGACGCGGGTCTTTCGTACAGCGACATAACAAAAGTAATAATGGTCGGCGGCTCGACGCGTATCCCCGCCGTATTCGATAAAGTAAAGCAGGTTACGGGCAAAGAGCCTTTCAAGGGCATAAACCCCGACGAGTGCGTCGCTATCGGCGCGGCAATTCAGGGCGGAGTTCTGTCGGGCGAAGTCAAGGACGTTCTTCTTCTCGACGTTATGCCCCTGACCCTCGGTATAGAAACTTTGGGCGGAGTTTCGACCCCGTTAATCGAAAGAAACACGACTATTCCCGTCAAGAAGAGCCAAATCTTCTCTACCGCGGCAGACAATCAGCCCGGAGTTGAAATCAACGTTTTGCAGGGCGAAAGGAAGTTCGCACGCGACAATAAGTCGCTCGGCAAGTTTATGCTTACCGACATTCCCCCCGCACCCCGCGGCGTGCCCCAGATTGAAGTTACTTTCGATGTCGACGCGAACGGCATAGTCAACGTCACCGCAAAGGACCTCGGCACGGGCAAGAGCACGAATATTACGATTACCGCTTCGACCAACCTTTCGGACGAGGACATCGATAAGGCTGTCAAAGATGCGGAAAAATACGCCGAAGAGGATAAAAAGCGCAAAGAAGCGGTTGACAACAAGAACAACTTGGAAAGTATGATCGACAACCTCGAAAAGACGGTTAAAGAGTCGGGCGATAAACTTTCGGACGATGACAAAAAGACCGTTGAGGATGCGGTCGCAAAGGCTAAGACCGAGCTTGAATCGGGCGACAACGACCGCATAAAGGCGGCAATCGAAACCCTTGCGAAGGACGTTCAGCCCGTGGTTGCAAAGATTTATCAGCAGGCGCAAGGCGCGGCGGGCAACCCGAACGGCGGCGACGACGGCGACACCGAGTTCACTCAACACAAGTAATCGGATTATATAAAATAAAGGGGTGTTGCAAAACACCCCTTAAAACGGTTATTTTAAACCGCGTATATGCTTCGCGCTACATTGTTGTGCTTGCCGTTTGTTTTGGTCGTGTACGGGCTTGTACACTCCCTGCAACAAATCCGCGCACGCCTCGTATCGCTCGTATCTACGCAGTTTGATTTCTTACTAATAGGTTTAATATGGCGGAAAAAAAGAATTATTACGATATTCTCGGGGTGTCGAAAACGGCGTCTGCCGACGAGATTAAATCGGCGTACAGAAAGCTCGCTAAGCAGTACCACCCCGACTTTCATCCCGGCGACGCGGCGGCTGCCGAGAAGTTTAAAGAGATAAACGAAGCCAACGAAGTTCTCTCGGACGAAAACAAGCGCAAACAGTACGATTTCGAATTGGAACACCCCGGTATGGGCGGGGGCGGAAACCCGTTCGGTGGCGGTGGCTTTTCGGGCTTCGGCGGCGGAATGGGCGGCTTCGAGGATATTATAAACTCGGTATTCGGCGGCGGAATGGGCGGCTTCGGCGGCGGTGCGGAAAGAGCGCCGCGCGGCTCGGACGTCCAGCACACAATCGACCTTTCGTTCCTCGACGCGATAAAGGGCTGCACGAAAAACGTCAGCTATATGCGTAACGAGCCCTGTTCGTCGTGCAACGGCACGGGCGCAAAGGGCGGAACTGCGTTCCAGAAGTGCGGTCGTTGCGGCGGAAGCGGCAGGGTCAAATTCCAACAGGATACCATTTTCGGCAGAACCATTCAGGTCGGCGCTTGTCCCGATTGCGGCGGCACGGGCAAAAAGATTCTCGACAGATGCCCCGACTGCAAGGGCAAGGGTTATCAGCGCAAAGAGACGCGCTTTTCCGTCAACATTCCTGCCGGTGTGGACAAGGACAGCTCGCTTCGTAAACGCGGCTACGGCAATGCGGCAGGCGGCGGCGGAGAAAGCGGCGATTTGTATATCTATTTCAGAATAGAGCCCCATAAAATGCTCCACCGCGAGGACAGGGACCTGTATGTTACGGTGCCCATTTCCTACAAGACAGCCGTGCTCGGCGGAAAAATTCAGGTTCCGGGTATCGACGACACTATTGAGCTTACTATTCCCGAGTGTACCCCCGCAGGCACGCGGTTTACTCTCCGCGGCAGGGGGGTCAAAACCGTTCACGGAACGGGCAACCTTTACGTCACCGTAGAAATCGACGTTCCCCAAAAGCTTTCGCGCGAGCAGTCGAAGAAGCTTGACGAGTACGAGGCAAGCGTGCCTTTGAAGTCTTGCGACAAAATGCAGAAGTATGCAAACAACCTTTCGGCAGTCTATGGCAAAAAGGTGGATAAGCAGTAAAATAGTTCACAAATTTTGCAACTGTCTACGCGCCTTGGAATAATAAATTATGAATAATTTTAAAAGCGGCGGCAAGTTATGACTTGCCGCCGCATATAATATACCGGGAAATTGTGGATAACTTCCCAAAAACGCCGTTTTTAGGTCTGAAACGGGCAGGTTATCCACCGAAGTTGTCCACAAATTTTTGTGTAAAAACGTGCATGCCCGATATATGCAAAACCGTTATCCACAAGTTATTAACAATCAACTCAATTTGCAACATTTTTTGACGAATTTCGACAATAATCCGCAAAACTTTAAAAAATTTTATCCACAGAATATGATACCTGAATAAACTTTCATATCGTATCGCAGCTATACGCGGCTTCCCCGCACAATGACTTTGGCTTTGCATTCGTAAACGGCGGAATCCCTTATAATCTCACCGAAGCCGTCCGCAACGATTTTCCCGCTTTTCGGGTTCTTTACGGATAAAATCTCGCCGCGGACGTCGGCGGTTACGTCCGAATACTCGAACGCAAGGTCACAGCCCTCCGTGCGGCAGTTTATAAGTTTCAACTTTTTGCAATAGCAAAGGGGTTGCGTGCCGCAAATCACGCAGTTTATAAGCGTCAGCCCTTCGGAGTACCAACCTAAATATTCGCCGCGCAGTACCGAATTTTTTACCGTCACGTTTTTGGAGTGCCAGAACGCGTCCTTCGTTGAAAAATCGCAGTCCTCTATAAGTGCGTTTTTAACGTATTGGAAAGAGTACTTTCCGCTGAACTTTACGTTTTTCAGCGCAAGGTTGCGGCTTTCGAACATAAAGTAAACGCTTTCGGCTTCGCAGTTATGCAGAAAAATACCGTCGCACCGCCAACCGAATTCAGGTGAGATTATTTTACAGTCGGAAACGATTACGCGCTTGCACTCTCGTAGCGCCTTAATTCCGCCGAGAGTGCAGTTTTGTATCACTCCGCGCTTGCAGTACCAGAACGCGGCGCGGGTTTTTTCATCCATTTCGCAGTCGTCGAAAGTGAATTCTTCGGCGTGCCAGACAGGGTATCGGATAGAAAAGTCGCAGGACGAAACTTCTATGTTGCGGCACTCTTTAAGTGCAGATTCGCCAACGTCCGACCTGAATACGCAATTTTTCACTTCAGCGCAGTTAAGGGCGTAAAGCGCGCGTTCTTCGCCGAAACTTTCGCCCGCGATTATTTTTCTTTCGTGCTTCATATATTAATTATATAATAAAGTAATGCGTATAATCAAGCGATATTTAAAACCTTGGGCGATTTAATTGACTTACAGTGTACATATACGTATAATTAAAGAAATATTCTTACGGCACCTGTCGCGTAGCGGCGACAAGGCGTTTTTTTAAAATTGTATGAGGATACAGCTTTCCGACCATTTCACCTATAAAAAGCTTTTAATATTCGTATTGCCCTCGGTGGTTATGATGGTGTTCACTTCGATTTACAGCGTAGTGGACGGTCTTTTCGTGTCTAATTTTGCCGAAGAGGGTGCGCTGACGGCTATACAGTATATATATCCTTTATTTATGGTTTTAGGCTCAATCGGGTTTATGCTCGGTGCAGGTGGAAGTGCTCTCGTTTCGAAAACGTTGGGTGAAGGGGATAAGGAGAGAGCTAACAATTATTTTTCACTTTTGGTTTATGTTACTCTCGCAATAGGAATTGTAATCGCTGTTGCAGGACAATTTGTGGTCGCACCCGTTGCCGCGCTTCTTTGCGGCAGTTCGACAAGTGCAATATACGAGTACTGTGTTTTGTACGGAAGAATACTTCTCGGCGCTCAACCGTTCTTTATTTTACAGAACATTTTCCAAAGCTTCTTCGTTACGGCGGAAAAACCCCGCTTGGGTCTGATTGCGACCGCTTCTGCCGGCGTACTTAATATGGTCCTCGACGCCGTTTTTGTCGTGGGTTGCGGTTGGGGGCTTCTCGGTGCGGCAGTTGCAACAGCGGCTAGTCAGGTTTTCGGCGGAGTATTTCCTATAATATATTTCTCAGTTAAGAACAGCTCGCTTTTACGCCTTACAAAAACGAAGTTTTACGGCAAAGCGATATTGAAATCTTGTACAAACGGCTCTTCCGAATTTTTCTCAAACGTATCGTCTGCGGTTGTGGTAATTCTCTATAATTATCAAATTCGCGGTATAGCCGGAGACGCCGGCGTTAATGCTTACGCGGCTATGGGTTATGTCGCAATGGTTTTCTTCGCTATCTTTATGGGATATTCCGTCGGTTGTGCGCCGCTTATGGGTTATCATTTCGGGGCTCAGAATAAGGACGAAATGAAGAACTTATTTAAAAAAAGCCTGATAGTAACAGCGGTTGCCGCCGCAATAATGATTATTTTGACGGAAGGGCTGGCGGATCCGCTGATGTCAATGTTTAATCACGACGAAGAAATAACGGGGATTGCAGTGCACGGTTTCAGAATTTATTCTGTAATTTTTGTGCTTTGCGGCTTCAATATTTACGGTTCTTCACTGTTTACTTCGCTGAATAACGGACTTGTTTCGGCGCTAATATCCTTTTTAAGGTCAATAGTATTTCAGGTTACTTTCGTGATGGTTTTACCCATTGTAATGGGCATAGACGGAGTATGGTGTGCAGGAGTATTCTCCGATATAGCTTCGTTTATAATTACGCTTATATTCGTGCTCTGTTACAGAAAGAAATACGGATACGTATAATAGAATTTTATAAA
>CAJTVA010000059.1 GCA_910579585.1 uncultured Christensenella sp.
CGTAGCCCGAAAGCAGGCGGTTTGAAATTTATAAGAACCACATTATTTCATTTTAAACCGAGGATGCACTACTTGCGTCTTTCGGGCTACGGTTTGGTACCCCTTGCGGGGGTTGCCAACTTAAAGGTATCGAAGCTCTTCTTCGGTAACGATATCGTTGAACCCGTCGGAGTCGGGGTCGCCGTCTACAACGCTTTTCTTTTTAGATATAACGATCAGAGCCGCGATTAAAGTGAAGAACGTTATAGCTATGCAGACGACTATAAGAGCGATTTCCCAGCCTTCCAGCCCGCCGCTTGCAGCCGCGCCCGTAGCCGAAGCGTTGACGTCTATAAACGAGTTCACCGTATTGAAGTTCACGCTGTCGTCGGGCACGAACGTGTAATAGCACCTGTTAACACCCTCTTCGAGGACGGTTTCGTCGTTATCCCAGACGATAGTGCCCGCCGTGTCGCCGTCGGACAGAGCGCAGATTACCTGATAAAGGTGCGCGCCCTTTGAAAGGTTGCCGCTAACTTTAGGAGTTACTTTGGGGTCGAGCTTGTTTACGGTGAATTTAGCCGTCATCGGCTGAATCGCGTTATGGTTTGCGTCCACGCCGAACGACACCGTTACGAAGTACTCGCCCGCGTTTACTACCTGCGTGGGGTCGAGAGGGTTGTTGTCCTTATCCGCGTACGCGTAGCTGACGGTTACGCCCGCAGGCAGGTTCTTCACCTGAATAGCGCCGACCACGCTTGCGCCGTAATTATAATCGGTTTCAGTATCGACGAAAGTTATAGAGCCGACCCCCACGTAGTCTATCTTATTAATAATAAGTTTTGCAGTAAGGCTGCCTATCACTCCGTTTGCGTCGCAATAGTAGTTGGTAATATACTCTTCGCCGACAAGCGTGAACGTTGCAACAACCTCGTAGCCGCCCGCATTCGTCACGCCAGAAACGCCGGGTATAGTAGCGCCGTCTTGCCTGTATACATAGCTGACTACCCCCTCTGCGAACGTGCCCGTTACCGTCACCGTCTTTAAGGTGCCGTCATAGTTCACGGTTACGTCGCCGAACGAAATATTGCCCATATCGTACGTTTTTGCGTTTACCGTAAGCCCGCCGACCTGATAGTCTTTTGTTATTCCGCCCTCGGTATACCTGACCGTTACGTAGCCGTCGCCAGCCCAAAGGTACCGGTGCCCTGCCCTGTACGCGACGTCGAAGTCCGTAACGTCGTTTTCCGTGCCGTCGTTGTACACCGCCGTCACCGTTACGGTGGATTTATCGAACTCTTCGAATGCGACGTAGTCGGTCTTTGTAGGCACAGTGACTTTGATGCTGTCAATTTCAACCGCAAGGTAGGTCGCGATTAAACTGCCGTTCTTGCCGTTATAGACGATTTTCAAATCGTACGAGCCCGCAGATACGGGTCTGTCGCCCATACCCCAGCTTCCCGAAATTACGTAGTTGGAAATTTCGCCGTACGGGTCGCCGTTTTCAAGCGTGCCGGTCACAAGTATGTACTCTCTTACCTTCGCCAAATCCCACGAAACGTAAATCTTCGGCTCGCCGTTCTTCCACTCAACCGAAAGGGTTTTAAGCTCTGCCTGAACCGCAGTCAGTTTCAGCGTGCCCTCGTAAATTTCAAAGTTTACTATATCGTCGGGTATGAACACCCATGCATAACTGTTTTCGTTAAGAAGCAGATACGGCGCGTTGCCGTTATCAAGAAGTTTCCACTCCACGTGCCCCGCAACCGTCAGTCCGTTCGCCGTCGCGTCGCCGTCCGCAACGATGTCGGGCAGCTTGTTATCGGGGTAAAGCTTGTCGGTATCGGGGTCGTAGCCGTCGAACTTGACCGCCGCCGTCGGCGTAGCTTTTTTGATAGTAAAATGGTTAGTAAGCCCAACGAACTGTACGTAGTTCGTGTACTTTGCGTCAAGAGTAACCGTTATAGTGTAATTGCCTGCGTCCTCGGGCATTGCACTGCTTGCGGGGTAGCTCGTGCCGCTGTAAACTATAGTAGGGCTGATATTCCCCACGTCGCCCGCGACAAGGCCGGTAAACTCCGCAACCATACCCTGACCGCTGCCGTTGTATATAAAGCTTGTGTCCGTAGACCACTTTATGCCAAGCTGTTTGGGAGTTATTGTGAACGTCTTTATAACAGTGCCGCTGTAATTGCCGAGAAGCTCTATAGTTACGTCAACCACCGTGCCCGCGTCCGCGTCCGAAGTCGAATACGTCACCCTATAGTCGCCCGTGCCGAGCGTGGTCTTTTCGGTATCGTCCGAAGAAAGCTGTACTTCTATTACGGGCGCGGGGGTCTGCGCCGTGCCTGTGTATTCGTAAGTTCCGTCTATGCCCGTAACTTCGTCGTCTGTGACAACGCGCGCCGATATTGTCAGCGTTGCCGTCTTTTCCGCGTCGGCAGAGCTTACTTCGTAGTTATCGGAAGTGCTTTCGAAGTGCGCCGTTATCTCATACGAGCCAACGTTTGTTTCGCCCGTAAAGGCGTTCGTGGTGCCCGAGTAATAATACGTCACCGTTACGTCGCCGCCGAAGCCCGTCGCTTCGATTACGTGATTTTTTCCGTTGAAAGTCACCGTCACGTCGTCGAAAGTAACGCTGTTGGAAAGCGTAGCCTTGTTTACGGTTATGGTTACCGTCGCGCTCGCCGCAAGATAGTTTGCGCTTTCCGCAACGGAAACGGTAACTTTAAGCCCGTTACCCTCGGCAACAGTCGTAAATTTATTATTGGTATAAGCAACAGTCTGCTCGGTATTGTTTACCGTCGCGCCGCTGTTTACCGTCTGCTCGCTGCCGTTGTAGGTATATACGGTTTGTACCCCGCTGACGTCTATAACCGCCGTTGCCTTGTTGACGGTTATGGTTACGTATTCGGAATGCGCGACGTAGTTCGTGCTTTCTTCCACGTACACCTCGACGACCTTACCGTTACCCTCGGCAACCGTAGTGAAAGTGTTGTTCGCATACTTAACTTGTTGCCCGCTGGAAGCTGTCGCCCCGCCCGAAACGGTCTGTAAACTGCCGTTGTAGGTGTATATGGTTTGTACCCCGCTGACGTCTATGACCGCCGTTGCTTTATTTATTTTAAGAGTTGCGCTAAGCGCGGGAAGATTGCGGTTATCCGCGTCGTCTATTACGATTACCGCAGAAATTACGTAAGTTCCCGCATTGGTTGCGCCCGTGAACGCAACGCCGCTTTCCACATACCCCGTCACGCTTACGCCCGCAGGCAAGGCGCCCGAGTACGCTATGCTATGGCTTGCGCCGTCATAGGTCACGGTGAGGTTGTCGAAAGTCACGCCCGACATATCGTAGTCGGCTTTTTCAACTGTAACTGTGAAAGTATAAGTTTTGGTTTTATCGCCCTCGGTATAGGTGATTGTAACGGTGCAACCGCTGTCCGAAACGAGGAAGTGACTTCTGCCGCCGCCGTACGCTACGCTTACGGTATAACCCGTAACCACGCGTTCGTTGCCCGCAGAAATCGCATACACCGTCATTCCGTCGGTTGTGAAACTTTCGTACGCTTTGTAGACAGTCTTTTGCCCCTCTGCGCGGATATCGTCCATACCCAGCGCAACGACCTTAGCCGTGCCCGTCACCGAGTTATAGTTCGCCGTGTCGGTCGGGGTCCAGGTCCAGCCGTAGCTGACCGTGCCGTCGTCAAATCGAAGAAGCGTTGTAGGTGCGTCCCAGACAATCGCGCCCGCAACCGTAGCTGAGCCGTGCGTTGCCGAAGCGGTTATCGTTACCGTAGAAAGCGCATTGCCCACGTAATATGTGCCGTTTGCGACGGTTGCCGTAACCGTCGGCGTTACTTTTGTTATCGTTATATCGAACGTTTTATTGCCCGATTGATTGTAGTTTGTATCGCCCGCACGGTACAAGGTTACACGCACCGCTCCCACGTGCGTTGCAGTAAGCGTAACCGTGCCGCCCGTAGCCGCAGAAAGCGTTGCGGTACCGCCGCCAGAAAGCGTTGCAACCGCCCAGGTATATGCGCCCGTACCGTTTCCGCCGCCAGCCGTCAAGCTTACCGTGCCCTTATATGAAACTGTATTATTGCCCGAAACCGTAGGCGTTGACTGGTTCGCCTTTTTTATGGTTACGGTTATTGATTTACTAGCCGCATTGTAGTTTGTCGTAGCCGCAATCGATACGGTTACCGTTACCGTGCCCGCTCTGGTCGGGGTCAGTACGCCTGTGCCGGAATTTATGGTCGCACTGCCCGTGCCCGCGGTTACGGAGAACGTTTTCGTGCCGTTGCCGCTGTTCCCGCCGACTGTAGGCGCGGCAGAGTTACTGCCGTACGTTACGGTGGAATAACTCAAAGTCGGCGATATATTCGCCTTGTTTATGGTTACGGTTACAGATTTACTACCCGCATTGTAGTTTGTCGTTGCCGCAATAGATACGGTTACCATTACCGTGCCCGCTCTGGTCGGGGTCAGTACGCCTGTGCTTGAATTTATGGTCGCACTGCCCGTGCCCGCGGCTACGGAGAACGTTTTCGCGCCGTTGCCGATATTTCCGTCGACTGTAGGCGCGGCAGAGTTACTGCCGTACGTTACGGTAGAATAACGCAAAGTCGGCGATATATTCGCCTTTAAAATTTGCCATTTGAGCTCAGGAAAGACCGGTTCGTTATAGACGCTTGTATTATAATCCCACCTTACAGTAGCCGTATAAGATCCTGCGTCAGCTTTACGATTATCTACGTATGAAGATACTGCAAGGTCCTTCGGCAAGTTTTGCACCACAACCGTATGCATGTTACCGTTGTAGGTGAAAGGATGGTTATAGTCCCAACAAGTTTGCGACATATCAAAATTTACTTTACCTTCTCGTTCAACACGAATTTTTCCTTCTGTGCTAAAATGCTTCCCATTCCCCTCCGCAAAATATCCGTACACAACAGCTATACTACAATAACCATTGTACTTTATGATATCAAAATCTTCAGAATTTAGTATAAAATACCTGGAATAATTCTGACCAGCAATCATAAATGTGTTAATATTACTATTAAAACCGCCTGAACACTCAACCGCAATGTTAGTCAGAGTAATGCTATCCTTAGCTCCTATTACTAGTTCTATCTGAAGAGACTGATCCCAGACAAAATCACGGCCGCTTAGTTTCACAGGATTATCATAGGACAAAATACCGGTTCTTTGCTTAACTTCATAATAAACAGCCACATAAGAGTCCGAACAGAGCAGAATCTTACTTGATGAGGCTTTTGCTGTATCCGACAGCGGTTTATTTATTTGCGGCGCGGATATCTGCGTTTGAGTATTATTTTCCGCTGTCTGCGTTACGTTATTTTCAGTCACAAAAAAACAAGTAAAAACTGCGATAACGGCACACAACAACGTAGCCAAAAGCGCTATAAGTGAAACTGTTTTTGCATTAATTTTTTTATTCATATATAATTTCCTCCTTTTTAAAGAGTTTTTTAAACTTTGCTTTTGCCCGTGAAAACCTGTTATTTGCGGCATATTGCGGGGGCAATCCCCCGCAAAACGTCCGCGGTTCGGGGCGGAATATACTGCCCGAAAAGGCAGTTTTTTTATTTCCGAAATTGCACATCTAATAATATAATAGATGTGCAATTTTTGTCGAAAAATGGGCATTTTTTGCGGGTTTGGAATATATATGAAATAAAAAAAATTAACTATATCCCCTAATATGCTTGACTTTTCATTTTCGCAGTGATACTATAAACGCAGAAATTGCACATCTATTATATTAATAGATGTGCAATTTTTTTAGCCGAAAATAGGGTTGATTCGAGATAATTTTAATGCTATAATAAGATTATGGTTAAACGTGACTTTGACAAGCTTTTTACTGCGCAGGCGGAAGCGAACGCGGGCAAGCAGCTACTTTTACACTGCTGTTGCGCGCCGTGTTCTTCGGCTTGCCTGGAAAGGCTGAAAGATTATTTTTCCGTTACGGTGCTTTTTTATAACCCCAATATCGAGGGGGGCGAATACGAGCGGCGCAAAGCCGAGATTATAAGGTTTATAAACGAAACGGGCTGGGCGGACTTTATCGACTGCGACCACGACGAAGAAGATTTTTACTGCGCAATAGCGGGTTTGGAAAACGAAAAAGAGGGCGGCGCGAGGTGCGTTAAGTGCTTCGAGCTCAGGCTTGAAAAGACGAAAGAAATCGCCGAAAAGAACGGGTTCGATTTTTTTACCACCACCCTTACTATAAGCCCGATGAAAAACGCGCAGACTATTAATTTGATAGGTGAAAGGCTGGGCGGAGAAAAATGGGTTTTTTCCGACTTCAAAAAAAGGAACGGGTATTTGAGGAGCATAGAGCTATCGAAAAAGCACTGCCTGTACAGACAAAACTTTTGCGGGTGCAAGTTTTCACGCAAGCAACCTACGCAAAATAACTTGTAAATATATTAATAATAATGATATAATAGTTTAAACACAACCAAACATTTACCGCCGCTTGTTGCGGCGGCACCTTGCCCATTTATAACGTGGAAGGCTAAAACGGAGAATTTATGGATATTAACAGGTACACCCCCTCTTACGGAGTGAAGCACAAGCATATGACCACGCTTTGCGGATATTCCACAGAGGAGATTTTTGAAATTTTATACGCTACAAAGGCTATGAAGGCGAAGTTCATCGCACACGAAAACACGCGTATTTTAGAGGGCGTGACGGTTGCGCTTCTTTTCGGCGACACTTCGATGAGGACGCGCTCTGCAATAGAAATAGGCATAAGGCAATTAGGCGGAAACTGCGTGAATTTGCCGTATTCCGAAAACGATATGAAAGCGGGCGAAAACATTAAGGACATCGTAAACGTTATTTCACGCTACGGCGTGGGGGCGCTTATTACCCGCGACATCAGCCAGAAAGAGCTGGACGAGTTCTGCGCCGTTTCTAAAATTTCGATTATCAACTCGCACAACAAAAACGGGTTGCCTTTGCAGACGCTTTGCGACCTGTACACCGTTTGGGAGAAAAACAGGAAGCTCGAGGGTTTGAAAATTGCGTACGTCGGAAAGGGCGCGAGCAACGCCGCGTCTTTGATAGTAGGCGCGGTGAAGTGCGGTATGGAAGTTGCGGTTGCGACGCCTGAAAAGTATGCCGTTAAAAAAGAGCTTTTGGACAACGCGCGGCAATACGGAAATATTTTCGTTACCGACAACCCCGTAGAAGCGGTGAAAAACGCTGACGTGGTTTACACCGACAATTACAGCTACCACACGTCAAGCTCGGAAAAGGAGCGGGAGATACTTCTGCCTTATCAGGTCAACAGCTCGCTTATGTCTTACGCGGCGCACAACGCGCAGTTTATGCACTCTTTGCCCGCGAACCGAGGCATAGAAGTTACCGCCGATATTATCGACGGAAAAAACAGCCTTGTATTGGAGCAGGGCGAAAACCGCTTGCACACCATTAAGGCGGTGCTTGCGCTTCTTATCGATTAAGCGTTGTTTAAAATTAAAGC
>CAJTVA010000060.1 GCA_910579585.1 uncultured Christensenella sp.
GTGAAATCGCTTATGCTGTCCGACGGACCGCACGGGCTGAGAAAGCAAGCCGCGGCTGCCGACCACCTCGGGTTGAACGCAAGTCTGCCCGCAACGTGCTTCCCTACGGCGGCGACTATGGCGAACAGCTGGGACGAGGAACTCGGTGAAAAGATGGGCGAAGCTTTGGGCGAAGAAGCGGCGTCTTTGGGCGTCGACGTTTTGTTGGGCCCCGGCACCTGTATGAAGCGCGACCCGCGCTGCGGCAGGAACTTCGAGTATTTTTCGGAGGACCCGTATCTTGCGGGTAAAATGGCGGCGGCGTATATCCGCGGCATTCAAAGTAACGGAACGGCGGCTTGCGTAAAGCACTTCGCCGCGAACAATCAGGAAGAGCGCAGAATGGTAACGGACTCCGTTATCGACGAAAGAACATTGCGCGAAATTTATCTCACCGCGTTCGAAATCGCCGTGAAAGAGGGCAAGACCAAAACGATTATGTCCTCTTACAACAAACTTAACGGCAAGCACGCCGATGAAAACGAGCATCTTATCCGCGGAATTCTTCGCGGGGAATGGGGCTTTGACGGCGTAGTCGTTTCGGACTGGGCGGGCACGAACAATAAGGTCGCTTCGACGATAGCGGGCAGTGATTTGGAGATGCCCTCTTGCCGATACGGCGCTGACGATATAGTTAAAGCCGTGGAAAGCGGTGAACTAGATATTAAATACGTTGACGAGAGCGTGGAAAGGATACTTACCCTCGTTGAGGGCGCAGGCGGGGTGGAAAAGGGCAAACCGTTCGATAAAGAAGCTCACCACGACCTTGCCGCCAAGTGTGCGGAAGATAGTATCGTACTTTTAAAGAACGACGGAATACTGCCCCTTAAAGAAAACGCGAAAGTCGCGGTTATAGGCGACTTTGCAAAAACGCCCCGCTATCAGGGCGCGGGCTCGTCGGTGGTAAACCCGACTAAGCTTGAAAATATTTTGGATAACCTCGACGGGTTGGAATGCATAGGTTACGAAAAGGGCTTCGACAGATACGGCAAGGATAAGCCCAAGCTTATCCGCCGCGCCGTCAAGCTCGCGTTAAAGGCTGACGTCGTGGTGCTGTGTCTTGGGCTTGACGAGGTTTCGGAAGCCGAGGGTTTGGACAGGGAGCATATAAAAATTCCCCAAAACCAGATAGAGCTTTTCAAACAGGTAAGAGTATTCAGCAAGAAACTGGTGCTTGTGCTTTCGTGCGGCAGTGCGGTAGAAACGGGTTGGTGCAGAAGCTCGAACGCAATCGTTTACGGCTGTCTTGGCGGACAGGCGGGCGCGAGTGCGGTAACGAAAGTTCTGACGGGCAAGACGAACCCCTCGGGCAAGCTTGCGGAAACTTTCCCCGTCAGGCTTTCGGACTGCCCCTCTGCGGCTAATTTCCCCGGCAAAAAGATGACCGTAGAGTACCGCGAAGGGCTTTTCGTCGGGTACAGGTACTACGACACGGCTAAGGTGCCCGTTGCGTACCCGTTCGGGTTCGGGCTTTCGTATACGACTTTCGAGTATTCGGACGCGGTTGTCGGCGACAACGGCGTGACCTTTAAAATCAAAAATACGGGAAGCTTCGACGGTGCGGAAGTGGCGCAACTTTACGTCGGAAAACCCGACGGCGAAATTTTCCGACCCGCAAAAGAGCTGAAAGGCTTTAAAAAAGTGCATATTAAAACGGGCGAAAGCGCAACGGTGACTATTCCTTTCGACGACAAAACTTTCCGTTATTTCAACGTTAAAACGGATAAATGGGAAGTCGAGGGCGGGGAGTACGTCCTTTACATAGGCGCAAGCAGTGCGGATATCCGCCTTACGGCTTCCGTTGAAAGGCAGGGCACGACCGAATTATATCCCTACGATAAAGCGGCGCTTCCATCGTATTACAGCGGTAAAGCGGCTTCGGTTTCTGCGGAGGAATTCACCGCGCTTTTGGGCAGAGAGTTGCCGAAATCGGGCTACGACTTCTATAAAAAGAAGAGAATGGTTATGACCGAGAATTGTACGGTTGCAGATTTGCGGTATTCGAAGCGCTGGGTCGGCAGAGCGTTCTCGGGATTGTTCCGCTTCCTTGTGAAATTCCTGAAAAAGATTGGCAAGCGCACTACGGCAAATACGCTTATAATGGGAGTTATTCACCAGCCTGTAAGGGGGCTTGCAAAGTTCGGCGGAATGAGCCGCAGACAGATGGAAGCGATTTTATTGATGTTCAACGGGCACTTCTTCAAGGGCGTCGGTAGGTTCTTTTCAAAAGAAAAAGCTAAAAAGGGGGATAAATAAATGAACGGACAGTATACGGCTGAGGACGTACAGGCACAGATAAAACCGCTTTCCAAAAACGGTTTTTTGAGGTTTTTTCAGAGGATTTACCGCTGGTGGCTGGGCGTGTGGTACGGCTTTTGCGACAAGCACGAAAAGCTTTCCAAGTGGATTTACAAACTGTTTTTCTTTATAGTATTCTCTATGGGCGTAACCATCTGGCAGTTTCTTATTATGGCTATCGTGCCCGAGTTCTTGCCCAAGACCGAAGCCGTAGGCTGGCCTATGGTGCCCATTGCCGCGGCGGGCGGAAGAAACTTTATCATCTTCGGCGACGAGCAGGGCTGGGCGACCTTCATTTGTTTTGAAATAGCGGTGTTTACCGCGCAGTGCATTAACTTCCCGTTGCAGAGGAATATAACCTACCGTTCGCACGGCAACCCGTACTTTCAGGCAATGTGGTATTTTATCGGCTGGGTGCTCGTATCGATTGCAACCAACGCGCTTTGGGGCGTGTGCAACGCGTTTCTTCTGCACTGGGGCAGTCCCGATATAGTGAACGGACTTTTGAAAACGATATTGACGGGCGGCGTTTCGCTTGTTATATTCTTCTTTATATTTATGGTTATCTTCCCCGATAACGACAAAATGGCGAAAAAAGCGCGCGCAAAGTACGAAAAGCTTGTTGCGGCTAACGCTTCTGCGGAACAGGTGGAAGCGGCTAAATCAAGAGCCGAGGAATGGGAAAAGAAGGCGCTGTTGTCCAACACCGAAAGGGAGTTTGCCAAGGCAAAGACGCAGGCAAGCGTAAAAGCTATGATGTATAACGTTGCGGTTGCTTCCGAGGGCAAGGCTAAAACCGAAGAAGAGAAGTCGGCTTCCCGCGCAAAGCAGGAAAAATATTTAAACGAAGTTTACGCCGCGATTGACGTTAAAAAGGAAAAGGAAGAAGCTTATAACGCGGCGCGTGCGGACGGCGACGCGGCTGACGGCGAAGATGCGGCGGAAGTTGCGGACGAACCTGCCGCAGAAAATAATAATTCCGGAAATAATGCGGAAAATAAGGAATAAATAAAAAACTTTAATTTTTGTATCTATGTGCAAGACTAAGCGGCTAAAACTTAAAAAGCTTCATAATACGCGTGATTTGGGCGGATTGAAGACAACTGACGGAAAGGTTATAAAATACGGAAAACTTATAAGAAGCGGGAAGCTTTCCTCGCTTCCCCGTTCCACGCGCAACGCGCTTTCGGCGATGGGCGATTTGACCGTTATCGATTTGCGTATTCCCGTAGAGCGTAGCGACAACCCCGACGTTGTTTTAGAGAATATGAATAATATTCAGCTTCCTTTAATGTTCACGGCGACGCCGGGCGTAACGCATGATAAAAAGATAAGAATTACCGTACTTAAAGAAAGTTACCGCTTAAAAGAAGAATTCGGTACTATCGATAACTATATGATACAGGTCTACCGCAGTATTCTTTTCAACGAAGAACCGCAGGAAAGACTGAAAAAGTTTTTGCGGCTTATAATCGACGCGGAAAACCCCGTCATTTTCCACTGTTCCAGCGGTAAGGACAGGGCGGGTATCTGCGCGATGTTGATAGAGTCGCTTCTCGGCGTTGACGAGGAAACCGTGTTAAACGATTACGCAATTTCCGAAACGTTCCTCAAAAAAGAATATTTCTGGAAAAAGGTTGCAATAGTCGTCGCGCCCATTCGCTTGCGGTTTAAAAAGGTGCTTTTCGCGTATATGCGCATAAAGCGCGAGTTTATGGCGACAGTCATCGAAGAAATGAAAAGCCGTTTCGGCGGGGTGAGGGAATATTGCCAGACCGTGCTTAAAGTCACCGATGAAGATATTGAAACGCTTAAAGAAAAATATTTAGAGGACTTATGAAACTGATTAGTTTTACGGTCCCTTGCTACAATTCGGCTGAATATATGCGCAAGTGTATAGACAGCCTTCTGACGGGCGGGGACGACGTGGAAATAATTATCATAAACGACGGTTCCAAGGACGATACACTGAAAATCGCGCAAGAGTACTCTGAAAAGCACCCCGATACAGTATCGGTCGTCGATAAGGAAAACGGCGGGCACGGCTCGGGCGTGAACGCCGGGCTTAAAAGGGCGACGGGGCTTTATTTTAAAGTCGTGGACAGCGACGACTGGCTCGATACGGTCGCGCTTGAAAAACTTATTTCCGCGATAAAGGCTAACCTTGCGGCGGGGAATTGCCCGGACCTTTATATTGCGAATTTTATTTACGACCGTATTCACGACGGAGAATTTTACGTTTCGAGCTACGAAAAGAAGATGCCCGAGGGCAAAATTATAGGTTGGGAGCGGGTTAAGCCGTTCAGGTATTCGCATATGATGCTTATGCACGCTCTTTTATATAACCGCGAAAGGCTTTTAGAGAGCGGAACAGTCCTGCCCGAACACACTTTTTACGTAGACAACATTTTCGCGTACAAGCCGTTGCCGTATACGAAGTCGCTTTGTTATCTCAACCTCGACCTTTACCACTACTACATAGGCAGGGCGGACCAGTCCGTGACGGTGGGGAATATGGTGTCGCGGTATATGCAGCAGCGGCGCGTTATGCTGGAAATGACAGACGCTTATTCCTGGGACGAGATAAGGAAGCTCCCCAAAGGGCTGAAAAAGTATATGTGGCACTCGTTGCAAACGATTATGATGACGACGCTGTTTTTTATCTGCGCAGAGTATTCGCCCGAGCGGAAAGCGGCGCTGAAGGATATGTGGCGGCACATAAAGGCGCGTGACAAAAAGCTTTACAGAAAACTTTATTACCGCTCTTATGCGTCGGCGGTCAACTTTTTGAGCTGGCGCGTCCGCGGGTATATTATGATGAAAAGTTATAAAATTCTTTGCAGGAAGGTAAAACTGGGTTGAAAATAATCGGAATCGATATAGGCGGCACGGGAGTAAAAGGCGTAATTATCGACGAAAAGGGTGAAGTTTACGTTAAAGACAGTATCCCGACCGAAGCCGAAAAAGGCGCGGACAACCTCGTTAAAAATATTGCGGCTATGATTGAAAATATGCTTTCTGCGTCGGATATTTCAAAATCGGAAGTCGCGGGCGTAGGCGTAGGCTGCCCCGGGCTTATAGACAGCAGGCACGGCACCGTGGTTTTTGCGGGAAACCTGTATATAAAAGATTACCCCCTGTCCTCGGAAATTTCCAAACGGACGGGGCTTTCCGCAAGAATAACCAATGATGCGAACGCGGCGGCGCTTGGTGAAGCGCGTTTCGGCGCGGGCAGGAAGTACGAGGACAGTATCCTCGTGACCCTCGGCACCGGCGTGGGCGGCGGAATCGTTATAGGCGGCAGACTGTTCGAGGGTGGCAGTTCGGCGGGCACCGAAATAGGGCACACCGTTATCGTCGAAAACGGAATAAAGTGCACTTGCGGCAGGCGCGGTTGCTTCGAAAGATACGCTTCGGCGCGCGCCCTGACGGCGCAGACCCGCGCGGCAATGGTAAAGAACCCCGGAAGTCCGATGTGGAAAACTTACGATAAAAACAGCGTTTGCGGAAAAACTCCGTTCGATTATATGGACGACGACCCTGTGGCTAAGTCGGTCGTCGACGGCTACATAAAGCACCTTGCGTGCGGAATAGTCAACGTTGCGAACGTTTTCCGTCCGCAGGTCGTTATGCTGGGCGGCGGCGTCAGCGAGCAGGGCGAAAGGCTAACCAAGCCCTTGCAGGAGATTGTTGACAGAGAGATTTTCGTGGGCACGGAGTACGCGCCCGTGAAAGTCGTTAAAGCGACTTTGGGAAGCGACGCCGGCGCGTTCGGCGCGGCTTCGCTGTGGATTGAGAATTGAAAAAATACGATTATCTTATAGTGGGCGCGGGGCTGTTCGGCTCGGTTTTCGCCCACGAAGCGACAAAAAAAGGCAAGAATTGCCTTGTAATAGACAAACGCGGGCACATAGGCGGCAACGTCTATACCGAGAATATCGAGGGCGTCACCGTGCACAAGTACGGCGCGCACATCTTCCATACAAGCGACAAAACCGTATGGGAGTACGTGAATTCTTTTGCGGAGTTCAACGGTTACATCAACAGCCCCGTGGCGAACTACAAGGGCGAGATATACAACCTGCCGTTCAATATGAATACCTTTTCGAAAATGTGGGGAGTGACTACCCCCGCCGAGGCTAAGGCGAAGATTGCCGCTCAGGTAAAGGAAGCCGGAGTGAAAGAGCCGAGAAACCTCGAAGAACAGGCGCTTAGTATGGTCGGCAGAGATATTTATTTAAAGCTCGTCAAGGAATACACCGAGAAGCAGTGGGGGAGAGATTGCAAGCTTCTTCCGCCGTTCATTATAAAAAGGTTGCCTTTAAGGTTCGTTTACGACAACAACTATTTCACCGACAGGTATCAGGGAATACCCGTCGGCGGCTATACCGGAATTATAGAAAAACTTTTGCACGGCGTCGAAGTTAGGTTGGACTGCGACTTCAATAAAGACAGAGACGCTTTAAGCGCGCTTGCGGAAAAGGTCGTGTATACAGGCGCTATCGACGAACTTTTCGACTGCGTTTTGGGACGGCTGGAATACCGTTCGTTGAAGTTCGAAACCGAAATTCTCGATACCGACAACTTTCAGGGCAACGCGGTTGTGAACTACACTTCCCGCGACGTGCCGTATACGAGAATTATCGAGCACAAGCATTTCGTGGGCGGAACCCAGCCCAAGACGGTTATTACGAGGGAATACCCCAAGACCCACGCGGCGGGCGACGAGCAGTATTATCCCGTCAACGACGAAAAAAACGAAGCGCTTGCCGAAAGGTACAAGGCGCTTGCGCGGGATAAGGGCTTTATCCTCGGCGGCAGACTGGGCGATTACAGGTACTACGATATGGATAAAATCATAAAAA
>CAJTVA010000061.1 GCA_910579585.1 uncultured Christensenella sp.
CGAAATATATAAGAGGTTTGCAAAAAATTCCGGCGGGCGCGGTGCGCGGAACAGCCGAAGATTTTGTAAAAGGAGTTTTATATGGCTAGAAGCAGAACGGAGATACTGCCCGTTGTGCCCTTGCGCGGCAGGGTCGTATTCCCGAACACAACTTTAAGTTTCGACGTGGGCAGGATAGTATCGCTTACGGCGGTAAAGAACGCGACCGAAAAAGATTCGCGTATGTTCATATGCGCCCAGAAAGACGCCGAAAAAGCCGACGTGACGGTCGAAGATTTGTATACCGTCGGCACGGTTGCACAGCTTAAACAGGTGACAAGACTGCCCGGAAACAATATAAGAATTTCGGTGCAGGGTTTGTACCGTGCGGCAGTGCGCGTAATAGATACTAAAGACGGCGCGTTTATCGCGGAGGTTGACGAGGTGAAGCCGGTTCACGGCGAAGAAGCGCTGGAAGAAGCTTATTTCCGCACGGCGAAGAACGTTATGCGCGATATTTCTTTGACCGATACCCGACTTTCGAAAGACGCGATATCCGCGCTTGACAGGTGCGCAGACCCTGACGAGTTCGTCAATCTTGCCGCGCACTACGTCAATATAAAGTACGAAACCAAGCAAGCCGTTTTAGAGTGCGAGCGCGTGGTTGACAGACTGCGCACGATTGATAAAATTCTGAACGACGAGCTTGAAATTTCCCGTCTGGAAAAGAAAATAAATTCTATGGTTCGCCAGAATATCGATAAAAACCAGAAAGAGTACTACCTCCGCGAGCAGCTTAAAGCCATTCATACCGAGCTTGGCGACGACGAGGAAGAAAAGGAAGAGTTAGAGCGGCGCATAAAAGAAAAGCATACGCCCGAAGAAGTCGAGAAAAAGGCTTTGAAAGAGTTGTCGCGTATGGAGAAAATGCAGTCGTCCTCGCCCGAGTACAACGTTCTTAGAATGTACCTCGACTGGATTCTGGACCTGCCGTGGACGGAAAAGACAACCGACACCGAAAAGCTTTCGGACGCGGTCAAAATTTTAAACGACGACCACTACGGTCTTGAAAAGATAAAGGAAAGAATAACCGAGTACCTTGCCGTTTTAAAGCTTACGGACGGGCTCAACGCGCCCATTTTGTGCCTTGTAGGCCCCCCGGGCGTGGGAAAAACTTCGATTGCGACGTCCGTTGCGCGCGCGCTCGGCAGGAAGTTCGTCAGAATGTCCTTAGGCGGCGTTAAAGACGAGGCGGAGATCAGGGGTCACAGAAAGACTTATATCGGGGCGATGCCGGGTAGGATAATAAACGGCTTGAAACAGGCGCAGACTTTAAACCCCGTATTCCTTTTGGACGAGATTGACAAGCTTTCTTCGGATATGCGCGGCGACCCCGCAAGCGCGCTTTTGGAAGTGCTCGACCCCGCGCAGAACTCGACCTTCCGCGACAGGTACCTCGAAGTTCCGTACGATTTAAGTAAGGTCTTGTTTATAACGACGGCGAACGGGCTTGAAACCATTCCCAGACCGCTTCTGGACAGAATGGAGGTCATCGAGCTGAACGGGTACACGCAGGAAGAAAAGTGCGAGATTGCAAAGCGCTATTTAATTCCCAAAAAGAGCGCGGCTAACGGGCTTAAAGAGGGGCAGATTACGTTTAAAGACGACGCGGTGAACGCGATAATTTCGGGTTACACTATGGAAGCGGGCGTAAGAAACCTTGAAAGAAAAATCGACGCGGTTTGCAGAAAAGCCGCCGTCCGCGTCGCCGACGGTAAAAAAGAGAAATTCGTTGTCGAAAAGGGCAACCTCGAAAGCTTCCTCGGCGCGAGAAGATACGAAGAGGACAAGAGCCTCGGTGGCGACGAGGTCGGCGCGGCGACGGGGCTTGCCTGGACGGCGGTAGGTGGCACGACGCTGACTATCGAAGTTTCGGCAATGCACGGCAAGGGCGATATTCTTTTGACGGGCAAGCTCGGCGACGTTATGAAAGAGAGCGCGCGGGCGGCGATTAGCTATATCCGCTCAAACAGCGAAAATTACGGGTTGGAAAACAATGTTTTCGAAACAACCGACATTCACGTGCACGTGCCCGAGGGTGCGACGCCCAAGGACGGACCGAGCGCGGGCATAACTATGGCTACGGCGATACTTTCGGCGTTCACGAAAAAGCCCGTCAAAAAATCGGTTGCGATGACGGGCGAAATAACCCTTCGCGGAAAGGTTCTGCCCATCGGCGGCTTAAAGGAAAAGGCGCTTGCCGCGTACAGAATCGGCGTCAAGGATATAATTATCCCTGCCGACAACAAAAAGGACCTTGAAGAAATACCCGAAAATATCCGAGAAAAACTCAACTTTATACCCGTGACGGAAGTTGCGGACGTTTTCAGAACGGCAATTATAGGACTTTAAACAAATGAAAATTACGAACGCCGAATTCATAACCAGCGCGGCGGATAAAAAACAGTTTATAAAGACGGATAAGCCGGTTATCGCCGTGTGCGGAAAATCGAACGTAGGCAAGTCAAGCTTTATAAATATGCTTGCAAACCGCAAAAAGCTTGCAAAAGTATCGAAGGACCCGGGTCGGACGCGGCTTGTCAACTATTTCGACTTCGGAAGCTTTATTCTCGCCGACCTGCCAGGGTACGGCTTTGCAAGAGTTTCCAAGACCGAAAAGCTGAAATGGGCGCGCCTTTTGGACGACTTTTTTTCGGAAAAAGAGGCAATAGCGCACGTGTTTTCGCTTGCGGATATCCGCCACGACCCCACCGCCGACGACAGGCAGATGGTGGAGTATCTGTATTACCACCTCGTGCCGTTTACGGTAGTTGCGACCAAGGCGGACAAGCTTTCGAAAGCGCAGCAGGATAAAAGCCTGACGAACATAGCCGCGGTCTATAAGTGCGGCAAGGGCGATATTATCGCGACTTCAGCTGAAACGCGGCAGGGGCTGGATAGCGTGCTTTCGCGCATAGAACGGATTTTACGGCTCGGAGAAGAAGATGCTTGACGAATTTTTGAAGTCGCCCGCGGGGCACGCGGTTTTCGGCTTAGTAATCGCCGTTGCGGCGGTTGTCATAATAGAACTTAATTACAGACTGTTTTTCAAGTACGTTTTAGACTTTGTTTTCGCGCTCGTATTCACGGTTGTTTGCTCGCCCGCATTTTTAGTCGGCGCGATAATCTCCCGTAAAAAAGAGGGGTACGTCTTTGACGAAACCCCTTACCTCGGCGCAAAGGGCAGGATAATTTACGTAAAATCTTTTGCCGGCGCAGGCGCGATAAAAAATCTACCCAGACTTTTAAGCGTTTTATCGGGCAAAGCCAGCTTCGTGGGGGTATCCTTTATGACGGTGCCCGACGGCGCGCTTTTAGACGATGAAGCTATGGACAGGTTCGGCGCGCGGCCCGGGCTTGTAAACCACCTTGTTCTGCGCGGGCACGAGGGGCTGACTTACGAGGAAGTTTTCGCGCTCGATAAAAAGTACGTGAAATCGCGCGAACTTTTCACCGATATATTCACCGTGATAAAATATTTCGTGCTTCTTTTACGCGGCGAGGGGAAAACTTATCTCGGCGAAGCAAAAGACTCAAGCTACGGCGAAGCGCTTCTTGCGCGCGGGCAGATAAGTAAAGCCGATTTGGATAACGCGAGGAAGAACGCCACCGACGCTTTGGACGAAGAGGAACGGCGGGAAAACTTCAAAACCCGCGGAATGTGAATATTCGCGGCTTCGGTTGCGCACACTCTCTGTAAGGAGAGTAAAATGGTAATCGCGAACATTATTTCATACATTCTTGTACTTCTCGGCGCGGTGAACTGGGGGCTTTACGGAATATTCGATTTCAACCTTGTAAGCTGGATATTTCAGGGACCCCGTTCGGTCGGGTCGATAATCGTCTACGTTTTAATCACTCTTGCGGCGGTATGGCTTATTATTTCGCCCATAATTTCGGGCAACGGGCTGCGCCTTAGAATGAGGGACGAGGACGAGAGAGTGAGAAGAGCCGAACAGGAAAACAATTAAAATAAAAAGCGCGGACTTTAAGTCCGCGCTTTTTGTGAACGTATTCTATTGCAAAATCCGTAAAAATGTGATATACCGAATAAAAGGAGCATATATGCAAGATATTTATTACCCCTCGAAAGACGGAAAAAACACAATTCACGCCTGCCTTTGGAAGCCCGACGGCGAAGCAAAGGGCGTTTTTCAAATTATCCACGGAATGTGCGAGTACGCAGAAAGATACGCGCCGTTTGCGGAGTTTTTGAATAAGCACGGCTATATCGTATGCGCCGACGACCATTTGGGGCACGGTAAGTCGGTTAAGTCCGCCGAAGATTTGGGTTACTTCAACGATCAACGCGATTATAATATAGTAGTGGAGGACATTCACGAATTAAAGCTCACCGTTCAAAAGGAAACGGGCGAACTTCCTTGGTTCGTTATGGGTCACAGTATGGGCTCTTTTTTCTGCCGCAAATATATCTCCGTGTACGGTCAGGAGTTCGAACGCGCAATAATTATGGGCAGCGGCTTCAAGTCAAAAGCGACGTTAAATACCGCGCTTTTCACGGTAAAACTGAACGCAGCTTTCTGCGGCTGGAGAAACAGAAGCAAGTTCATAAAGAAACTTGCGTTCGGTTCGTACAATAAAAAGTTCAAGCCCAACCGCACGGCTGACGACTGGCTTTCCAGAAACCCCGAAAACGTCGATACGTACGAAAAGGATGCGCTTTGCGGCTTCGACTTCACCAATAATGGGTATTATATCCTGTTTTCGGTTATTAAAAGCGCGTGCTCTAAAAAGACTATACAAGCCGTGCCCAAGAATTTGCCCGTGTACTTCGTTGCGGGGGATATGGACCCCGTAGGCGATTACGGCAAGGGCGTAATCAAGGCTTGCAATAAATTCTACAAGGCGGGCGTAAAGGACGTTTCGATAACTCTTTACGAAGACAACCGCCACGAAATTTTAAACGACGACTGCAAGGAGCAAGTGCAGGAAGATATTCTTGCGTTTATAAATGGTTGAAAGTTGGCAAATAACAATCCCTACGCTCGATAAAAAGAAAGTGCGCAAAGCGTACGTGTATCTGCCCGTGGAGTATAAGGACGGCGGAAGATACCCCGTTATGTATATGTTCGACGGGCACAATCTCTTCGACGATAAAGAAGCTACTTTCGGTAAAAGCTGGGGGCTTGCGGATTACCTCGACTACACGAGAACCCCGCTTATTATAGCGGCGGTCGAGTGTAACCACGAGGGCTTTTCAAGGCTTGAAGAATACACGCCGATAAGCTTTACCGACGACGAATTCGGGTATATCGAAGCAAAGGGCAAAAAGTATATGGATTGGCTTGTAAGAAAGTTCAAGCCGTACATAGACGACAATTACTCTACCCTCCCCGACAGGCTTAACACCGCTATTGCGGGAAGCTCTATGGGCGGGCTGATGACCCTTTTTGCGCTTTCGCAATATAACAAAACCTTTTCGCTAGGGGCGGCGCTGTCGCCCAGCCTTTGGGTTGCGGGCGGGGAAATTCCGCCGTTTTTGCTCGGGGCTAAGTTCACCCCCGACACCGTTTTATATACCGATTACGGCAGTAGGGAGTTCAAAATACATCCCGAAAGGCGGAGTCAGTTCGCAAAGACCTGCGGCTATCTGATGGAGCAGGGGCTGAATTTAACCGCGCGGGTAGTGCCGGGCGGAACGCATTCGGAAGAGTCCTGGGAAAGGCAAATTCCCTATTTTATGAATGTTTTAGGTTTCGAACCCGAAGAGTAAAAACGCATATAAGCTACGCAATATATTGTCAAGCTCCGTGCCGCCTTGCTCATTTACGCAAAGTAAACTCGCGGCGGGCGGTACTCGCTTTTCGCGTCTTGCTTGCTTCTCTGTGTTTTTTTAAACCGTTTAAACCGTATTCTAAAAAGGAGATTATATGAAAAACTTTATCTTTATTTCACCCAACTTCCCCGCCAACTATTGGAAGTTCTGCCGCGAGCTTAAAAACAACGGCTTCAACGTGCTGGGTATCGGCGACTGCCCTTACTACAATCTTTCTGTCGAGCTGAAAACTTCTTTGAACGAATACTACAAAGTGGGCAGTCTTGAAAACTATGACGAGGTGTTCCGCGCGGTTGCGTTTTTTTCGTTCAAGTACGGCAAGATTGACTATCTGGAAAGCAATAACGAGTATTGGCTGGAACGCGACGCGCAGCTTCGCGCCGAGTTCAATATAACCACGGGCTTCGGAATAAAGGATATGAAGAAGGTCAAGTATAAGTCCAAAATGAAGACTTATTACAAAAAGGCGGGTATACCCGTTGCGCGCCATTGCCTTGTAAGAAGCCCCAAAATGATAGAAAAATTTATCAACGAAGTCGGCTTCCCCGTAATCGTCAAGCCCGATAACGGAGTGGGTGCTTCGGCTACGTACAAGCTGTCAAGCGCGGAAGAGCTTGAAAACTTCCTTAAAACGAAACCCAAAGGCTACATAATGGAGGAGTACCTCGACGGAGTGGTGCACTCTTATGACGCGATAGTGGACGGCAACGGCGAGCCCGTGTTCGAAACGGGCTTGGTCGAAATGGGCGACCTGATGGATATAGTCAACTCTAACGACAACAGCTGTTACTATTACCTAAATAACCCCTTGGACGACGTGCGCGACGCGGGCAGAAGAACGTTGAAAGCGTTCGGCGTAAAAAACAGGTTCGTGCACTTCGAGTTTTTCCGACTTTCCCGCGACCAGCATATCGGCAAGAAGGGCGAAATCGTCGCGTTAGAGGTAAATATGCGACCCGCAGGCGGGTGCTCGCCCGATATGATGAACTATGCCAACAGCACCGACGTATACAAAATCTGGGCTGATACCCTCGCTTACGGCAGTACGCTTGTCGAGCCGCAGGAGAAGTTCTATTGCGCGTACGCAGGCAGAAGAAACGGAAAGAACTTCACTTATTCCGAGCAGGATATCGTTGACAGGTACCGCAATAATTTGAAGCAGATTTGGCACGTGCCTGACGCGCTTTCGAACTGTATGGGGAACCTGAGCTTTATTGCAAACTTCAAAACCAAAGAAGAAATGGAAGAGTTCGTTGCCGAAGTGGTAAAGGAAAACCGATAATATATATAATGTAAAAGCCGCCCGCGCAAAATCGC
>CAJTVA010000062.1 GCA_910579585.1 uncultured Christensenella sp.
AGAAGCGTAAATAAATATAACCCCGCCAGCGCGGATGCGCTGGCGGGGTTTTTAACGTACCGATTAACGTAAAGCGGAAAGCTTGTCTGATGTGCGTTCGGGCAGCGCCACGCCATCGTGTTGAAATAGGGGTCAAGCGTAACGCCTGACCCCTATATATGCCTTAATTAACGGGTGTTTCCTCGCTTTCGGGCGCCTTGCTTTCTTCAACTTTTTTTGGCTTTTCTTTGGTTAAAAATACCGATACGCCTTTCTTCTGCAACCCTAAAATACCGACGTATAAACAGGAACCGAGCCCGTATATCCACAGCGCTTCTGTCGCGCACATCGAGCCGAAAAACGTCCAGTACGCAATGCTTGTCGTTGCAAAACCCTCGTTACCGCCGCAAAGGAAAACTATTAGAAGCGGTATAATAAAGGCATTGATAATTACAGGGAAAAACCCGCCTACAATCACTTTTAATACGTGATTTTTGATAAACCTGCCTGCGCCGTAGGTTAACAGCGCCGCCACAAGCGTACACAGCCCGCCGATAGGTACGTCGTACATAATAAACGGCGAGCCGAGATTGGCAAGCATACAGCCAATCCACAGCGCGGGCACCGCTTCGGGAAAGAACAGCGGCAGTACGCACAGCGCTTCCGCAGGACGGATTTCGGGTATCCCCTCATAGGCAATCGCGCCGAAAGCGTAGGTCAGGGCTACGTACAGCGCAGCGATAACTCCCGCGCGGCACAGTCTTTTGGTTGTGAAAAAATTCTTCATTTTTCTCTTTACAGACTTCGGCTTAAAAAAAGGTTTTCCCTGTACGAGGAAAACCTTTTAAAGTCTGCTTTCTCCTCGGTTTTTTTAACGATGTGTTTAGCCGAAAACCATCAAATTTATTAATACGCTTCGCAACTATGCGCTGCGTTAACGCCGTTTTACCCCGTTATTTCAAGCATATTCGGGGGGCAATCGTTATTTAGTCCTCTTTGTTGTCGTTGCTGTTGCCAAGAAACGTGCCGAAATGTATCTCTTTTTTGCCGCGTTTTGCGCCGCCGGAGGGTCTTTGACCGCCATCTCTGCGCCTGTCGCGTCTGTCACCGTCGCGTCTGTCGCGACCGCGCGAATTGTATCTTCTGTCACCGTCGCGGCGCCTTTCGCCGTATCTTATGCCTCTGTCGCCGGGCCTTGCGTTATTAGGTATAACGACGACGAATCTGGCAGGCTCTCTGCCTTCGGAAGCCGTCTTTACCTCGCCGTTTTCGGAAAGCGCGGCGTGGATAACGCGTCTTTCGTACGGCGTCATAGGCTCGAGAATAATCTTTCTTCCTGTGTCAACTGCCTTTGCGGCAATCTTTGCGGCCAAATCTTTAAGGGTCTGCTCGCGCTGTGCACGGTACTCTTCGCAGTCGACGATAACTTTCTTGTATTCGTCCTTGCCGATATTCATAGCCGCGCCCGCAAGGCACTGAATAGCGTCCAGCACGTCGCCGTGCTTACCTATTACCCTTGCCGAGCTTTCGGTCTTTATTTCTATAACGCTTCCGTCTTCGTTAATTTCGCTTTTGCCATCGACACCCAAAAATTTGAGAAGTCCGTCGACGAACGCAACGGGGTCAACTGTGTTTCCTTCGCTTTTTGCTCCCTTTTCGTGAACGGGCTTAGCGGGCTTTGCCGCAGGTTTAGAGGCGGGTTTCGTTGCGGGCTTTTCACTCTTTTTTGCAGGTTTTTCTTCTTTAACTGCCGACTCTACCGCCTTTTTTGCGTTTTTCGGTACGATTTTAACAACTGCCTTAACCGAACCGAACAGCTTCTTTCTGCCCTCTTCGAGCACTTCGTAATCGATTTCGTCCAACGTCAAACCCAACGCTTCGAGCCCCATTTCAAGCGCTTCGTCTACGGTCTTTGCCGTAAATACGTTCTTTTCTTCCATTACAATTCTCCTATAAAACCCGCCTGTGCGGATTTATCGTTATTTTAACTTTCTTGCCTTGCCCGTCGGCCTCGACGGCGTATTAAGTTCCCTTTTCGCGAACCTGACCGTAACGACTTTATTTATAATAAGTGTGGATACCAGCCCGTAAAGCGTATTGGTTATCATATATAGCGAGAACGCCGCACTGTACATAAACGAGAACATACCGAAGATAATGGGCATAATTATCATCATCATTCTGTTCGTTTTCGCCGCGCTTCCGTCCACAGAGCTAAGTTCGTTCGCCGCCTTCTGCGACCTCATCATAATAAACTGTTGCAGGAACATCAGCCCTATCGACAGCACTATAAGAACGAAATAGCCGTTGTAGTTGTTTTTCTGCTCCGAAAGATTGAAAGTTACGTTGTTGTAATCGGCTTCGCTGACCGTCACGCCCGCACGCGTAGTCGCCTGCGTAAATTTTGCGTAGTCGGGAACTTCCTTATTAAGCATCGAATCGGGGTACCACAGGTTTCCTATCCACCCGAAGTGTATGCCGTCGCTGTTTTCTTCGTAATAGCTTGCCGCCCTCGCCCTTGCGCGAAGCTCGATATGCCCTGAAATTATTTCCCATTTTCCCTGCTCGTCCAATGTGCCGAAACCGAGCTGTTCGAACGTTTTTGCCGCGGGGTTGCCCTCTTCGTCGACGTCGTTTGCGTGTTCTTCGTTATAAATAGGTTCGTAATAACTCGCAAATTTATCGAAATGCACTCTGTAAACCGTTTTACCGTTGTAGTCAACCGCTTCAAGGAAGTACTCGTCGCCGATTTTTTCTTCCGTCATAACGAATTCCGAAACGGTTTCGTTATAATATTTCGCCATTTCGCTGTAATCGCGAAGGACTGCGTAATTAGAATAAGTCGAAAACGAACTCAAAACCACCATAAATACGACGAGAGAAACTATCATAGGAAGGCACGCGCCGAGGGGGTTGTACCCGTTGGCTTTCTGCAACTCCATAACTTTCTGCTGGTACATATTTTTGTCGTTGGCGTACTGCTTTTGCAGCTTTTCCATTTGCGGACGCATTCTTTCCATTAGAAGCGATTGCTTCTTCGTTTTAACCCTCGAATAAATATCGAGCGGAAGCACCAGCGTTTTCAACGCAAGCGTAAAGACGATAGCGCCTATGGCTACCGCGCCGTAGAAATTCGAGAATAAGTCGAATATCCAGCCGATAACCCAGCCGATACCGCTGAGCTCGCCCGCGCTCACGGGCGTTACGCCAACCGTATAAAAGTTGGCTGAAGTTGTAAGTAAACTAGCAATATTCATAAACTTTCCGTTTAATCAAGGTATCTTAATTGCCTTTCGGTTAAGACCCGCTAAATATCGAATCAAACTCGAAAAAGTACGTTATTCGGCACATATACGGGGGTCTATCTTTTTTATAACACCCATTTTAAGCGCAATTTTCTTTCGGGCGCGGGGTCATAACCGCCTCTAGATAAAGGGTTGCAACGAAGTAGCCGCCAACAGCCTATAAGTATTCCGCGAAGTACGCCTTTATTGTTTATCGACCGTTTCATATACTCCGAACAAGTCGGCTCGTAAAGGCAGGTATGTCTTGAAAGGTGCCTTTGATAGAAAACAATCAGCCGCATAAAAAACATTTTCAAGTACGGCTTAAAAACGTTGCGCCTCGCTTTCTTTAAAAAATTTTTTAACTTTTGGCGCATTCGTTCACCTTTTTAAAGCAAAACAAAAGGCTCTTTTTAAAGGCTTCGAAAGTATATTCTTCCGCTACTTTCGGAATTAAAATAACCGAGTACGGGCGCATGAGATTTTCCGAAGTTTCCGAAAAAGCCGCCCTCAAAAGCCGTTTTATTCTGTTCCTTTTGACGGCTTTGCCGTGCTTTTTCGATACCGCCACTCCCATTGCAAGATTTTTCGCAGGGAAATACAGTAACGTAATATTAGGGGAAAATACCTTTTTCCCCTTGTTAAACAGCTTCTGAAACTCTGAGTTTTTCTTAATTCTGAGATATTTCACGCATTACGCCGTAAGCTTTTTTCTGCCCTTGTTTCTTCTTCTCTTTAAAGTTTTTCTGCCCGCGGTAGTGGACATTCTCTTTCTGAACCCGTGAACTTTGCTTCTCTGTCTTTTCTTGGGTTGATAAGTTCTTTTCATAATTTACCTCGTTTAAAAATCGTATCTGAATAATTATAAAATAATTTTGCCTTTTAAGTCAAGCGAAAACGGCAATTAATCGTTCGAACCCGTCCTCACGGGAAGAATAAGATACAGTTTGTCCTTATTTTCTTTATTCTGGCATATAAACGGCTGGATATGGTTGTTGAAAGACAGGGTTATCATATCCTCCTGAAGCGCGTTAACTGCGTCGATTATAAACTTAGAGTTCATAGCGATTTTAACGTCTTTTCCGCTGACTTCGGCTTTGACCGGCTCCTGAACGTTGCCAATCTCAGAAGCAGAAGAAATCTGAATTTTATCGCCGCTTATATCGAACAAAATAAGGCTGTTTTTGTCGTTTCTGACCAAAATTGCCGCTCTTTCGATACTGGCTTTAAGCTTGTTCTTTTCAACGGTAACTTCAGTAACGAAGTTTTTGGGAATAATATTCTCTTTCTTTATGAAGTCGCCGCCGTAAAGTCTTGAAGTTAAGACGGTATTGTCTGAAGCAACCAAAATTATACCGCGCTGAATGAAAATTTCAGTCGTTCCTTCGCCGTCGGGTATCATTTTTTCGATTTCGTTTAACGTTCTTGCGGGGCAGATAATTTCCATATTCCCCGTAGAAGACATCACTTTCCCCTTAACCGTGCCCAGACGGAAACCGTCAAGCGAAGTCACGCAGATTTCGTCGCCGTTTATTACGAACTGGCAACCCTTTAAAATAGGTCTTGAATCGTCCGAAGCGCAGCAGAAAGTAGTAGAGCGTATAAAATCTTTTAAATCGGAAGTATTAAGCGCAAAGCTGTTTTCCGTAATATCGAGGTCTATGCGGGGAAAATCGTCCGCGGATAAAACCTGCATCGTCGTTTGGCTGTCCGCATAAGCGATTTCCATGGTCTTTCCTTCGGAAGAAAGGGAAATCTGCACCCCTTCTAGCTTCTTTATAAAGTCCGCAAAATACTTTCCGGGGACGCAAACTTCGCCCTCTTCGTATATCTCGGAATTAATAGTCCTTATAATGGAAATTTCCCCGTCGGTTGCTGAAAGAGTTATTTTATCGTTTTTTGCGGATAATTTGATACATTCGAGGACGGGAACAGTAGTTTTCGAAGAACAAGCTTTCACTACCTTTAACACAGCGTCCGATAAATCGATACCTTCACAAACACATTTCATAAGTTTCACCGTATGTTTATTAGTTAATTAATTAAAAAATTTATATAGTTATGATAATAGTAGGGCTTGGGGAAATGTGTATATCTTTTCCCCGCAAAGTCATTACATTAATATAATAACAAACTGAAGGGCAAAAAGCAATTAAATAGCGACGGTTTCCGCTCATAAATCTTACACAAAAATTGTGAAGAACGCGTGGATAAGCTTTGTATAACCCTCAAAAAATGGTGGACAAACAGTGGAATAAATTTTAAAAAATTTTTAAGGTAGCCGAAAAAATTATCAATAACTATCAAAAATTATAAATTAAAGCGTTATTCCACATAAATTTGTGGATTGTGGAAAAACAAAAGGTTGAAAAAGTGGAAAGTTTTTGTTATAATCTTTTTATGGTTTTGGAAGGATATGAAAACTTTTCGGAAAAATTCGAAAAATTCAGACTGATTTTGGCGGAATACAACCAAAAATACAATTTAACTGCAATTTCGGACGAAAAAGAGGTCTATATTAAGCACTTTTTCGACAGTATAAAGCCCGAAAATTACTTTCCTTTCGGCGCTAAAATAGTTGAAATCGGGTCGGGCGGCGGGTTTCCTTCGATACCTTTGAAGATTGTTCGCGACGATTTGTCTTTCAACCTTATAGAGAGCACGGGCAAAAAGTGCGAGTTTTTAAAGACGGTTGTGGAGAAACTGAACTTAAACTGTGTACAGGTTCTAAATATCCGCGCCGAGGACGGAGCAAAAGACAAATCTTTGCGCGAAAAATTCGACGTTGCCACTGCCCGCGCCGTTGCAAAACTTAACACACTTTGCGAGTATTGCCTGCCTTACGTTAAAGTCGGCGGAAAGTTCATTGCATACAAGGGCGCCGACGACGAGGTGAAAGAGAGTCTGAACGCTATAAAAATCTTGGGTGGAGAGATTGAAAAAACCGAAAAATATTTCCTGCCTGAAGGTTTAGGCGAAAGGTGCGTAATTGTAATAAAAAAGGTTGCGCCAACCCCTTCGAAATACCCTCGTGGCCGAGGACTCGAACGAAAAAAACCCCTTTGATTTTGAAATATAAACTAACAATAAAGCGTTGTTCTACACCTTAATTTCGGGTCGTTTAAATAAGTAAAATGCCCTTGTAAAAAGCTTGTTTTCTTTGTCTTGCCCGTTTCTGAATTAAAAGATTTTATAGGGGGCGCAAAGATTTTTTATTTTTAATATAAGGAGGCGCAAGCTTTTTTGCGGTTCAAAAAATATGTATGAAAAATGCGCCTTTACCGGGCACAGGATACTGGAAAGAGATTTTGATTTCAACGTTTTAGACAGGGTAATTTATAACCTTATCCGCGGCGGCACTAAGTACTTTTATTGCGGGATGGCGACGGGCTTTGATATGGCTGCCGCCGAAAGCGTTATATCGCATAAAAAAGATTTCGAAATAAGTCTTATCGCCTGTATTCCTTGCCCCGAGCAAGATAAATCTTATTCTGCAAAAAACAAGGAAAGATACAAAAGAATTTTGGAAAACTGCAGTGAAGTAACCGTTCTTTCCGAAGAATATTTCGACGGTTGTATGCAGGTGCGCGACAGGTATCTTGTTGACACTTGCGACGTTCTTATCGCCTATAAAAGGCGCAACCGCGGAGGTACCGTTTATACGGTCAATTATGCAAAAAGCAAGGGTGTAAACATCATAGAAATTTAATTTTTGCGCCCACTCTTCTTTTA
>CAJTVA010000063.1 GCA_910579585.1 uncultured Christensenella sp.
AATTTTTGGCAGAAAATAATTAACAAAAAATTCACATAAAAACTGAAAACTTAACAAAAACACCTGCTGGTGTGGTGGAATAGGCAGACGCAAGGGACTTAAAATTTCCTCAGAATAGCACCCGTGACGGTTCACGTTCGGTCAATACACGCAATAACGCAACGGGTTGAACCTTCTGCGTTAAAGCGTTAAAAAGCCTTGTCGTTGTCGGCAAGGCTTTTTGCTTTAATTTGCCGGTCGTTCGTGGTAACTTTAATTAATACGGAATTTTCGCATAAACTTACTATAAAATGCTTGCTCGTTACGCCGCGTAATGAATTATAATGTGCATAAGGAGTATCTTAAGGAGTATTTTATGGCTAAATTTAAAGCTATTCCGCAAGGATATATGACGGTTGGCGAAGTCGCCAAGAAAATGGGTGTCACCGTACGTGCGTTGCAATATTACGACCGCGAGGGGATATTTTGCCCGTCTTGTATAAGCGACGGCGGGCGTCGGTTGTACGATGATAAAGATATAGTCAAACTTCATCAGTTACTTTCTCTTAAATCGTTAGGTTTTTCAATCGATGAAATAAAAAGCCTTTTGGTTACTATCGATACCCCGCAAAAAGCAATAGACGCATTGACGCAACAAAGTATCGTTATACAGAATCAAATAAACGTACTTACGCAAGCTTTACAGGCAATCGAAATATTAAAATCGGAAGCCACGCAAATTCAAAGCGTTGATTTTAAAAAATACGCCGATATAATTGTTAACTTACACATAGGCAACAAGTATTACGGGTTGATAAAACACTTCAATAACGATATGCTGGATTATTGCCATAAACGCTTCGATAAGCAAAGCGCACTTTCGTTTATAGATAAATTCAATATTATTTTAGAGGAAGTCGAGCACGCCGTAAAAAGCGGTTTTGCACCCGAGAGTAAACAAGGACAAACTATTGCTAAGGAATTCTGGCAGCTTATAACGGAGTTTACCGACGGAGATATGAGCATGTTGCCGCAACTGATGAATTTGGCAAACGCACGGGCAGAAGATAGCGGTTGCCGCAAAATGCAAAACCTTATAAACGGTTTTATCGAGCCTGCGCTGGGTGCTTATTTCGGTAATTCGGGTGTAAACCCTTTCGAGGCGAAAAATGAGTAATATAATCGAGGTCAGAGAATTAAAAAAAAGTTATGGTGAAAACTCCGTGCTGAAAGGAGTAAACTTAGCCGTGCGTAAAGGCGAAATATTCGCGTTGCTTGGCGCAAACGGCGCAGGGAAAACAACGACAATGGAATGTATCGAGGGCTTACGCGCATACGACGGCGGCAGTGTAACCGTGAACGGGAAAACCGGCATTCAGTTACAGTCGTCTTCTTTACAAGCCCATATCAAACCTATGGAAGCCGTAACGCTTTTTGCGAAATGGAACAAAACAGTACCCGATAGCGAAATGCTTAAATCTCTCGGTATACCAGAACTTCGTAAAAAGAAATACGCCGATTTATCAACGGGGCAAAAACGCAGATTGCATCTTGCGCTTGCCCTTATCGGCAACCCCGATATAATTTTTCTCGACGAGCCGACGGCGGGGCTTGACGTCGAGGGACGCGTTTCACTGCACGAACAAATCCGCGCGTTAAAATCGCAAGGCAAAACAATAATTCTGGCAAGCCACGATATGGCGGAAGTCGAAGACTTGTGCGACAGAATAGCCGTTTTAATCGACGGCGTCATCGCTTTCGTCGGAACGGTAGACGAGTTTACCGCTAAGGGCGGCAAACGACATATTATTCGTATTAAGACCGTTGACGGACAAAAAGAGTACGAAACGGAAAACATAACCGAAACACTGTTTACGGTGTTGTCGGAGTACAAACAAAAAGGAACAGCCGTAACGGATATACAAACGGACAGAGTAACGCTTGAAGAAAATTTTATAAACGTTATAAGAGGAGGCGAATAATGAGGGCTCTATTCTACGGAATCGGTTTACAATTCAAGTTTGATATACGCAGTAAAAGTATGCTTATTACCTGCTATTTAGTGCCTTTGATATTCTTCTTTTTTATGAGCGGCATTTTCACGTCGATTGATGCGTCGTATACGAAAACGCTTTCAGCTTCTATGACGGTATTTACTGTAACAATGAGCGCTTTAATGGGTTTGCCGCCCGCTGTTGCGGAAATTTACGGAACGGATATTAAAAAGGCTTATAAGGCAAACGGAGTGCCTATCTGGTTCGGAATTATTACTCAGGCTATCTCTTCATTTATTCACACGGTTATAGTCTGCTTGATTATTTTCGCCCTTTCGCCGCTCGTATTCAAAGCGGAATTGCCGTCAGAAATGTTATGGTATTTTTTATCGTTAATAACGTTGCTTGCGGTAACGTTGGCAATCGGCTGTATTATAGGGTTGTTATTCAAACAACAAGCAAAATTGACTATGATAGCAATGATAGTATTTTTGCCGTCCATTATGCTGTCGGGTATTATGTTCCCTGCGGATATATTACCGCAGTTTATGCAATATATCGCGTACGCCTTCCCCGCGACAATCGCATTTAAGGCAACGACCAATTTTCAAGTCTGGCACATCCCCGTATTGCTTGCTGAATTTGTCGTTCTTTGCGGAGTTATCGCATTATTATTAAAATTTAAGGTCAAGCGTTAAATTGTAGATTGCAACAATCTCGGCACTCCGTCACGGTGCGCCGAAAATAACGCAAGTTGAACCGACGGTTTGGCTTGCGTTATTTTCTTTTTACTTATATAATAAATAAAAGGTAAAGTTTGATATGATTGGCGTTTATTTCAGCGGTACCGGGAACACGGAACACTGCATAAAAAAGTTTATACTCGGGTTGGACGGCGGGGCAAAGATATTTCCGCTTGAAAACAAAGCGTCGGCAGAGGCGGCGAAAGGCGCGGACGAAATAGTTTTCGCTTATCCCGTGTACTATTCCAATCTTCCCAAAATCGTCAGGGACTTTATTTGTGAAAACTCCGATATATGGCGGGGTAAACGCGTTTTTATAATAGCCACAATGGGTCTTTTCAGCGGCGACGGAACGGGTTGCGCCGCAAGGCTGTTTAAAAAGTTCGGGGCTTGCGTTACGGGTGGATTGCACCTTAAAATGCCCGACTGTATCGGCGACGTAAAAATCTTAAAAAGACCGCTCGATAAAAACCGTGCACTTATTAAAAAAGCGGACGAAAAAATCGCCCGCGCCGTAGAGAAAGTAAAACGCGGCAAATATCCCCGAAACGGTTTGGGCTTCTTGCCGCGTATGGCGGGGTTGTTCGGTCAGCGGCTGTATTTTTCGGGTAAAACCAAAAACTACTCCGACAGCATAAAGTCGGACGGAAACAAGTGCGTTGCGTGCGGTTTGTGCGCGTCCGTCTGCCCTATGCATAATATCGGAATCGAGAACGGCAAAGTAAAGTTTTTTGGTAAGTGTACGATGTGTTACCGCTGTTTTTCCGCCTGCCCCAAGCAGGCTATCACCGTTATCGGCAAGCGCGTCTACGAACAGAGCAAATACGAAAAATACGTCGACGGAGAAACCGATACGACCGTTTAAGGAGTACCTATGAAAAAACTTATTGCCTACTGCGGGCTCGATTGCGAAAAATGCGACGCTCGCAAAGCTACGCTTAATAACGACGACGCCCTGCGCCAAAAAACCGCAAAACTTTGGTCGGAATTGAACGGGGCGAACATTACCGCGGAAATGATAAATTGCGAGGGTTGCCGCGTCGACGGGGTTAAGACTCCGTTTTGCGACAGCCTTTGCCCCATACGGAAGTGCGCGCTTGAAAAAGCGCACGAAACCTGTGGAAACTGCGCGGAAATGGAAGTTTGCAAAACCGTCGGTACGGTTATTTCAAATAATTCCGAAGCGGCAAAGAACCTGAAAAACAATTAATCGGCAGTTTATAAAGACGGGCGTTAAACTTTTGAAATATGAAAAATTGGTTTACGATAGATAAAATCGACGAAACGACTTATATAATCAGCGAGTACCGCCACTGGGAAGAAACCCATTGCTATCTTCTGATTGGCGGCAAGCGTTGTCTTTTGATTGATACGGGGCTTGGAATTTGCAATATTTACGAGCAAGTCCGCAAACTGACGGACAAGCCCGTTATCGCCGTTGCTACACATATCCACTGGGACCATATCGGCGGACACAAGTATTTCCCCGATTTCTATGCGCATAAAGCCGAGCTCGATTGGTTGAACGGCGGTTTTCCGCTGTCCGCACAGACCGTGCGGGAGATGGTGGTCGACCGTTGCGACTTGCCCGCGGGCTTCGACGTAGCCGCATACGAAATGTTTCAGGGCGCGCCGACGAAAGTTTTGTGCGGCGGCGAAGTTCTGGATTTAGGCGGCAGATACGTCGAAGTTTTGCACACTCCCGGGCATTCGCCCGGTCACCTTTGCTTTTGGGAGGTCGGGCGCGGATACGTTTTTACGGGCGACTTGATTTATAAAGACACGCTGTTCGCGTATTACCCGTCTACCGACCCCGAAGCGTACTTGCAGTCGCTTGAAAAAATCGCGGCTCTGCCCGCAAAACGGCTATTCCCCGCGCACCACTCGCTTGATATAGAACCCGAGATTGCTACGAGAATGAAAGATGCATTCCGCGCCCTGAAAGCGCAAGGCAAACTTCGCCACGGCGCGGGAACGTTCGATTTCGGCGATTGGTCCGTTTGGCTGTAAAGGGATTGGGCAAACTCACGTCCGAAAAATACGGCGAGCCTTTTATCGAAGTTATTAAAAAGCGTTGGAACTGCTGAAATTATTTGTAAGACTGTTGTTTTTTCGGCGGAATTCTGTTATAATTCAAACGTTGAAAAACGTTTATTGATTTTACTTCGGATACGGGAGCTTTATAAAATGGCAGTGTACAACGCAATCACCGCTTTGTGTATCGATAAGTTTTAAAGCAGGAGAATATGGACGGAATACTGACGTTTACGTGCAGGGAAGAATTCAGGGTTTGGCTCGAAGGGCACTGCCTGTCAAGCGAGGGCGTGTGGCTGTTGTTCGGCAAGAGCGGCGGTCCGGAAACGGTCAAAGCCGACGAAGCGCTCGAAGAAGCGCTGTGCTTCGGCTGGATTGACGGTCAGATGCAGAGCCTTGACGGCAAAACTTACAAAAAATACTTCGCCCCGCGCAGGGCGAAGAGCAAGTGGTCGGAGAAAAACAAAGCGCTTGTAAAAGCCCTCGAAGCCCGCGGGCTTATGACCGACTTCGGCAGGGCGAAAATAGAAGAAGCAAAGAAAAACGGGCAGTGGAACGCGCCTGACTTAATGGCGCTCGGGGAGGAAGAAATCGCCGTTCTTGACGAACTTCTGAAAGATTTCGAACCCGCCCACACGAATTTTCAGGCTATGCCGCAATCGGTAAAGAAAACTTACGCCCGCGCGTATTTCGACGCAAAGACGGAAGCGGGTAAGCGTAAACGGCTTTTGTGGATAGCGGACAGGCTTGATAAAAAGCTCAGACCTATGTAAAAAAAACTAAAATCAAGTCGCACTCGTTTAAAATCGTACGAACCGTAAAAGTATGAAGGAGAAAGGTATGAACTACAGAGAAATTTCTTTGAAAAAGCACGGGGAATGGAAAGGCAAAATCGAAACGGTCTGCCGCGTTCCCGTAGACAACAGAGAGGCGCTTTCAATCGCGTACACCCCCGGCGTCGCCGAGCCCTGTATGGCGATTCATAACGATAAGAATAAGTCGTTCGAGCTGACCCGCCGCTGGAACACGGTGCCCGTAATAACCGACGGCACGGCGGTTTTGGGTTTGGGCGACATCGGTCCCGAAGCGGGAATGCCCGTAATGGAGGGCAAGTGCGCCCTGTTTAAGGCTTACGGCGACGTTGACGCGTACCCGCTTTGTATCGGCTCGAAAGACGTCGAGGACATAATAAAAACCATTAAGCTTCTTGCGGGCTCGTTCGGCGGAATTAACCTTGAAGACATCTCGGCGCCCCGCTGTTTCGAGATAGAAACGCGGCTCAAAGAAGAGTTGGATATACCCGTCTTTCACGACGACCAGCACGGCACGGCAATCGTCTGCGCGGCGGCGCTTTTAAACGCTTTGAAACTTGCGGGCAAAAATCTGACCGAAATAAAACTCGTTGTAAACGGCGCGGGCGCGGCGGGTATCGCCATTGCAAAGTTCCTTTTAAAGCTCGGCGTTAAAAACGTGGTTATGTGCGATTTGAAAGGTATAATTTGCAAAGGCAACGACTGGCTTAACCCCGCCCAGAAAGAAATCGCCGAAATCACGAACTTACAGCGTATAAAAGGCGCGCTTTCCGATGCAATGCAAGGCGCCGACGCGTTTATCGGGGTTTCGGGCCCGCACTGCGTGACCAAAGAGATGGTTAAATCTATGGCGGATAAAGCAATACTTTTCACCTGCGCGAACCCCGTTCCCGAAATCGAACCCGAGGATGCAAAGGCGGCGGGCGCGTTTATCGTCGGCACGGGCTCATCGGCGAACCCCAACCAGATAAATAACGTTCTGGTTTTCCCCGGGCTATTCCGCGGCGCGCTCGACGTTCGGGCGACTACCGTCAATACCGAAATGATGATTGCGGCGGCTAAAGGAATTGCAGGTTGCGTGTCCGACAAAGAGCTTTCTACCGATTACATTCTTCCCTACGCTTACGACAAACGCGCGCACGCGGCGGTTGCGAAAGCCGTTTCGGAAGCGGCGATAGCTTCGGGGGTTGCAAAATCAGTTTAAAAAATAAAAATCAAGCGGGCGGCTTAAAAA
>CAJTVA010000064.1 GCA_910579585.1 uncultured Christensenella sp.
CGCAGGGCGATTATTTTTATTTAAAACATTTATCTTTTCAAGAGTTTAATTTCCGTGTACGCCATTACGAACGGGCCCGTGCCCTTTGCGTCGTTTTCGACGACGGGTTCGGAGATATAATATTCGTAAGTGCCGTCGCGGTTGGGCTTATCTTCGGGACCGAGCCCCGCCATAAGGCATATGCCGCCGAGGTTGAGCTCGCCGTCGGTTTCGGTCAGATATTCACGGCAGATTCCGTTGAATACCTTTTCGCCGACAGCCGCAAAGCGCTTATCCACGAACCCTAAGCGCGCGCCTTTCATCATTGCGTATGCAATCATTGCGCTGCCCGAAGTTTCGACGTAGTTGCCCTCTTCGCCGCGGCGGTCTACGACCTGCCAGAACATATCTTTGTCGGGGTCGATATACTGCTCTAACCCCTCTATCGTCTTTCTGAAAATCGTTATAAGCTCTGCCTTTAAGTTGGGGCGGGATAAATCGAAATAGCTTATAGCGTCGACGAGCCCGACGGTATACCAGCCGATTGAACGGAGCCAGAACGATTTGGAAAGCCCTGTTTCTTTATCGCACCAGAAAGATTGTTTGGACGTATCCCAGCCGTGGTAGTAAAGCTTTTTGTCTTTGTCGTACATATTCTGCCAGACGTTTTTGAACTGCTTTACTATATCGCTGTAATACCTGCCGCGGTTGAAAGTAGTTTCATAACGCGTATAGAAAACCTGCGCCATATAAAGCCCGTCGAGCCAGACCTGATTGGGATAGATTTTCTTATGCCAGAAGTTGCCCTGTTCGGTGCGGGGCTGGTTCTGAATCTGGCTGTACAAAAGGTTGATAGCCCTTTTATATTTGAGCTTGCCCGTTTCTTTATATAAATCGAAAAGTACTCTGCCCTCGTTTATATTGTCGACGTTGTATGTCGACATATCGTAGCCGCGGATAGAGCCGTCGTCAAAGACGTAATAATCGACGAAATTATCAACGAAGCGAAGATATTTTTTGTCGCCCGTGAGCTTGTAAATGGAATACAGCGAGGTCATCATACAGCCGTCAATGTAGTTCCAGCCAGGCGCCTTGCCCTGACGAATGTTTTCGATATTCCATATAGGCGCGTCGGGCGTGGTTTCGTTCACCAGACGGTCGATATATCTGTCAATTACCGTATAATCCATAACTTGCTCCTATTCCACCGTAACGTTACGGCAGTTCTTTTTTATGATTTTCTCGCCTACGACGCCGCTGAAAGTGACGTTTTTGAGCACAAGATTTTCCACGTTATCGACGTAAAGCCCCGCTTTGCAGTATTCGCTTACGTTTTCGAGCATTGCCGGCAGGAAAGGTTTTGCGTCCTCTTTGAACGAGAAGCTGACGTTTTCTATGACGATTTCTTTTATGGGCTGTTCGACAAGTCCGTCGAAGTAACCCGCCATACACTCGCAATTTACGCACTCGATGTCTTTGAAAACGAACTTGCCGAGATAGGGAGTGCCCTCGTCAACGGGCAAGCTTTTACGCGACCAGACGTACTCCGTATGTCCGTCGGGGTCGCAGAAATAATACATATTAATAACCAGCGGAGTGATTACGTTATCCATTTTGATGTTTTCGAAAACAACTCCGTCGATAACTCCGTCCTTACCGCGGCCTCTTCTAGTCTTTATTCTCAGACCTCTGTCGGTGTGGCTGAACACGCACTGGCTGACCGAAAGGTTCTTCACTCCGCCGCTCATTTCGCTGCCCAAAACTATCGCGCCGTGACCGTTTTCGAACAGGTTGTTGCGGAGCGTGTGGTTGCTTGCGGGGGTTTTATAGGTTTTGCCCATATAGAGCTTGCCCGATTTGATAGCGCAACAGTCGTCGCCGACGCTGAACTTACAGCCGACAATATCGACTTTGTCGCAACTTTCGGGGTCAAGGCCGTCGGTGTTCGGGCCCGTATACGGGTTCTGCACTTTCAAGTCGTAGAATTTGAGGTTTTCCGAGAAGAACGGATGAAGGTTCCAGCTTGCGCTGTTACAGCAAGTCACGCCGTGGAAAACCACGTTTTTGCACATGTTAAGGAACACCAGACGCGGACGGGCGACTTTTCTGCCCTTGGGTCTTGCCCACCAGGTAGAGTTGTCGGCGTTGCCGTTTATTGTGCCCTCGCCGATTATTTTGATATTTTTTTGCTTATACGCCGAAACAAAAGACTGGTGGCAATCGAAAGGCAACCCCTCCCAGCTGGAAAGGATACTTTCTTTGCCGCTTTTGATGTTGCGGGCAGGCACGTAGGGGTAGCTTTCTTCGCGAACGTCGCCGAGAAGCGTCGCTCCTTTTTTAATTTCGAGGGTTACTCCGCTTTTTAAAACTATCGGGCGGACGAGGTATACGCCCTCGGTCAAAACGACCCTGCCGCCTTCCGCGCACTTGTCTATTGCCATCTGTACGAAATAGGTATCGTCAGCCTGACCGTCGGCTTTCGCGCCGAGTGACTTCACGTCGATAACCTCGGTATCTCTTAAAGTCGTAAAAGTCACGGAAGTTTCTTCGGCGTCGGTCTTGACGGTATAAGTCGTACCCGGAGTCAAGTCGAACAGCGAAAAAACGTTCGTAGTGCAGTCGTCGCCGACGCGCTCGCCGTTCAGATAAACTTTATAAGATACGGGGGAATAGTACGGGGCTGTATTTACGAACTCGAAACAAGCCGAAGTACTAGATACGAAAAGTTTTTTAAACATTTTCGGCTTTCTCCTTTTTGTGTTTCTTGACAAGGTGGACGATTAAGTCCTTTATTCCGATAAAAATCATATCCACTATCACGCAGAACGTGCCGAATAAGAGAGGTTCTACGCCGTAAACGACGTTCAGCTCGCCTAAGCCGTAATAACAGAAGTTGACGCCTACGACGATTAAGACGTAATACAGCGCGTTAGTGAAGAACGTCCAATACGCTTTGAACGGGAACGGGAACATTATATAGGGGTCGTACTCGCCTTTGTCCCGCTCCATATACCTGAAAATCGGGTTGACCAGAAGCTCGACGACAAGCCCTAAAACGATGCCCGTTAAGAGCATAGCGTCGTCCGTGGGCGCGTTCATTAAGCTTTGCAAGCCCCACATTACGAAATAGCAGACAAGCCCCGCAAACCACCATTTGATAAAAATGGCTTTAAGCCAAACGGGAATTTTGCCCAGAAAGTCGGTTTTGTAAGGGTCAAACTGCTTCTTTCTGCCCGTGCGGGTGTAGTTTTTAGGGTCGTCGACGCCAGTACAGTCCGAAATGTACATAGTCAAATCGTTCGCTGCGTCTTCGGGAGTTTCGTCCTTTAAAGCCGCGACGAGTTCGTTGACTTTGTCTACTTTCAGGTCGTAGTAGTTTTCTATCGTCGTTTCTTTTATAATCTTTTTCTTTTTAGCCATAGCCGTTAATATTTTAATAACCGACAAAAAGTTTTTGTCGGTTATTAATCCGTATGTTAATCTTCTTGAATATCGATTGAGCCTTGCATATTTTCGGTAGCAGACTCAAGCTGGACCTTGGTGTTGATTTTGTTTATAAGCCGTTTATATACGGGCAACAGCGCGAACACGACAGCCGACACGCCCAAAAGCACCATATGTCCGATGAGAAGCGGTCTTGCAGGCTGAATTTTCGATATATCGTCAACCGAAACGCTGATCGAGGGGTCGAAAATGTACGCCGTTTCAATGTAAATAACCACGTCGCAGGCAACCATTACCGCAAGCATCAAGAACACAAGCACAATAAAAAAGATATTGGGCTTTTTGCGCTTGGGGAATGCGTTGAGCATACTTACAAGCACCAAAAGCGAAAGAAGCGTTACTACGAACTGGCATATACCGGACGCTTTAACGTAAATATCATCGCAAGTGCTGAGCGCGTATGACAGCTTGAAGAGAGAAAGCATAAAGTAAATCGTCGTGACAGCGAGGACAAACAACGCAATCGTATGAGGCTTACGCTTTAACGCAACGACTTTCTTTCTGAACCATTCTTTAACTTTGCCACCCTTTTTGTTACCCTTGGGAGGGTTTACGGGTGCGGGGGCTTCGGTTAAAACGTTTTCATTTTCCGCCATTTATCTTCCCTCCTTACCTTATCGCCTTACCGTATTCGACGATAACTTCTTCCTCTTTACCCGATTTTTCGTTTTTCTTAATCTCGGTTTTGTTATGCTCGAAGAAGTGCGTCATATCAGGGTCGAAGCCGATATCGATTTCGTCGCCCTCGACGTAATTGCACCACTCGGCGAATTTGCAGACGACAATCTTCGAACCGCCGATTTTACCGTGCACGAGGGTGTTCATACCCAGATTTTCGTTATTGATTATCGCAAGCTTAACGGGACCGGGGCGACGGATATTTTCGGGACGGACGCCCATTATAATTTCTTTGCCCTCGTAATCCTCTAACATTTCTTTCTGCTTGTCGTTCAAAGGATAATCGAAAAGTTCGCTTTTGAAGTGACCTTTTTCCACCTTGCCCTCAAACATATTCATAGGGGGCAGACCGATAAAGGTTGCGACGAACGTATTTGCGGGTTTTTCGTAAAGGTCGATAGGCTTGCCTATCTGCTGGACGTGACCCATTGACATGCATACTATCCTGTCAGCCAAAGTCAAAGCTTCGGTTTGGTCGTGGGTGACGTACATCATCGTCGCGTGCAGTTTTTTATGTAACAGAAGTATTTCCCTGCGCATAGAGCCGCGAAGCTTAGCGTCAAGGTTGGACAAAGGCTCGTCAAAGAGGAAAACCTTGGGGTTACGGACTATCGCCCGACCCATTGCAACACGCTGGCGCTGTCCGCCCGAAAGCTGTTTGGGCTTTTTGTTGAGCTGAGATTTCAAATCGAGTATCTCGGCCGCTGCCATAACCTTTCTGTGAATAACCTCTTTATTCTCTTTACGAAGGGTAAGCGAGAAAGCCATATTTTCGTAAATAGTCATATGACCGTAGAGAGCGTAGTTCTGGAAAACCATCGCTATGTCTCTGTCTTTCGGCGGCAGACGCGTACAGTCTTTACCGTCGATTATGAGCTTACCGCCGGTTATGTCCTCAAGCCCCGCAACCATTCTGAGGGTCGTGGACTTGCCGCAACCGGAGGGACCGACAAGGACGATAAATTCGCCGTCGGCTACATCGAGGTTGAAATCGTAAACCGCCTGAACGCCGCCGTCGTAAATCTTTTCGATATGTTGCAAATTAACGTCAGGCATTTACTTCACCTCCGTTTTCTTCCTTTTTGAGTTCGACTTCGAGGTCAACTTCGCCTGCTTCAAGCTTTTTGGAAAATTCGTCCACTTCTTTAGAGCGAATAAAACCGATAACTGCGGAAGCGATTATGCACGCGCCTGAAGCGGCAAGGAATATAGCCATTGCAAGGAAAGTCGCCCAAGTGATTGCGTTTGCAAGCATACCCGTAAAAGGAAGCCAGAAGATTCTTGCAATCTGCAAGACGCCGACTATAATCTGCAACGGGAAAAGCTTTCTGTTATAGTTTTTAACCTGCTCGGAGAAAAGGAATACAAAAAGTAAGAAGAACAGGTTGTAAATTACGTCGAAAGCAATTTGCCAAGTGTAATAAAAGTCATTATTTTTGACCTGCGCATACAAAACAAGGAAGTAAAGACAGCCCACAGCCAAGCCTAAGATGGCAAGGTTTGCGCCGAATTTATTCTTTTTGTAGCGCATTATATCTTTCTGAATAACGGGGTTTTTCGGAGCTTTTACTTTTTTGGGTTTTTCCGCTTTAACCTCGTCAGTGGTTTCGATTTTTTCAAATTCTACGGGTTCGTTCGTCATACCACACCTCCCGCTAACTGATTGCCGGCAAGAAGCCTTTTCTCGCCTTTCATCAGCATTATTTTCCATACCATATTGAATACAAGAAGCAACGAAGCTACTATTATTATTGCATATACGGCAAAACCGAGGTCGAACATAGCCGTGGACTCGGAATAGTGGATAAGGCTTGCATAGTCGTAACCGCCGGTATCTACGCCCGATTCAATCATATCGATATAGGTCTGATACAGGGCTTTCCAGGCAGGGAAGTCTATCTTTAAAAACTCGCTGCGCCAAATACCGTTGTAGATAGCAAGAACTATCGATATAACTATGTTTCCGCCTGCGCAAACGCCGGTTGCAACATAGTTCGAAACGTAATAATTTCTACGTTTATGGCAAGAAGTTATGTAAAGAATGACCGAAAGCAAAATCATTACGATTCCGCAATACATAAGCACGTCGTTGAAATCGCTTATTCTCAAATAGAAAGTAGCGTCGTATAAGCCCTCTGCCGCAGTGAAGTCAGAAGTACGCGTATTTTTGTCAAGCGCCATACTAAGCTCCGCCACGGAACCCGAACAGTAAATAAACGCATAAAGTAAGCCGAGCGCGCCTACAATCAGCATTATCAGGCAGATTATTTTTTGAAATCTCATCTGAGTTTTCATAAATTATTCCCCCCTAAGTTATTGCGGCGCCC
>CAJTVA010000065.1 GCA_910579585.1 uncultured Christensenella sp.
CGCCGTTAATTTTCTATTAAACACCGCTTTTTTATGCGGTTTTCTCGCCGTACACAATTTTAGGTTCGGCTTTGTCGGTTACGCACTCGCGCGTGACGATAACTTCCTTTATATTCTTCTCCGACGGAAGTTTGTACATTACCGAGGTCATAAAGCTCTCGATAATAGTCCGAAGCCCGCGCGCACCGGTCTTTAACCGTATCGCCGTGTTCGCAATTTCCCTGACGGCGCCGTCCTCGACCGTAAGCTTCACGCCGTCCATAGCAATCAACTTCTGGTACTGCTTGATAATAGCGTTTTTGGGTTGCGTAAGAATATTGACAAGCGCGTCCTCGTTCAAGGGGTGCAAGCTTACGACTATGGGGATTCTGCCGACAAACTCGGGGATAAGCCCGAACTTGGTCAAATCTTGAGGTTTGACGTCGGAAAGCATCTCATAGACGTTTTCCTCTGTGTTCTTCACGGTGCCGCCGAAGCCTAAGGAAGTGTTATCGCGCCTTTTCTGAACTATTTTATCCAGCCCGACGAAGGCGCCGCCGCAGATGAACAAAATATTCGTCGTGTCTATCCTCAGACACTCCTGCTGGGGGTGCTTTCTTCCGCCCTGCGGGGGAACGTTAGCAACCGTGCTTTCGATAATCTTCAAAAGCGCCTGCTGTACGCCCTCACCCGAAACGTCGCGGGTTATGGAAACGTTCTCGCCCTTTCTGGCGATTTTGTCAATCTCGTCGATATAGATAATTCCGCGCTGAGCTTTCTGAATATCGTAATCGGCGTTCTGAATGAGCTTCAAAAGGATATTTTCGACGTCCTCGCCGACGTACCCCGCTTCGGTCAGAGTTGTAGCGTCCGAAGAAGCGAAAGGCACGTTTAAAACCTTTGCAAGCGTTCTTGCAAGCAAAGTTTTGCCGCAACCCGTGGGGCCCAATAAAAGAATGTTAGATTTTTCAATCTCAACGTCCTTGTCGCCCGAGTCCTTAAAAAGGTTGTTTATGCGCTTATAGTGGTTATAGACGGCAACGGAAAGCACCTTTTTCGCTTCGTGCTGACCTACGATATATTTGTCTAGTTCTTCCTTAATCTCCGCGGGGGTCTTTAAAGGAACTTTTTCGTCCTCGTCGGGGGCATCGACTTCCTTAATCATATCGCCGCAGATAAGAATACATTCGTCGCAGATATGCGCGCCGTCGTTACCCCTTATAAGTCTTTTAACCAAATCTTCGTTTTTTCCGCAGAATGAACAGTGCCTTTGCTCTTTCAAAAATCTCAACTCCCGATATTACACTTAAATTCCGTTAATTTCAATTAGCGTTTTCAATTATCTTTTATAGAATACTTTATCGATAAGCCCGTATTCCTGCGCTTCCTGCGCCGACAGATAGTTGTCCCTGTCGGTGTCCTTTTCAAGCTGTTCAATGGGTTTGCCCGAATTCTGGGCAAGAATAGAGTTCAGCTTGCGCTTTGTCTTTAAGATGTGCTCCGCCGCGATTTTTATGTCGCTTGCCTGCCCCTGAGCGCCGCCGAGAGGCTGGTGAATCATTATCTCGCTGTTGGGAAGCGCGTAACGCTTGCCTTTCTGCCCGCTCGACAGTAAGAATGCGCCCATCGAAGCCGCCATTCCTATACAAATAGTCGAAACGTCGCACTTAACGTAGTTCATCGTGTCGTAAATCGCAAGTCCTGCGGATACCGACCCGCCGGGGCTGTTGATATATAAAGAAATATCCTTGGACGGGTCCTTTGCTTCGAGGTAGATAAGCTGAGCCACGACGGTATTTGCAACCGCGTCGTCTATCTCGCCGCTTAAAAAGATAATTCTGTCCTCTAAAAGTCTGCTGTAAATGTCATACGAACGCTCCCCGCGGGAAGTCTGTTCGACGATATAAGGTACCAACGCGCCTTTTTCGTTCACCATTATATTAAGGCTCCTTGCAAATTAGTCTTCTTTTTTGGTTGCGGGCTTTTTAGCCGCTGTCGCCTTTGCCGCAGGTTTCTTTTCGGCGGTCGTCTTTGAAGCTTCCGTCTTCGAAGAAGCCGACTTCGCAGCGGGTTTCTTAGCCGCAGGCTTTTCGGTTTTTTCGTCGGAGTAAAGCTCGTTATTCGCCTTTAAGAAATCGAACAGCTTGGTTATTATCAAATCGTTCTTAATATAATCAACCTGTCTGGGGTCAATCGTCTTTTTGTATTCTTCTGCGGTTTTATCTACCGACTTCGCCTGCTCTGCAATCTTTTCGTCCACTTCCTTGTCGGTTGCGGTGATATTCTCGTCCTTTACAATCTTCTCTATAACAAGCTGTTGAAGAACGCGGGGCGTAGCCTGAGAAACAAACTGCGCGCGGAACTCTTTCATACTCTGTCCGAGGTATTTAAGATACTCTTCGAGCTTGATGCCCTGATACATAAGCCTGTATGAGAAGTCCTGAACCATTCTGTCGATTTCGCTTTCGACCATAGCGTCGGGAATTTCCGCGGCAGCGCCCTTGCAAATCTCTTCGACGATGCTGTTTTCGGTTTCGTCGCGGGAACGGTTTTCGGCCTGCTTCAAAAGCTTTTCGCGGGTTTTGTCTTTGTACTCGTCAACGGTGTCCGCGCCTGCGTGCGCCTTTACGAACTCGTCGTTGAGCTCAGGAAGCTGCTTTTCGGTAATCTTATTCATCTTGATTGCGAAAACGGCTTCCTTGCCTTTCAGGTTTTCAGCCTGATAGTCGTCGGGGAAACGAACGGTTATATCCTTCTTGTCGCCGACTTTCAATCCGACGACCTGCTCTTCGAAACCGGGTATGAAACTGCCGCTGCCGAGGACGAGGTCGTACTCTTCCGCGGTGCCGCCCGCAAACTTTTCGCCGTCTACCGAGCCGGAGAAGTCGATGTTTACTTTATCGCCGTTTTTCGCCGCCCTGTCCTTGACTTCGACTTCGGCAGCGTCGCGCTCCAAAAGCTTTTTGACCTCTGCTTCCACGTCCGCATCGGTAACATTATACTCATACTTTTTGATTTTTAAACCCTTATACGAAGCAATTTTGACTTCGGGTTTTACGGGAACGTCGGCAATAAGCGTAACGCCCTTGCCCTCCGTCATATCTCCGACCGAAAGTTCGGGCTCGCCGACCGCGGTGAAATTCTCCTTTTCCTTTTCGAGAATTGAAAAGTAGTGTTGCGAATAAAGGTAGTTGAACGCTTCTTCGAAGAACACCCCTTTGCCGTAATAATTTTCGAGGACAGGCTGGGGCGCCTTACCCTTTCTGAACCCGGGTACGGAGTATTTGCCGCGCGTCTTTAAATACGCTTTGGAAATAGCGTCTTTCCACTCTTCTTCCGAAAAATCAATGGTAATTTTTACCGTGCTTTTTTCACCGACTGCGTGTGTGTAATTCATTTTTTGCTCCTGAAAATATGTAATTTATTTATAGATTTGAAATCAAGTATAAAATATTCTAGCACAACCGAAATATTTTGGAAAGCAAATTTAATACCAATTTGACACTTTTTATTTTTTGAAGTATAATTCCCGTAAAGGAATTTTTTCTATGCCGCAGGACGCTTTTACCTTAAAATTCATAGCAAAAGAACTGTCCACGCTCCTCGTCGGGGGGAAGATATCAAAAATCACCCAACCCGCGAAAGAACTGGTCACTTTTATTATATACACCGCAAAGGGTTCTCTTAAACTGGAAATTTGTCTTTCCGCGACGGGTTGCAGAATCAACCTCACGAAAGAAGAAGTCCCCGCGCCGAAAGTCGCGCCGGGGTTTTGTATGCTTTTGAGAAAGCATTTGCAGAACGCGCAGATAACTAAGCTTGCGCAAATCGACGGGGAAAGAATAGTTTTTATCGACTTAGACTGCACTTCCGAATTCGAACTAAGAAAAATGACGCTGTTTATCGAGCTTATGGGCAAGTACTCCAACGCGGTGCTAGTCGAAAACGGAATAATCGTCGGCGCGCTGAAAACTACGGCTATCGGCGAAAACACCCGCCGCGTGCTGTTTTCGGGCGCAAAATATACCCTGCCCGAACCGCAGGACAAGTGTTCCCCCCGTGATATGGCGCGAATAGCGCAAATTTTAGGGAATGCGGACGGCGGCAAAACCCGTCTTATTGCAGACAAAATCAAGGGCATTTCTTATGCAACCGCGCTGGAAATAACCTCGACTTACGGCGAAAACGTTTCCGCAAAGCAGGTTTTCGACTATCTCAACGACGAAAAATCAGAACCTTGCGTGACTTTTACGGACGGACAGCCCTCGGATTTCAAGGCGCGCTCTTCTTGCCTGCAAAAACGCGTTTATGGTAGCGTTTTAGAAGCGCAGACCGCCTACTATGCCGCAATTAACGCAAAAAAACGTTTTGATGAAAAAGTCAGAAAACTGAACTCGGCAATAGCCTCCGCCGTTAAAAAACAAGAAAAGCGGCTGAAACTTTCCGAGGAAAAACTTTTGGAATGCCGCGACGCGGAAACCCTTAAACTCAAAGGCGAACTGATTACGGCGAATATTTACGCGCTTAAACGCGGAATGGACGGATTCGAAGCGGTAAACTACTACGACGAGGGCGGAAAAAAGATAAAAATCGCGCTGGATAAGACCCTTTCCCCCGCCGACAACGCACAAAAATACTATAAAAAATACAACAAGCTGAAACGCACCACAGTCGCGGTCGAAGCGCAGAAGCGTGAAACCGACGAAAAGCTTTTATACCTTAAAAGTGTTTCCTCGCACGTGCGCCTTGCGGACAGCCTTTACGACCTCGAAGAAATTGAGGAAGAATTAAGACAAGCGGGGCTTCTCCCCCCCGTTCAGGTGAAGAAGAAAACCGATAAAATATCGCCGTATCGGGCATATATATGGGGGGGAATGAAGATTTTGGCGGGTCGCAGCAACGTCCAGAACGACCGACTTTTAAAAAGCGTATCGGGCGGCGACCTGTGGTTGCACACACAGGGATACCACTCTTCCCACGTCGTAATTTTAAGCGGCGGCAAGCCCGTGCCCGACGAAGCGCTTAAAGTCGCGGCGGAGATTTGCGCCTATTATTCGGACGGGCGCAACGGCAACAAAATCCCCGTCGACTATACCTTACGCGCTAACGTTAAAAAACCGCCGAAGTCGGCGCCGGGGTTCGTCGTTTACAGCGATTTTAAAACGGTTCTTACCGACCCGAACCCGCACGAGGAGTTAAAAGAGGAATGAAAGATAAAAAAGAAGTTAAGACCGAAGAAATCAAAAGCAATACTAAGGCGTATTTTTACGCTTCTATCGTCGCGTGCGTGCTTGCCGCGGTTGCGTTCGGGCTGAGTTTCTCGTTTATGGGAATATACGCGCTGATTTCGAGCGTAATTTTGTCGCTTTGCGCCCTATCTTTTGCCATAACCCAGAAAAAAAAGAATAATTTCGCCGCGTTGAAGTTCGCTTTTATCGCGGCTTACGTCATGCTTGCATTAAGCGTTTTACTGTTCATAGGCGGGCTGATTTACTCTGCAATAGTATAAAACGGCGCCGAAAACCGCATAATTTTTGTGATGGACAGAATTTGCATTGCGGTGCTTGAAAAAATTTGTTCGCTGGCAGGCGCGGGGAGGTACGTCGTATTTTCCGAGGACGAGCTGACCGACGCTATCCCCGACGGGGAAGACGGAAGCGAAAAAGCGTTGAAATCCGCCTTGAAATCTTTACAGGCAGACGGCTTTATCGACCTTAAATATTCCAGCGGAAATATGTTCTGCATCGCTCCTTTAAAAAAATACGAGCCGTTACCCGAGCCTGCTTCCGAGCCGCCCGTCCCAGAAGAAAAACCGCCGAAAGTGCGGCATATGTGGGGACGTAGCTTCTGGGGCGCGTTCTTCGGCGGGGCTTTGGGGAGCCTTATTATCTCCCTTATTTTCGCGCTTATAAGATGCTGACCAGATACGAAAACGAGGTTATGTCTGCGGTGTACAGCCTTTGCGACGGCACCGAGGGCTGCCTTGTATCCCCTATCGATATTCTGTCCGTTCTGCCCGCCAAGCACAAGATTGACCCCGACAGGTTAGACGATATTTTAAACGCTTTGAAGTGCGACGGGTACTTCGACTTGATACCCTCCGAAAGAAGGGGCGAAAAAATGTACGTTATCAACCTGAAAGAAAGCGGGTTTGCATACAAGCGCAACGCAAAACAGAAACAGCGCGATATAACCTACAAAATTTTTCTTGCGTTTGTCGGCGCGTTTGCAACCTTTATATTCGGTCTTATATTGAAAGCTATATTTTGAAAAAAG
>CAJTVA010000066.1 GCA_910579585.1 uncultured Christensenella sp.
TCTCACTAGGCTACAAGTAGCCTAATTCGTCCACGAAAAAAAGTACAGAAAAGGCACAGCTTAACGCTATGCCTAAACCTTTTTATTTGCGTTTTATTAAATTCCCTATGGGAATTACGGTAACGGCGGGCTCATTTTTTAAGTCGTTTTATTTTTCTTTTTCAAAGAACTGAATTTCGCGTTCGTTATTTTTATAAGCTTTGATAACGGCTTATAAAGAATAAGTACCGCGGCTGTCAAAAGTACGGTTTTGACGAAGTTGAAAAGCACCGCCCAATACCACACAGACAAATAAAATTCCATACCCGTCGTCCAGGTCGGCGCACCCGCATAAGCCATTAAAAAGAACGGGAAAGTCAAAAGATAATTCACGGGAACTGAAATTACCGCCTGAGTAACGCTTGCCACGGCAAGTGATATAAGCACGGCTTTAATTCCCTTGTGTTTCTTGTAAACAATCGACGGTATTAAGATGTAGGGCAACATAATAAGAATGTTTGCAAGCTCGCCCACCCCGACCGTCTGTGTGAACGACAGCGCGTATAAAAGCTCTTTTATGACGCTCACCGCAACGCCTGCCACGGGTCCGAGCGCAAATCCCGCAATCATAACGAACGTGCCCGAAAAGTCCACTTTCAGAAAGGGTACCGCAGGTATAATAGGGAACTCGAAAACGGGCAATCTGAGTATAAACGCGAGCGCGGTAAATATCGCTATGTACGACATTCTCGTTGCGGTGAAGTAATCCCTCATTACCTCGCCGAACGTTCTTTTGGGCGTTTTAAGCCCCGCCGTCACGGCTTGCTCAGTTGCGACAGTCTCTTCGACTACTTCGCCCTCTACGGGCACAACTTCTGTTTCTTCCATTCAAAAAACTCCTTAAAAAATATTTCAGTCGTTCTTTGCAAAAAAAATACGCCCCGAAACTTCGGGGCGAAATAAAACGATAGAATACACCGCTTTAACCGTTCTTTTATCATCCGGACTTTACCGTCGGTACGGGAATTTCACCCGTTCGGGAGCTTTCGCTCTTCGCAGACTATACTGCCGGTGGGGAATTTCACCCCGCCCCAAAGAACAACTTTAAATTCATTATAGCTTGTACGTATCGCGCTGTCAAGCAAATTAACCGTAAAGAAAATTCCTGAAAATTTTCTGCCGTAAATCATTTTACAATCATTTATTTTATGTTATTATATTGCTGTATAAAATTATGACAATTTTTATCTCGAAAAGCCCCGAAGAAACATTCGGCTTCGGCGAGCAGTACTCAAAAAACTTAAAATCGGGCGACGTCGTAGTCTTAAACGGCGAAATGGGCGCGGGTAAAACCGTCTTTACGAAAGGCGTCGCAAAAGGGCTGGGGATAGAAGAAGAGGTTTTAAGCCCGACCTACGCGTATATGAACGACTACTTTGGCAAACTTTACCACTTCGATTGCTACCGCTTGAAAAACGGCGCGCAAGCCGAAGCGCTTGGCTTGACCGATTACTTCTACGCAGGCGGAGTATCCGTAGTGGAGTGGGCTGAAAACATCGAAGAAGCGCTTCCGAAAGCTTACAAAACGGTAACTATAGAAAAGGCGGGGGAGAACGAACGGAAAATAATTTATGACTAAATATCTTGCAATCGACACTTCCTCGCGCTATTTGACGGTTCTTGCCCGAAACGGCGACAAGCTGTGTTTAAGGCACCTTCCCGAGTGCGCAATGCGCCATTCCGTCATATTAATGGACGAGATTGACAAAGCTTTGAACGAAACTTCCCTGAAACCCGCAGACTGTGATTTTTTCGCCGCGGTTACGGGCCCGGGCTCGTTTACGGGCATAAGAATAGGGGTTGCCACCGCAAAGGGTTTCGCGCTTGCCGCGGACAAGCCGCTGAAAGCAATCACCGCGTTCGACCTTATCGCATATAATGTCAACAGTAAAAATTTTATCGTTGCGATTGACGCGGCACACGCGCACTACTACGTCTGCGGCTATAAAGACGGCAAGGTCAGCCTGAACCCTTCTTACCTTTCCGATGCAGAGGTCGCGGCGCTCAATTTGCCCGTTTACGGTTTCGAAGACCTGCCCTTTGAAAATTATACCCGCCTCGACGTAAAAAATTGCCTTAAAACGGCGGCAGAGGGTTGCCCCCTTTCGGAAGATATGCACGCGCTCTACGTCCGTAAAAGTCAGGCGGAGGAGGCGTTAAATGGAAATTAGAAAATGGCAGTATAAGGATATTCTCCGCATTTCCGAAATCGAAGCAGAGTGCTTCCCCCAAGAGCCTTGGAACTTCCAGATGCTGGCTTCCAGCTTCGAAACCGAAAGTTTTCACGGTATACTCGCGGAAGACGGCGGCGAGATAATCGGCTACGGCGGAGTGACCGTCGCCGCGGACAGCGCCGACATCGCCAACGTCGCAGTCACCGAACCTTTCAGGAACAGCGGCGTGGGTACCGCTATAATTAACGGACTTTTGGAAGTAGCCGCGTCTTGCGGCGCACGGAAAGTCTTTCTCGAAGTCCGCGTGTCCAACTCTGTCGCAATGGAACTGTATTTAAGATGCGGTTTTAAAGGCGCGTATGCAAGAACGCGCTACTACTCCGACGGAGAGGACTGCCTCGTTATGGTAAAGGAGCTTTAAAATATTAATCGACGGTAAATTCGTATCTTTTTTACGGTGCGGCACCGGGGAAGATATTTTGCTTCTCCACGGCTACGGCTCGAAAAAAGAAAGCTTTTACTACCAGATAAATTTTTTGAAAAATTACTTCCGCGTAACCGCGTTGGACTTTCCCTGCTTCGGTCAAAGCGAGCTCACCGATACCCCGTGGGGCGTGGGCGAGTACGCGGACTGGCTTAAAAAATTTATGAACTTAACGGGGCTAGACCGCCCCGACGTGCTGGCGCATTCGTTCGGAGCAAGGGTGGCTTTTAAGCTCTTTTCAGCCGAAAACGATAGGGTAAATAAGCTTATAATTACGGGCGGCGCAGGGCTTGTAAAACCGCGTTCCCCCCAATATATGCGCAAGATAAAGTGTTACAGACGCATAAAAAAGATGTTTCCGCGTTTCGCCGAAAAGCACTTTGGCAGCAGCGACTATAAATCTCTTTCACCGATGATGAAAGAAAGCTTCAAAAAAATTGTCAACGAAGATTTAAAGCTCTGCGCTTCGAAAATTTCGGCTCCGACATATCTTCTGTACGGCAAGACTGACTCCGTCACCCCGCCCGCAGAAGAGGGCGAAACTTTCCACGCCCTTATTAAGGGCTCGACGCTCGAACTTACGGAGGGCGGGCATTTCTGCTTTTCCGAATATCCCGAAGAATTTAATCTTAAACTATTTAAGTACTTAACGGAGAATTAATGTTTTTTATTTCAGTTCCAAAGACAATAGAGTGCGTGCTTCTCGCAGTCGTATTCGCGCTTTTGTATAGCGGTTGCTTTTTCAGAACCCTCGGCGTTTTGCAGTCGTCGGGGTATAGCGGCGCACGCTTTTTCAAATGGTCGTTAAAAAAGAGTAACCGCGCCTACGGCAGACAGCTTCTTTTAACGCTTCTTTGCGCCCTTTCGTGCGCGGTAATCTCGCTTTGCTTCTCGTTTGCTGGCGAGTGGGCGGCTATTATCGGATTTGCGGGCTTTGTAATCTTCTTTATCGTTTACATCTGGGCGGATAACAAAGTAGCGCTGAAAGTTCCCGTGTCGTTTACGCCCCGCTTTAAGCGGCTTATCGCGGTGCTAGTGCTTTTAAACGCAATTCTTTCGTATCTGGCAATCTGCCTTTTGAACTTTGCGGACGCAGTCTGGGGCAACCTCGTTTTCAACCATCTAAGGTATTGCGCGCTTGCGATTTTCCCGCTTTTAATGTTCCCCGTAACCATGCTCGCAAACTTAATCGACAAAATATACGAAATTCCCAGAAACAAATCGTTTGTCAGAAAAGCCAGAAAAAAGCTTTCGTCTTCCGATATAAAGGTGGTGGGAATAACGGGCAGCTACGGCAAAACAAGCTGCAAGAATATCTTAAAAAGCATTCTATCGGAAAAATACCGCGTTCTTTCCACGCCCGCGTCGCACAATACCCCTTTGGGGCTTGCGCTTGCAATAAACAACAACGACCTCAATAATTTCGATGTTTTTGTTGCGGAAATGGGTGCGCGCCACGTCGGCGATATAGCGGAGCTCTGCGAAATCTGTCCGCCGAACCTTGCCGTTATAACGGGAATATGCCCCCAGCACCTTGAAAGTTTCAAAACTTTGGAAAATATAGTTAAGGCAAAGGGCGAAATATTAAACGGCGGCGCAGAAGCCGTCATTGCGCCCGAGTGTTTCGAGTTATTTAAAGGATATTCGGGGGTCAAACACTGCGCGGACTGCGTTTCCGACGTCGTGTCCGACTGCAACGGCAGTAGGTTTTTATTGACGTTAGGCGGCAAAACCGTGCCCGCCGAAACCAAACTTTTAGGCAAACACGCAGTCGAAAATATAGCAATTTCCGCGCTTGCTGCATATAATTTAGGTATGGACGTCGAGGAAATTGCCTCCGCGATAAGTAAAGTCGAGTATATCGAACATCGGCTTCAACTCATCAAATCGGGCGGTGTGAATATTCTTGACGACGGTTACAATTCCAACGTTAAGGGTGCTTCTGCGGCGCTGGAAGTGTTAAGAAGCTTCGGCGGCGGCAAAATAGTCGTAACCCCCGGGCTTGTCGAACTCGGCGTCCTCGAAGAAAGCGAAAACGCGCGTTTGGGCGCACAGCTCGTCGGGCTCGACCGCGTTATTTTGGTGGGTGAAACGCTTATTACTCCCGTTAAGGAGGGTTACCTCGAAAACGGAGGCGACCCGGAAAAGCTCAAAATCGTTCCGACCCTAGCCGCCGCGCAGGAAGAGCTGAAAACCATCCTTAAAGACGGCGATACCGTATTGTTTTTAAACGATTTACCCGATATTTATTAAAATGCATCAAGCGGCGCCATTCGTTGTTGCGGCAACCCTCGTCTGATTACGTCCGGTAAGCCGCTTCGGGTTTTTCCCGCGCTTTGCAGAGTTTACTTTTTTGCGTTTTTGACAGAATAAGGTATTTAAAACACCAAAGCTAAAAAATTAAGCGGAGGTGTTTTTTTATGCAAAAAAATATTATCGTCGTGTTCGGCGGAGTTTCTAACGAAAACGAAGTGTCGGTAATCACCGGCACGATGGCAATAAATATTTTAAAGAACGGCGGGCAGAGCGTCATACCCGTGTATATCGCGCAGGACGGCACGTTTTACTGCTCGGAAGAGCTTTCCGACGTGCAGAACTTCAAGGGCGAAAACTACCGCAGTTTTCCGCACGCTGCAATCGGTTGCGGCGGAGTCTATATCTTCAATAAAAAAGGCAGAATGAAGAAATTCCTCAAAGCCGACGCCGCGCTCAACTGTTGTCATGGCGGCGCGGGGGAGGGCGGCGCCGTCAGCGGGCTTTTCGAAACCGCCGATATTCCCCTTGCAGGCGCGGGGATATTCGAGTCTTCACTTTTTATGGATAAATATCTGACGAAGCTGATTTTATCCGCACTGAACGTAAAAACGGTGGAATATGCGTACATAAAAAGCCTGGAAGAAGTCGATTGCCCCCATAATATGCCGCAGTTTCCGCTTATCGTTAAGCCCGTAACCCTCGGTTCCAGTATAGGAGTGGAAAAGGTAAACAACTTAAAGGAACTTCAAAGCGCGGTTGAAACGGGGCTTATTTACGACAGTGCGGTTATAGTCGAAAAATATCTCGAAAACCGCCGTGAAATAAATTGCGCCGCATATTTTTATAACGGAGAGGTCGTCACTTCGGAGTGTGAAGAAGCGTTTTCGGGCGGTGATATTTTAAGCTTCGAGGATAAGTATCAGGGCGGTGGCAAAAGTGTACTTCCCGCCGACCTTCCGCCTGAGATTTCCCGCACCGTCAAGGACACCACAAGGCGGGTCTACACCGACCTTAATATGCGCGGAATCGTCCGCTTCGACTACATAATCAGCGGAAACAAGGTTTATTTAAGCGAAGTCAATACCGTGCCGGGGTCGCTTTCGTATTATCTTCTTTCCAGCGGTTTCAAGGACTTTTACGCAGTTTTAAACGCGGTAATCGAGCAAGCTATGCACGATTATAAAATAAAGAAGTCCAAAAAAATTCTTCATACGGGAATATTGGAAAACATCTCCTCTAAGCCCATAAAACTCGGCA
>CAJTVA010000067.1 GCA_910579585.1 uncultured Christensenella sp.
GAATTATATAAAAGAATATCCGCATACTTAGTTTTGAAAATTTTTTAATTTTTACTGAAAAAACCGCGCGCAGAATTGTTTTATATAATGAAAGCGCTAAATTGACGATATCGGAGAAACCAATGTTGCTTGATAAGCAGATGAAAAGGCTTGCGAACGGAGACGCGACTGCGTTCGAGGCTGTATACAAAAAGACTAAAAAGGCAGTGTATTATACGGCGCTGGCTATTTTAAAAGACCCATCTTTGGCTGAGGACGTTATGCAATCCACCTATTTAAAGGTGATAAAAAGCGCGTATTCTTACAGAGAGGGTACCGACGTAGCCGCCTGGATAGCCCGCATAAGCAGAAACGAAGCGTTGAATTTAAAAAAGAAACGCGGGCACGAGCTGTATGTGGACGAACGTGCAAACGAGGGGGTTTTCGGTAGTGGTCAGACCGAAGATTACGGGCTTTTATTGGACCTTGCGCGCAAGACGTTGCCGCAGGACGAGTATGAAGTTCTGATTCTGGTTGCCGCGGCGGGCTATAAGCGGCGGGAGATTGCGGAGCTTATGGAAATTCCGCTTTCGACCGTCACGTATAAACTGAACTGTGCAACAAAAAAAATGATTCAGGCTTTGCAGGATTAGAGGTGCAAAATGGAAGAAAAAGAATTGTTTAAAAACCTAAAAAAAGAAAGTGACGAACGAATTCCCGACGTTTACGGAAAAGTCGTTCTCGAAGCCGAAGCCCAAGGGCTTTTAAACGGCGACGGCGTCGAAGCGTATACTGACGGCGAAACCGTTACGCTCGGCAGGGTCAGCCCCAAAGCGTTCGTTATAACGGGACTTGCAGGGCTTGCAACAGCGTGCCTTGCAATAGCTTTGCCCTTGGCGCTTGTCAAAGCGGGTGGTAATTCTGACGTTCCTCCCATAGACACTATACCTCCAATCACTTTAGAGCTTGGCAACGACTATGCGATAGGCGCAGTTTCAACTGCAAAACTTCTAAGCAGTTTTATGGAATCTGATTCCACCCCTGCCACGATAAGTACATCAAAAACAGCGGCGCTCCGCTCCACTTCGGAGAGCGAGGTCTCAATATTTGAAAACTACTTTACCGCTTTTGACACGTTTTTCGGCGAAACTATGGCGCAACCCGTAAAATCTGCCGTACCTCATTTAAAGTATGCTAACAGCATTATTATAAAAGGAGAACGTGCAAACGGCGACGAAATAGACTATCAAATGTATTATACTGAGGCTAAAGTTGTAGATTCAACTGCTTCCGAGAGCGACCCGATAAAATATTATATTGAAGGCGTCATTTCCGTAGATTACGACCAGATGCTTCTTCTCGGCGAACGTACCGTTTTGGCAGACGGCAAAGAAGGGTCTGAAACTTCGCTTACTATATCCGCTTATCCGAACGAAAACAACAAAAGCACCTATGTCAAAATGGAACTTGAACGAGCCGTCGAAGGCGATAAGACGATTAGTAAATATAATTACACCGTTGTGGTAAATAATAACATTGTTGGCAGTGCCGTGTTATACAGACCTCAAATTACTGGCGGGGCAAACGTTGCATTCGTTATGGATATATTGGGGATTGGCGACGGAGAAGATATTTCTTACGACGTATTTAAACCCGAAGAAGGTAAAAACGAGTTTAACGTTAATTACAGCCACCGGTACGACAGGGGCGATTTCAGCGTTATAGTGACAAAAAGCAATTACGAATACGTTCAGACCGAACTTTTCACATATAAGCTAAACGGCAACGGCACCTGCGAGGTTGTCGGATTTGACAGAAATTCCACTGTTCCTGCAAGGCTTGTAATACCCTCTTCTTACGACGGCAACAGGGTCATTGCGGTATGCGACGGTGCGTTCAGCTCAGTAAAAGGGTTTGACAGCGTATATATTTCGGAAAGCATTGAACGCATAGGTGCAAACGCATTTTCTAAAACGGACATAAAAGAAGTTTACTTGCCCACAACCTTAAAAAGCATAGGGATTGAAGCTTTCAACGGGTGCGCTAACCTTAATAATGTGACTCTGCCCGACGGTTTAGAGACGCTTTCAGATTCCGCATTCTCCAACTGCGACAGTATCGAAAGTTTGCACATTCCGGCAAGCGTCACATCACTCGGTTACGGAAGGGTTGCTAGAAATTGTCCTTCGTTAACTTTACTTACCGTGGATGAAGGCAACGTTAAATATACAAGTTCGGGCAACTGTATCATAGGAAAGAGTACAAAAACTCTTATTATGGGCTGTAAAGCAAGCGTTATACCCGATGACGGCAGTGTTGAAATAATTAATACCGGAGCATTCGAACAGTGCGGTTTTACTTCATTCGTAATCCCGGAAGGGGTTAAAGAAGTAGGGCAGAACGCATTTTGGCGCTGTACGGAACTTACACGCATATCTTTACCTTCAACTCTTACCAAAATAAGCTCTGCGGCGTTTTCTTTTTGTGAAAAGCTTGAAGCTTTGAATATCCCATCAAACGTCAGCACGATAGAAGAAAGTATATTAATTGGCTGCAATTCTCTTACAAATCTTACGGTTGAAGCAGGCAACTCAAAATATTACAGCGTGAGTAACTGTATAATCGAAAAGAGTAAAAAAACACTTCTTGCCGGCTGTAAGGCAAGCGTTATACCCGGTGACGGAAGCGTCACCCGTATTGGCGACAACGCGTTCTCATTTATAAGCGAAATTACTTCTATAGCCATCCCCGAAACTATCCAATCAATCGGACACAGCGCGTTTGCGTCAACTGGGCTTACCACGGTTAAAATTCCCGACTCGGTAGCCTATATAGAGGGCAACACCTTTTCGGAATGTAAATACCTAACTGATGTAAAACTTTCAGAAACTGCAATAGAAATCGGTGATTATGCATTCAACGATTGTTGCCGGCTTGAAAACATAACGATACCGGAGAGTGTTGAAAGAATTTCGAGCGCTGCCTTTATGGGTTGTACAAATCTTAAAAACATAATTTTGCCGTCTAATCTTACGGTGATTTGGCACAGAGCGTTTGAACGTTGCGGTCTCACGCAGATAGAAATACCCGACAACATAACAGAAATATATGGAAGCACTTTTTCTGATAACAATAAGCTTGAAAGCGTAACGATTTCTTCAAACGTAACGAAAATCGGCGAGCAAGCTTTCTACGGGTGCCTTTCTCTAAAAGAAATTGTGTTTAAAGGCACTTTGGACGAATGGAACGCAATAGATAAAGGTCAGGGGTGGTATTATGACGTGACGGGTTGCGTTGTGAAATGCAGCGACGGGCAGACGGTTGAATTAAACTGGTACGACCAGTTTGAATAATACTCCTTAAAAATTAAACACCGCCGCAAAAATGCGGCGGTGTTTAATTAATTTTCTTATTCTTCTTCGGGAGACGGCTCGGGCACTTCTTCGGAATTTGTAATTTGCCTTTTCCTGCGCCGAGTCCAACAAATAAAAGTGTAGGTGTCGTTTATCAAAAATATCCCGAACGACACCGTCAGCGCTATGTTGCCGATATTCTCAACGCAAGCAAGCGACCACAGCACCACCAGAACTATATCGTTCAGAATGAACGCAAGGGCGTAGGCGGGTATTCTCAAATTCATTAGATACAGCGCGACGAAGCTAGTCAGAACCGAGACGGTGCTTACAATTAAATTCGCCGTTCCGAACGCTTGAAGAATAAAGTAGAAAGCCGTAGTTATCGCCGCGGCAAGCGGAATTAAAATAGCGAGGTGCTTTTTGTTGAAACTGCCGATTTTAACTTCCGCACTGCCTTTGTCGGAGGGGTGTTTAAGCCAGTTAATAAGCGACGCTATCGCGCACGGCAACTGCATACATAGGTAAATTATCGTTTCTCCGTAGTACCCGAACGAGTACGACACAAACGAGTACGTCAGGCTGAAAACAATCATTATCATAAGCCCGAAGGCGTCGCCTTTCGCCGCGAAAATAAGCGAAGTAACGCCTAGAAGCGATGCGGCAAGATTTGCGTATTCGGTGCTGCCCACTGCAAAAAACGAAGCGATTATAGCGCCTAGCGAAAATGTCCAAAGTATCCATTCGAAAGTATTCAGTTGTCTGAACGGGTTTCTGATTTTCTTCATAAGGTTTTCAAAAAAATACACCCGCCCTGGCGCCTTCAAAGACCTAACGGCGCAGTCGAGTGTCTTGCGCGGCTACCCGGTGGCAACCGACAACTTATTTCCGAATAAATTATATAACGTCTCGTATCGCCTGTCAAGCGATTTAATTAATCGACTATTGACAACCGCATTTTGCAGTTGTATAATTGTTGCGTGGAAATTTAAGGGGTTAACCCCTTAAGCGTTACGCAGTAACGCTTAAATCTATTAATTGAATAGGATAAGGGGAATGTGATGAAAAACAAAAAATGGCTTGCACTTTTACTTAGCGCCGCAATGGTGGTGCCCGTTGCTTTCGCCGCCTGTGCGGACGGGAACGACGGCGGAGAAGAAAACCCTCCCGCAGGTGATACGGGCGATACGGGCAACGAAACGGTAGATACCTCAACGAAATTCACGGGCAAAATTTATCTTGTCGGCGACTCCACCGTGTGCGGCTTTAACGACAACTATTATCTGCCCCGCTACGGCTACGGAACTCAGCTTTATAATTACATTAATTGCGATGCAAACCAAATTGTGAACCTTGCGTTATCCGGCAGAAGCTCGAAAAGTTTCATAACCGAAAGCAACTATGCAACGTTAACGAACAGCATATCTGCAGGCGATTATTTGATTATCGGCTTCGGTCACAACGACGAAAAGAATGAAGCAGACAAATTTACAGAACCTAACGGGGATAAATCCACATCCGGGTCTTTCCAATATTCGCTTTACGAAAATTACGTCAAGCTTGCTACGGAAAAAGGCGCAACGCCCATTCTTTGTACCCCTATTGTAAGACTTGATACCGGCGACAATTACAACGGAGCAAGCGGACACATAACTTCTGACGGAGATTATGCGCAAGCTATCCGCAATTTGGGCGAAGACGCCGAAACGACCGTTGTCGACCTTACTGCATTGACGAAAGCAGACTATACAGCTTTAGGAAATGCAAAAGCGGCGGACTATCACAGCTGGACTGCGACGAAAGACGGAGTAAGGGACGGACTTGATAAAACCCACACTAATCTTTACGGCGCTAAAATGAACGCATATTATATCGCGCAGGAAATTTTAAAATCAGATTGTGCGTTAAAAGCTAACGTTAAAACGAATGCAGTTAAACCTACTTACGAAACCGACTATAATGCGAGTATTAATACGGATTACGAAGAACCCGACTATAAAGCGCCTGACCTTTCAACGCGTTCAAGCGTATGGTCGACGGTTAAAGATACAGATTGGTACGCTTCGGCTTTCGGCGATATAGGCGGAGAAAATAATGCTACTACCTCAAACTTTACTATTCAGCAAATAAGCAATAATTCATTTAGTATCGGTAACAGTACTTCTTCTGCAAAAGGGAAAATAGCGAGTAACGGTGACGGTATCGCAAGCGTGTTTATGCAACTCGAACCTAATCGAAATTTTGAAATTACGGCGGAAGTAGAGTTGACAACTGTAACCGCCGGGGCGTTAAAACAGTCGGCTTTCGGCATTATGCTTCGCGATGAAATGTACGTTGATACTTATAATACATCAGCGAAAGGCAATTCAGTTATTGCCGGTGGTTATACCGGGTCTTCGGATTCGACAAAATATTGCTATAATTATCAAAGATTGGACGGCAGTTTAAAATCTTCGTCGTATTTAGGTACGGAAACAAACTTTACACAAGGTCAAACGTTCACGCTTAAAATGACGAAAAAGAATCGTACGGTGACTTGTACTGTAACGGCGGGTAGTACAGATTATACTATGACGTATACAGACGTTTCTTTTGAGGGAATTGATACCCAATATTCATACCTTTGCCTGTTTGCGACGAGAGGAATAGTCGCAACGTTCTCAAATGTTAATTACGTAGCAGGTGATATAAGCACGGGCGCATAATATTTATGAATAAAAGCGGGGGCTTTTGTTGCCCCCGCTTTTTATTTTAATAAAATATTAAAAGCAGATTA
>CAJTVA010000068.1 GCA_910579585.1 uncultured Christensenella sp.
GGGGCGCAGGCTACGCCGAAGTCGAGATGCGCGGCAGGTTTAAAGTAGGCGACGTTCTGGAAGTGCTTTCCCCGACCGAAAACTTTGGCAAGTCGTTTAAGGTTGAAAAAGCGTTTTCCGACGGAGAAGAAGTTACCGACTGCAAACTCGTTCAGAAAATTTATAAAATCAACTGCCCGTTTAACCTTAAAAACGGCGACATATTAAGGCGCAGGAAATGAATTATAAAGTCAAAAACGTTTACGGCAAAACAAACGGAAAAAAGATAACGGTAAGCGTGCCCGGCTCGAAAAGCATCACGGCGCGCGCCTTGCTTTTAGCCGCGATTGCGGACGGAACGAGCACGCTTTACGGCGCGCAGTTTTCTGACGACTGCCAAACCTTTTTAAACTGCCTTAAAGCTTTGGGTATCCACGCCGAAACCTACGGTACAACCGTAAAAATTACGGGTTGCGGCGGCAGGCTTGCCGTAAAACAGGGGAAAATCAACGTCGGAAGCGCGGGTACGGCGGCAAGGTTCTTGCCCGCCTTTCTTGCTTTTCAGGACGGCAAATTCACGCTCGACTGCTCCGAACAAATGAAAAGGCGCCCCATAGCGCCCCTTATTTCAACGCTTAAAGCGCTCGGCGCAAAGTTCGTTTTTTTGGGCGAAGAGAACTGTTATCCTTTCGAAATCACGGGTACGACAAGCCCTGCGGACGAAGTGACGGTGGATATTTCGAAAAGCAGTCAGTTTCTTTCCGCGCTTTTAATTTCGGCGGCTTGCGCGAAAAAACCTGTAAAAATCAATCCTGTCGGAAGTCATGGCTTAGACTACGTAAATATGACCCTCGATATGATGTGGTCGTTCGGGCTGACCGTCAAAGAGGGCGACGGCTACATCGTTTGCGGCGGTTACTCCGCGAAAAAATACGATATAGAGCCGGACGTTTCCGCGGCTTGCTATTTTTACGCAATGAACAAAATTCTCGGCGCTGAAATTTCGGTGAACGGAGTTATGCCGCACAGTATGCAGGGCGATATAAAATTTATAAAACTTCTTGAAAAATTCGACGGCGGCAAAGTCGATATGCACGAATTTTCCGACCAGACTTTGACCCTTGCGGCAATCGCGCCGTATCTTAGCGCGCCCACAGAAATTTGTAACGTCGCGCATATCCGCGGGCAGGAATGCGACAGAATCGCGGCAATCGTTAAAAACCTTACGGCAATGGGCGTTAAGTGCGAAGAGCGGGCTGACGGAGTTAAAATTTACCCCTCTCAGCCCAAGCCCGCAAAGATAGAAACTTTCGGCGACCACCGCGTGGCAATGGCTTTTGCGCTGACGGGGCTGAGAGCGGACGGAATAGAAATTGAAAACCCCGAAGTCTGCTCCAAAACTTTCAAAAACTATTTCGAAGTTTTGGACGGTCTTTGCGCCGAGCTTTTAAAATAGTCGGGATTTTTGTAAAAAATTTCGTGTAATGGTACATATGGAACGCATAGTTATTCACTCCGATTTGAATAATTTTTACGCTTCGGTGGAAAGGCGGCTTAACCCCGAACTTGCGGGCAAGCCCGTAGCGGTGTGCGGTAGCAAGGAAGAGCGGCGTGGCATAGTGCTTGCAAAGTGCGAAATAGCCAAGCGCTTCGGCGTAAAGACGGGCGATACGATATTCGCCGCACAAAAGAAGTGCCCGAACATCGTAATTGTACCGCCGCACTTCGAAGAATATATGAACTTTTCGCGCGCGGTCAAGTCCATTTACGCGCGGTATACCGATTTAATAGAGGGCTACGGCATCGACGAGTGCTGGCTTGACGTAACTCACTCAACCCGCATTTTTCCGCCGTTTGCGGATATGTACGCGGAAGCGGACGGAGAGCGCCACTTTTCAGACGAATATCTCAGGTTTCTCGGCGACACTATCCGCAACACGGTAAAAAGCGAGCTGGGCGTTACGGTTTCGTGCGGGGTATCGTTCAATAAAGCGTTTGCAAAGCTCGGCTCCGACCTGAAAAAACCCGACGGCACGTCGGTTATTTCCAAGCTGAATTTTAAGTCCGTCGTCAACCCCCTGCCCGTTTCCGACCTTCTTTTCGTCGGCAAGGCGACGGGCGAAAAACTGGGGCGAATGGGGCTTACCACAATCGGCAGGCTTGCCGCGACCGACGACGGAATAATAAAAAACGCGTTCGGCAAGTTCGGCGAAACACTTTTGAAATACGCGCGCGGCGAGGACGAGGACGAAGTCAAGCATATGGACGAGCGGCGTGAGTACAAGTCGATAGGCAATTCCAGCACCTACCGCGAGGACGTGACGGACTTGAAGCGCATAGAGCGTTTTTTGTACGTTCTGTCTGAAAGCGTTGCCGCCCGCCTTCGCGAAGCGGGGCAGGGCGCCGCCGACACGGTTCACCTTTGGGTTCGGTTCAACGATTTATCCGACTTTTCCGTCCAGAAAAAGGTGAGGCACACAGTTTTATGCAGTGAAATAGCAACTCACGCTTTCGAACTTTTCAAGGCGAACGTACGGGCGCCGTTTAAGGTTCGCGCGCTGGGCGTTACCGTTTCGGGCTTCGACAACGGAATATCCCAGTTAACGCTCGACGAAACTTACGGCAAATACAAAAAGCTTGAAGCGGTGGAGCGTTGCGTGGACGAAATAAGAAAGAAGCACGGCTACGAAAAGGTTCAGCGCGGCATAATCGCCGAAGAGCCCGAAGAGATGACGAACGATATAAAAAACACCCATCTTATTAAACCCGCCAACTTCGAGGACAGGGGAGATAAGCAACTATAAGCCTTGCTTTACGACAATATAAAAAACTGTTTAGTTTATTAATTTGACAGCCCGCGAAAAAATTTTATATAATTGTTACAGCATATTACGAAAGGAGATTTATATGAGGCTTCCCGAAATGTTCGGTGAAAACGTTTTTAACGACTCTGTACAGAAAGAAACGCTTCCCAGCGAGGTATACAAAGCTCTGCGCGCCACAATCGAGGCGGGCAAGCAGCTTGACGTATCCATTGCCGGCGCGGTCGCTTCGGCAATGAAGAAGTGGGCGGTATCCAAGGGCGCAACGCACTATACGCACTGGTTCCAGCCTCTGACCGGACTGACGGCGGAAAAGCACGACAGTTTCATCGAACCCGAGGGCGACAAGGTCATTATGCGCCTTACGGCCAAAAGCCTTATTATCGGCGAGTCGGACGCGTCCAGCTTCCCCTCGGGCGGCTCGCGTGCAACGTATATGGCGCGCGGCTACACCGCTTGGGACCCGACTTCCCCCGCGTTCGTAAAAGAGGGTACGCTTTACATACCCACAGTGTTCGTATCCTATACGGGCGAAACCCTCGACAAAAAATCGCCCCTTTTGCGCTCGATGACGGCGATAGACAGAGAAACGAAAAGGGTTTTGAAGTGCTTCGGCGTAGAGTGTAAAAAAGTTTCCTGCGAGGCGGGGCCCGAACAGGAATACTTCCTTATCTCCGAGGAAGAGTATTTAAAGAGAAAGGACTTGCGGCTTTGCGGCAGAACGCTTTTCGGCGCGCCCGTAACAAGGGGGCAAGAGCTCGAAGACCACTACTTCGGCGTATTAAAACCCAAAATCGCCGAGTATATGCGCGATTTGGACGAACAGCTTTGGAGCTACGGAGTACTTTCCAAGACCAAGCATAACGAGGTTGCGCCCGCCCAGCACGAAATGGCGCCCGTATATTCCAAAACGAACATCGCCGTCGACACTAATATGTTGACGATGGAAATAATGAAAAAGGTCGCCCAGAAGCACGGGCTTGTCTGCCTTTTGCACGAAAAGCCTTTCAAGGGCATAAACGGAAGCGGCAAGCACAACAATTGGTCGATTTCGACCGATACAGGGCTGAACCTTTTAAAGCCCGGCGACAGCCCCGAAACGAACACCCTTTTCAAGCTTGTTTTGACGGCTGTTATTAAGGCGGTTGACGATTATCAGGGCGTGCTCCGCGCAGGCGTAGCTTCCGCGGGCAACGACCACAGGCTCGGCGCTGACGAAGCGCCCCCCGCAATTATTTCGGTTTATCTAGGCGACCAGCTCGGCGCACTTGTCGACAGTATAGTAAAGGGCGAAAATTACGTTGCCAGCAAGAAATCAGAGGGGTCTATCGGCGTTCCCGAAAGCCCCATTTTCCCCAAGGACGCCACCGACAGAAACAGAACTTCGCCGTTTGCGTTCACGGGTAATAAGTTCGAGTTCCGTATGCTCGGCTCGCAGGCGAACGTCGCCGACGCGAATATCAGCTTAAACACTATTGTCGCCGACGCGCTCGGTCAGTTCGCCGACGAATTAGAGGGCAAAAAGGACGTTCAGAAAGCCGCCGAAGCCATTATAAAGCGCGAACTGAAAGCGCACTACCGCATAATTTTCAACCACGACGGCTACGGCCCCGAGTGGGAGCCGGAAGCGGCTAAGCGCGGGCTTTTAAACCTGAAAAACACCGCCGACGCTACCACCGTTTTATACGAAGATAAAAACGTAGAAGTTTTCGTAAAACAGGGCGTTTATACCCGTGCGGAAGCGGTTGCGCGCGCGGACATCAGGCTTGAAAACTACACAAAAATTATCAACATCGAAGCGTTGACTATGATAGAAATGGCAAAGCGCGATATTATTCCCGCCGTGTCGGACTTCGTTGCCGACCTCTGCCAGAACGTTGCGGCAAAGCAGGCGGTGTGCGATAAAATTCCTTTCGAAACCGAAAAGAACTTAATAGCCCGCCTGTCCGAACTCAACGACAAGGTTAGCGCCGCCGTCGCAAAACTCGAAAGCGATTTAAAGTCTGTAAACGTATCCGACGTCGGCGCGGCTTCACAGAAAATGGCGCACGTCGTTATCCCCGATATGGAAGAGGTAAGAAAATACGTCGACGAAATGGAAACGCTTACTTCCGCCGATTATTGGCCGTACCCGACCTACTACGATTTACTTTACAGTGTAAAATAAAAACGCAAATCTACGGCACACTGCTGTGTTGCATTGCACCGCATCTCTGCGTTTTTGTCAGACAGTTTTTTAAATATAAAAGCGGCGCGGGTCAACCCGCGCCGTTTTAATCTTCTTTCAAAACTAAAACAAGCTCGTCAAGACGTTTCTTCATATCGGAAATCACTTTGCAGATGTTTTCCCGTCTTTCGGCTTCTTTGTTTTCATTCGGCTCCCAGAACTCACAGATATGTTGTTTAAAAATAATTTTCCTTGAAACGAATACCGTAAGTTTATCGTTAGAGCAATGCCCGTCACCCCAAATGTGGATTAACTTTCCGTTTTTATTTATGTGAAAGTGTTGGTGAAAATAAAAGCAGTTGTCGCAAGATTTTTCCATATTTTTACTTTACTACAAATTTATTGATAATACTTGACTTGCACATATTTGTGCGAAAAATTTTTTTACTATGTGAAACTGCTGGCAGATTGAAGTTTGAATATGCAAACAAGTCATATCATCTAAAAAAAGTCCGCTATAAAGCGGGCTTTTTTAATGACAAGTTTCGCCGTTAATGTTATAATGTTGCACAAGTATGAAAAAGAACCTTTCGGCGGTCTGGGATAACGCTCTGAATTTAATATGTATGTCGCTTTTAACCGGCGTATTCGCGGGCGTCGTCGTTACGTTCTATAACATACTGATGTCGCTGGGGGAAGGGGTTTCGGAAGAGCTTTATTCCGTTTTACTGGAAAACCCCGCTTTCATTCCGCTGCTTTTCGTCGGGCTTGCGGCGGGCGCAATCGTTATAGGCTCGCTCGTAAGGCTCGTTCCTATGATACGCGGCAGCGGCATTCCGCAGATAGAGGGTGCGGCGCGCGGAGTAGTGCGTTTCAAGTGGTACGTCACTATGACGTCTATGTTCGCGGCTTCGCTTGCGTGCGTTTTAATGGGCTATCCCGCAGGCGCGGAGGGACCCTCGCTCGAAATCGGCGGCTGTTGCGGCTCGGCTAC
>CAJTVA010000069.1 GCA_910579585.1 uncultured Christensenella sp.
ATTTATTTTGATTGTTGTTCCCTGTCTATAATCCGTAACGCTTCTTTTATCGTATCTGCACGGTAAGTTTCCAACAGATAAATAATCATATCGAGTTTATCCCAGTCACGGTAATTTATAATATCGCCGTAAGTGTTTTCTAACGTCATTTTAACGTCCAATCTCATACCGTTATCGTCAAACAACGGAATTTCTTTGTCTTTTGTCTTTCCGCGTATGTACGCCCTTAGCATATAAATTAACGCAAAAGTTCCTATTGTACCTGCGTACATTGACAATACCGCATAAAGCGAAAACCCGTAATAATACTCTTTTTTGAGTGAATATAACCCGTCTGATACAGGCTCATCTTCCATAAGCCAATCGTACAAAGCGAATAAAAGTCTGTTTTCCCGCCAGTCGTCGTCGCCGAATACCCCGTTTTCGATATAAAAATATATCATAACGTAAGTAAGCGTCGCAATGCAAAGGGCGATGCCTGCAACGTATAAAAAAATTATTATCCTGCGCTTTGTCTTTCTTGCTTTTTCGCTCTCAGGCTTCTTAGCTTTTTTTGGTTTTTTCTTTTCTTCTTCTTCGGCTTTTTTCTGTTCAACATCCGCTATCGAAAGCTCGGTGCGTAAATCGTGTAGTCTTGACAAAATTATATGTCTTCTGAAACTAAAAACCATAAAATCATTCCTGATAATTGTCTTGATTTTATAATATCATAATTTTAGTATCTCATTTAGTAGTATTTTATACTATTTTATATCATTTATCGGGGAGAAATAATATTTGTGATATAATCTACTATACATAACAAATGAAAAGTAGCACATTTATGAAACCTTTAAAAGAGCAGATAAGCATTACGATAGATTCCAACTTATTGGAAAAATTAAAAGGGGAGGCGGAGAAGGACGACCGTTCGCTTTCGCAATTCATTAATCTCATTTTAAGAAAGTATATAAACGAAAACTGTGCGGATTGACGGGGTTTTTTGTCCGTATATTATTTAGCGTATAAAATAAGTAAATTTTTGGCGGTATAATCTTGCAATTATGCCGCCTTTATGTTACAATTAATAAAGATTTTGCAAACGATTAAGCGGCGTCGCCGCAGAATATATAAATATTTTTACGGCGCAAGCAAAAACCACGTTTTTTGCTTAGCGCACCCAATTTGTGGCTATGCCACCTCAGCGAGGTGAATTTGCGCAATTATATGTTGGTGTGCGCTTAAAATTGCGCAAAGAGGGCGAGAAGCCCTAAAAATCACGGCAAATATGCGTCGCAGAATAGGCGCTTATTTGCGTGAGGAGGATTTCTTATGACTAAGTATATTTTCGTTACGGGCGGCGTTGTTTCGGGGCTAGGCAAAGGCATAACCGCGGCGTCGCTGGGCAGACTTTTAAAGTGCAGAGGGTACAAGGTCGCTTCGCAGAAGCTCGACCCCTATATAAACATCGACCCCGGCACTATGAGCCCTTATCAGCACGGCGAAGTTTTCGTCACCGACGACGGCGCCGAAACCGACCTCGATTTAGGACACTACGAGAGGTTCATAGACGAAAATCTGAATAAATACTCTAACCTTACCACGGGTAAGGTCTATTGGAACGTTTTAAACAAGGAAAGAAACGGCGAATATCTCGGTCAGACCGTGCAGGTTATACCCCACGTCACGAACGAGATAAAAACCTTTATCTACAACGTCGGCAAAACGACTTCCGCAGATGTCGTAATTACCGAAATCGGCGGCACCATCGGCGACATCGAAAGTCAGCCTTTTATAGAAGCTATCCGTCAGGTCGCGCGCGAAGTCGGCAGGGATAACTGCTGTTTCATTCACGTCACGCTCGTGCCCTATATTTCGGGTTCGGAAGAGTTCAAGTCCAAGCCCACGCAACACTCCGTAAAGGAATTGCAGGGTATGGGCATCAACCCCGACATCATAATCACCCGCGTGGACAGCCCTATGCCCGAGGACGTAAAGGCTAAAATCGCGATGTTCTGCAACGTCGAGCCCGAGTGCTGTATACAGAATATGACCCTGCCCGTTTTATACGAGTGCCCCATTATGCTCGAAGAAAGCCACTTTTCGGAGATTGTGTGCAAGCGCTTGAAGCTTGACCCTCGCGTAATCGACTTGACCGAGTGGAACAAGATGTTGCAGCGCATAACCGCCCGTGATAAAAGCGTTAAAATCGCGCTTTGCGGAAAGTACGTTCAGCTTCACGACGCGTATCTATCGGTCGCAGAAGCTTTGGCGCACGCAGGCTATGAAAACGCGGCGAAGGTCGAAATCAGCTGGGTGGACACCGAAGAGATAGAAAAGGGCAACCTCAAAAAGATTTTCGGCGGAGTCGACGGAATTCTCGTTCCCGGCGGCTTCGGCAACCGCGGGGTAGAGGGAAAAATTCTTGCCGCGAAGTACGCGCGCGAGAATAATATTCCTTACCTCGGCATATGTTTGGGTATGCAGACTGCGGTAATAGAGTACGCAAGAAACGTTCTCGGCTACAAGGACGCGAATTCGTCGGAGTTCAACCCCAATTCCGCGCACTGCGTTATCGACCTTATGCCCGACCAGCACGGCGTAAAGATGGGCGGCACTATGCGCCTCGGCGCGTACCCCTGCAAGGTTCTGGGCGACGTTATGAAGCGTGCTTACGGCGAAACCGAAGTTTCCGAGCGCCACCGCCACAGATACGAATTCAACAACGATTTCAGGGAAGAAATCGAAGAAGCGGGTATGGTTATCGCGGGTACTTCGCCCGACGGTAAGCTTGTAGAAGCGGTTGAAATTCCCACAAACGACTTCTATATCGGCGTGCAGTTCCACCCCGAGTTCAAGTCCCGCCCGCAAAACGCGCACCCCGTATTCAGGGAGTTTATAAAGCACGCGGTAATCTATAAAAGCAAGAAATAAGGTAAAAAATGGACTTTAACAAAAACTTTTCAAACGTATCCGAAAGTTATCTTTTTGCAGAGGTCGCAAACAGGGTTTCCAAATACACGAAATCGAACCCCGATAAAAAGGTAATAAAGCTCGGCATAGGCGACGTCACGTTGCCCCTCGTGCCCGCCGTAATCAAGGCAATGCACGGCGCGGTGGACGATATGTCCGCAAAAGAAACTTTCAAGGGCTACGGCCCTTACGAAGGGTACGACTTTTTGAGGGAGAGTATCCGCGACTACTACAAGTCGAACGGAGTCGAACTCGACCTCGACGAAATTTTCGTATCCGACGGCGCGAAGTCCGACCTCGGGAATATCCTCGATATTTTCTCAGATAAAAACACCGTTCTCGTGCCCGACCCCGTATATCCCGTATACGTGGATACTAACCTTATGGCGGGCAGAAAGATTATATTTGCCGACGCGAACGGCGATAACGGCTTTTTGCCTATGCCCGACTATTCGGTCAACGCGGACATAATCTATATTTGTTCGCCCAACAACCCCACAGGCGCGGCTTATACGAAAGCTCAGCTTAAAGAGTGGGTTGACTACGCAAACAAGAAAAACGCGGTAATTTTGTACGACGCGGCTTACGAGTGCTTCGTCTCCGACGGCGACCTTGTGCGTTCGGTATTCCAAATAGAGGGCGCAAAGACGTGCGCGATAGAGTTCTGCTCGTTTTCGAAAATCGCCGGCTTCACGGGTACGCGCTGCGGATATACCGTCGTGCCCAAAGCCCTTGAAAAGGACGCACTCAGCGCCAATAAGCTTTGGCTCCGTCGCCAGTCCACCAAGTTTAACGGAGTGCCCTATATCGTCCAGAAAGGCGCCGCGGCGGTATTCACCGCGCAGGGTATGAAAGAGATTAAGGAAAACCTTGCCTATTATATGGACAACGCGAAGCTGATTGCAAGCTGTATGGACGACCTCGGTGTTTGGTACACGGGCGGCAAAAATTCGCCCTATATCTGGCTGAAATGCCCGAACGGTATGGGCAGTTGGGAGTTTTTCGATTATCTTTTGAATAACGCGCAGGTCGTAGGAACTCCCGGCGAGGGCTTCGGTAAAAACGGTGAGGGTTATTTCCGCCTGACGGCTTTCGGCAGCAGGGAAGCGACGAAAGAGGCCGTCGAAAGAATAAAAAAGTTACTTAAAAAATAATTTAAATAATTTACACGGTGAGAAAATGGAGAATTTATTGGAACGCGGCGCGGGTATCCTTTGCCACATTTCGTCATTGCCCGGTAAATACGGTATAGGCACGTTGGGAAAGGAAGCTTACGAGTTTGCTGATTTTTTGAAGAGCGCTCACGTCAAGTACTGGCAGATTCTGCCCTTGGCGCAGACGGGTTACGGCGACAGCCCTTACTCGTCGGTTTGTTGCAATTCAGGCAACCCTTTCTTTATCGATTTGGAAGCTTTAAAGGAAGAAGGGCTTCTCGACGCGGAAGAGCTTAAAAATTGCGAAGCGCCCGCAGGCGATGTCGATTACGGCGAGCTTTATAAGACGCGCTTCGATGTTTTAAGGCTGGCTTACGCGCGTTTCGATATAAAAAACGAGGAGTTCGTTGAGTTCGTCGAAAGCGGCGAGTTCGACGATTACGCCGTGTTTATGTCGCTGAAATCAAGGTATTCGGGCTCGTTCGATACCTTCCCCGACAGCTATAAATATATTGAAAATTTAGCTATTAAAGAATTTAAAGAGTCGGCTTATAAAAGCGATTACTGCTTCTGGATATTCCTGCAATTCACCTTTAAAAAACAGTGGGCGAAGCTTAAAGCCTACGTCAATTCGCTCGGCATAAAAATAATCGGCGACCTGCCTTTATACGTCGCGTACGATTCGTCGGACGTCTGGGCGCGCCCCGAACTTTTCTGCCTTGACGAAGATTTGAACCCGACCGAAGTCGCAGGCGTTCCGCCCGATTACTTCTCGCCAACGGGTCAGCTTTGGGGCAACCCCGTCTATAACTGGGACCTTTTAGAAAACGAAAATTACGAGTGGTGGATAAACCGCATAAGAAAAGCGCACGAGATGGTGGACGTTATCCGTATCGACCATTTCAGGGGCTTCGACAGATATTACTCTATCCCCGCGGGCGCGGAAACCGCCGAAGTTGGCGAGTGGAAGCGCGGCCCCGGGTTAAAGCTGTTTTTGCAAATCAGAAAGAAGCTCGGCAACGTGCCGGTTATTGCGGAAGATTTGGGGGTTATCGACTACGGCGTCGAAAAACTGCGCCAGAGGACGGGCTACCCCGGAATGAAAATTATGCTTTTCGCGTTCGACGGCAAGCCCGCAAACCCCTATCTCCCCAAAAACATACAGGAAAATTCGGTTGCATATTCGGGCACGCACGACAACGCGACCGTAATGGGACTTCTGAACAGAATGAACGATTCGCAGTTTGCCGTCTTTAAAGCAAGGCTCCGCGCCGCGCTCAAAGACGAGGACGTTCATCTTCCGTTTATAACAAGGAAAGAAGCCGCCCGCGCGCTCTGCGTCTGCGTTTTAGCGTCGAAAGCCGACCTTGCCATACTGCCCGTGCAGGACTTGTTGGGGCTTGGCGACGAAGCTCGTATGAACGTGCCGTCCACTTCGGAGGGCAACTGGAAGTTCAGGCTCAAAAAACAGCCGACGCGTTATGACGCGGCGGTTATGCGTAAAATCGTAAAAGAATATAACAGATAAACGTATAAAAGCGGCGCAATCGTCGATACGTCAGTCGCCGCCTTATCGTGCGGACTTCTCTGCGATTTTGATAAACTTTAATATAGAAAAAGCCGCCCGCGGAAATTTCCGCG
>CAJTVA010000070.1 GCA_910579585.1 uncultured Christensenella sp.
CGCGGGGTGGTTTATTAATCGTATATACAAATTATCGTGTAGTTCATTTCGTCATTTCCAATCGTCGGCTTTTTCAATAGCCCCCATTAAGTGTGCGCCCAAGTAATTTATGTACATACATTGCTGAAAGAATCAAATCTCAGCTTATGCGTATATGCCCGCAATCATTACCCTTAACAGTCGCCATACCATATTTCATATCCCAAAACACATAAGGATAAACGGATACAATCTTGCCGCCATAAGCTTAGTGTTTCAGAGTATACAAAAAAATCTTCGTAATGGTATAGTTTCTTATTTGCAAGTGCTTTTTCAATTTTTAGGAACCAAAAGCCCGTTCGCACCGATTAGGGAAGCTTGCAGATAAGTATCGGGTATTTTGCCCGCAATCACGCTTTCGCATATGAGCACTTCAATCGTCGAAGCTAGGTTGGTTGACTTCGATGGCAGAATTATAGAAATATCAGAAACTATTTCAAGATATAATGAGTGTTTAGTCTGGTTTATGCCTGCTTCGGTGAATTTGGAAACGAAACGACATTCCACGTTGGAAATGGGAATAATTTTGATGTTTATTTTCGTGCCGAAACCCGCAAGCGCTTCTATGCCCGTCAGCGCGCCTATGGGCACCTGAATGCCCTCCGCGCTCATTTTTGTCAGGTTCTCCTGAGAAAGATACGCCGTATCCCTCGCAATGCGGTTAATTTTAAGGCTGTCCGTCGTAATCGAAGTTACGTTCCCCGCGCCGTCGCGCTCAATCGCTATTAAATCTTCGTAGCGCATAGTGTCGTTTAAGGTATAGTAAATAGCGTCGTTGACGGCGACGGTGGTTATAGAGCGTATCGTCGCTTCGCTTATGGAAATAAGAACGCGCGTAACGTTGCGCTGGAAAAACAACAACACCCCGACCGTTAGCAGACAGAGTATCAAAATCAGTACTTTAAAACGCTTAAATTTTCTGTTTGAACGTATTTTGCGCGCCATACTTTATTGTATGGCGCGCCTTGTCCATTTATTAATTAAGACGGATAACTTTAAAACGCAGAGAAGCAAGCAAGACAAGGCGCGGTGATTTTTTACGACGGGGAGCTTACATTACGTAAGTGACCCTAGAAAAAATTGCCGCAACGCAGTATTGCGCAGCTTATATGCGTTTTAATTGGGTTTTGTACGCGATTTAAATAATATCGCCATAATGAAGGCAAATACTACTGCGGCAGTCACGCCCGCGCTTGCGGCGGCGAGCGAACCCGTTATCGCGCCGAAAAAGCCCTTTTCCGCCCCCCTTATCGCGCCGTTTGCAAGCAGGTACCCGAAGCCCGAAATGGGCACCGTTGCGCCCGCGCCCGCAAAATCGACCAACGGCTGATAAACCCCGACTGCGGTCAAGACCACGCCCGCCAGCATAAAGTAGACCAGTATTTTACCTGCGGTGAGGTCGGTGAAGTTAATAATTATCTGCGCGATTACGCAGATACCTCCGCCGACCGCAAAAGCCTTTAAAAACTGTAAAAATATATCAAGCATTTCGCTTCCGAAGTCCATTACAAAACCTCCTTACACTTCAAGCTGAACGGCGTGGCTTATACAGGGAATACTTTCCCCCTGCCCCGAAGATACGGTTGACAAAAGCGCACCGGTTGCGGCGAAAAGAATACGCTTATACAGCCCAGCGTTCATTTTGGTGAGTATATAAGAGTTCAGCACGCTTGCGGAACACCCCGCGCCGCTTCCGCCCTGAAACTCCTTTTCGATAACTTTATAGACGATTTCACCGCAATCAACGTGGTTTTCGGATATGCTATATCCCTTTTCCCAACATAAATCTTTGACAATACGACTGCCGAGCGCGCCCAAATCGCCCGTCAGAATCATATCGTAGTCGGTTGCGTCGGTGCCCGTGTCCTTGAAGTGCTGCATTATGGTGTCTGCCGCGGCGGGGGAAAATGTCAATAAAACGCCATAAAAAATTCATATAAAAAAAGCGGGTTAAGCCCGCTTTTTATTAACGTTTTTACACTGTTCGATATATTCGGCGGCGGAAAGATACGCGTCCTTGCACTTTAAATGAATTTCGACCGCGCCGCCCTCTAGGATATAAATGTTTTCTACAAGCTCGGTCAATATATCGCGTGAAAGCTCTTTCAATCCGTTGTACTTTTTGAAAGTTGCGATAAACTCGTTACCGCCGTCCACGCCGTCCAAAAAAGCTTGCATCTCCGCTTTTATGCGCTTGATTTCTTTTTCGGAACGCGCTACTGCGTTCTCATACTTTTCTTTTAGCGCAAGATACTGCCCGCGGCTTAGCAAACCGTTTTTAAAATCGGGGTAAAGCTCCAAAAGAATTTTTTCAGACCTCTCTTTCTCCCGCTCGTTTGCTGCAAGCTCGGCGGAAAGGCGCTTCGACTTCACCCCACCCTTTTGCGCCCTGTTTATCTTCTCGATAAGCCTGTCGAAGTCAACGGCGATGGATATATATTTGTTCAGGGTGGTCAGCACCGCCTCTTCCAGCACCTCGGCGCGGATAGCGTGCTTCGTGCACATAGAGCTGTGCATTTTGCGGTAGGTTGAGCAGATGTAATATTCATAGGTTTTGTACGGTTGTCTGACGGTGCGCTTCTGCATAGCTCTGCCGCAGTCGGCGCACTTCAAAAACCCCGCAAAGACCGAAAGCTTGCCCTCCTTTGCATTCGGCGAAGTGCGGGTATCGCGGGATAAAAGCGATTGCACCCTGTCGAAATCCTGTTTGGAAATTATCGCTTCGTGAGTGCCTTTGACGATTATGCGGTTTTGCTTGTCGACCGCCTTTGCCGTATGGATTTTATAGCTTATGACCTCGTTTTTCTTCTGGACGAGGTTGCCGATATAGACCTCGTTAGTAAGAATTCTTCTTACCGTGCAATCCGTCCACCCGCCGCTTTCGCTACGGAAGTTCAGCCCTTTTGACGCCTTGTATCCTGCGGGGCTGAGAACCCCGCGCGCGTTCAAATCCCGTGCGACGCCGATTATGCTGTAACCAGACAAAAACTTTGAAAATATATACCGCACCGTTGCGGCGGCTTCGTCGTCGATAACAAGCCTGTTGCGGTCGTTTTCGTCCTTTTTATACCCGAAAGCGGCGAAAGAGCCTATAAACTTGCCCTGTCTGCGGCGAATATCGAGCGCGCTTCTGACTTTCATAGAAATGTCGCGGCAGTACTCGTCGTTAATTATATTTTTGAAAGGCACGATTACGTTGTTCATCGTGGACGGGTTTTTGTAGCTGTCTATTCCGTCGTTCACCGCTATAAAACGCAATTTGAACGCGGGAAAAACGTGCTCTAAATACCTGCCCGACTCAACGTAGTTTCTGCCGAAACGCGATAAATCTTTGACGATAACGCAGTTTATCTTTTTGCCAGCCGCATCCGACATCATACGCTGAAACGCGGGACGGTCGAAATCCGTTCCGCTGTATCCGTCGTCTATATAATATTCCTTTAAACCGATTTCGTCATTTTCCGAAACGAAGCGCTCCAATAAGGCTTTTTGTGAAGCGACGCTTTCGCTTTCTATTTTGTCACCGTCTTCTCGTGAAAGTCTGATATAAAGCCCCGCATTAAAAACCGACGCTAACGCCGCAGGCGCCGAAACGGAATACTTACTTGTTCTTGACATATGTACACCCAACAGGTCGGGCGACACTTTAACGCAGTTCTATTTTATAAAATTTTTCACCGCTTGTAAACGCGTTCAGCTAAGTCTTCTGGTGGCAATATTTACCAGTGCGGTTTCTATTTCAGGCGCGGAAGCTTTATCGGAAAATACGACCTTGACCGGCGTGTTCTTTACACGGAAACAGTATGGGTTTTTCACCGTCTTAATAAAACCCGCAAGCCGTTCATGTACGTTGCCCGTCGGTTTGAAAAGGGAAACATCAACAAGGTCTTTGCCCCCGATATCTTTCTTCTTACAGCTTAATAGATAGTCTTTACTCACCATACCGCAGATTTTTGCCCTAACGCTCGGATTTTATACCCCGAAATCGGGGCGGCGATTTGAATATTAGTATTGACTTTATCGGATAATTATATTATAATGTTGAAGTATGAATAACGCGCTCGGTAAGATAAAACAAAATAAAGTGATAGATATTGTCAAGAATGTTTTATCATCTAAGTTTTTTCCTTTCGCAACTGCTGCGTTGTTTCTTTTATGCTACTACACAGCGCTTGACCTGTTGGCGATTTATTACCTCGCGATAGTAGCAATTCTTATACTTTTACTGCTTGAAGACATAACTCCCCTTATCCCGCAGTTGCTGTTTATTAATCTGGTCGTATCGTTGAAAAACGCGCCCTCTTTGGGCACGACAGATTTTTATATGCGACCCGAAGTTTTGGCGCAGGCGGGCGCAATGTTCGCGCTTGCCGTATGCGCACTGATTTACAGGGTTGTTTTGTGCATAGTAAAAAAGCAGTTCAAAACCTCGCCCGTGTTTTACGGACTCAGCGCGTTCTGTTTCGTGCTTTTATTAAACGGCGTTTTCAACGAGCACTACACAATCAAAAATTTCCTGTTCGGGCTTATGCTAGCGCTGTGCTTTTTGGGAATTTACGTGCTTATTAAAAACAATATAAAAGCCGACAAAAACTGTTTCGAGAAAGTCGCCTACGGCTTTATCGCGTTAAGCGCGCTGTTGCTAATTCAAATTATCGTGGCTTACGCAACTACCGAAGATTTGTTCGTTGACGGCAGTATCGTCAGAGAAAGGCTTGTTTTCGGTTGGGGCGTCTACAACACTTACGGGCTTATGATTATGCTGTGCCTGCCCGCCGCAACGTTCCTTGCGGGGCGGGAAAAGCACGGATATATCTTCACGGTTTATTCCGCGCTGATATTTACGGCAACCATTCTTTCGTGCAGCAGGCAAGCTATGATTGGCGCGATACTCATCTACCCCGTCTGCCTTATAATATTGCTTGTGAAAGGCAAGTACAGAATTCCGAACCTTTGCATAACTGCCGCCGCCGTACTCGCAGGAATAGTTCTTGTCTGCATTTTCAGAGAAAAAATTTTGGAATCGCTTGCCGCGATTTTTGAAAATATCATCGTTGACGGTGAGCTGAACGGAAGCGGGCGCTGGCGGCTTTGGAAAGAGGCGTTGATTTATTTCTCCGAATTCCCCATATTCGGCGCGGGCTTCTTTATCGAAAGAAGTTACGAAGCTTTCGAGCTTCTGAATCTCGTTCCGCTGATGTGCCATAACACTGTGTTACAACTTATGAGTTCCTGCGGAATGGTCGGATTGATATTCTACACGGTTCACAGAGTACAGACTGTCGTTTGTTACTGTAAAAACATCACGGTGGAGCGCACTTTTATCGCCCTTACTATCGTTATAATACTTATGCTGTCACTGGTTGATATGCACATTTTCAATATCTTCCCGACGATTATATACAGTTGCCTTTTGGCTGTGTTGGAAAAATCTCAGGATAAACAAAAAACTGCTTAAATAATTTTAAAAGCCG
>CAJTVA010000071.1 GCA_910579585.1 uncultured Christensenella sp.
GTCTGAGGACGGAATACGCCGCCTTGACAAATTGTAAAGGGCGACGATTTATCTCCCGTTAGGCATAAAACCGTCGTCGCCTACGGCGCAAACCCTTGACAATTTATCTGCGGCGGCATTTTTCTCTGGTTAAGACGGTAAGCACCAAAGCGAACAACAAAATTTTTAAGCCGCAGTCCGCAACGGACGGCGCAAAGGAGCAAGTTATGAAAAATGCAGTCATCTACGCAAGGTATTCGCCAGGCTCAAAGCAGAATTACCAATCTATCGAGGGACAACTCAAAGAGTGCTACGCTTTTGCGGAACGGAGCGATTTACGGGTAGTCCGTGAATACGTTGACGAACACTTGACAGGGACGAACGACAAGCGCACTCAATTCTTGCAAATGATTGAGGACAGCAAGCGCAAAGGCTTTCAGTATATAATCGTTTATCAATTAGACCGTTTCGCCCGTAACCGCTATGATAGCGCAACCTATAAAGCAAAACTCAAAAAAAGCGGCGTTCGTGTACTCTCGGCAAAAGAGAATATCACGGACGACGCGAGCGGTATTTTGATTGAGGGCGTTTTGGAAAGTATGGCGGAATATTACAGCGCGGAACTGTCGCAGAAAGTCAAGCGCGGTATCGCTATAACGGCGTCGAAATGTAAGTTTTTCGGCGGCGGTATTCCGCTCGGCTACAAGGTGGACGAGGAAAAGCGTTTTATTATCAACGAGGAAACTGCGCCCATAGTAAAGCAAATGTTTGAAATGCTTGCAAACGGCTACAATTACGCCGAAATCGCCCGTTATATGAACGAGCGAGGAATACCCACGTCGCGCGGCGGCAAGTGGAACAAGAACAGTTTTCACAGTATATTTGCCAATCGTCGATATTTAGGCAAGTACATTTTTCAAGGCAACGAGATTGACGGCGGTATGCCGCGCATTATCGACGACGAACTTTTTGAAGAAGTGCAAAGAGTGTTAGAGAAATACGCGCAAGCCCCGTCAAGAGGAAAAGCCCTTGAAGAATACTTATTATCTGAAAGATTGATATGCGGAAAATGCGGCAATAAAATGACGGGTATAAGCGGCACAAGCAAAAATATGACGGTGCATCACTACTACAAGTGCAACGGCAACCCCAAAGCAAATTGTGATAAACGCTCCGTAAGAAAGCAGTTTATTGAGGACGAAGTTATAAACGCCATAGTCGGCACAAACGGCGTTTTAACTGACGAATTTATAGATATGGTCGCCGCCGATACGTATTTACTGATACAAGCGGAGCGGAACGACAGCGAGATAAAACGCATTGAGGGTGTTATAGCCGACAATCAAAACGCAATCAACAACCTTATGCAAGCCCTTATGCGCGGCAAGATTGCCGACACGCTTTTATCGCAAATTGAAAAATTAGAGAAAGAGAACGCCGAACTGAACGCAACAATCGAAAGCGAAAAGGCGTTGCAAATCAATTACACTTATGACGATATTCGCAAGTGGTTAGAACATTTCCGCACGTTGGACTATACCAAGACGAAAAACCGCAAGGCATTGATTGACACGTTTATTTATCGCGTTGTACTGTACGACGACAAAATGAAAGTGCTTTTCAATCTCAAAAGCGGTCAGAAAAACGAACTGCTTTTGAACTTGATTTTTCCCGATTACCCAGACGGAAACGGCGGTGCGGACGAAAACAGCGCAAAAGAAAAAGAAACCGAAAACTCGGTTTCTCAATCTGGGTGTTCGTATACCCCTGTTATGGTGCGGACGAAGGGACTTGAACCCCCATGGTTGCCCACAGGAACCTGAAACCTGCGCGTCTGCCAATTTCGCCACGTCCGCAAAACTATTGTGATTATAATAAAAATTATTTCGGTTGTCAAGTTAAAGTGAGTATATTTAAACTAAAAAAGAAGGGGCGCTACCCTTCTTTTTTAGTTTGTTTTTCGTATTTGCAACACTTTGAGGCAGGCTCTGAAAGGATATTGCCGAAAATATCGAAGCGCGAGCCGTGGCAAGGGCAATCCCACGTGTGGGTGTCGGCGTTCCATTTCAGTTCGCCGTGCATATGCGGGCACATACTACCGATAATATGCAAGTTATCCTCTTCGTCACGATAGACGGCGCGTTTCTTGCCGTTATGTTTTACGATGGCACCCGTCCCCTTTGCAACATCCTCCGACGTTTTTGTCGTAAGTCTGAAATATCCCATTGTGATCTCTTTTACGTTCGTAAGCGCGTTGGAAACGAAGGCGCCCGTACTCCCTTTTACTTTCCTCTGCGGCGAGAAAAGTTCGGCGTATTCGTTTTCTTTACCTAAGGCTAGGTCGCATATCAGCTCGGCGCAAGTCATCGCGTTAGCCATTCCCCACTTATTAAAGCCCGTAATTACGTAAACCCCGTCGGTACCGTTTGCATACTGCCCCGCCATAGGCATTCCGTCGAAAGTCATCACGTCCTCGGCGCTCCAACAATTAGTTACGGTATCCGCGCCGTACAGCTTTTCGGCAGTGTTTTTCAGGTCGAGAAAGTGCCCGACATCTCTTATCCTGCCAGTTCGGTGGTCGCCACCGCCAAACAGCGTGCCGCCCGCGTACGGTCGCACGGAAATCCCGTCAGACTTTTCTTCCAGAAACATCTCGTCCGTAAGTTTTTTATTTATCGCCACAGTATACGACGTAGACTGTCGAAGCTTCAAAAAGTATGCGCCGTATGGGTTTATAATCGGAAAGTGCGTCGCTACAATTATTTTTTTCGCTCTGATTTTACCGTTTTCGGTCAGAACGGTTTTGTTTTCAACGTCTACGTCCAAAGCTCGGGTATGCTCGAATATTTCAAACCGTACGGGGAGAGCGCACAGGAACTTCAACGGGTCGAAAAGATATTGCCGCTTGCTTTTAATTGCGCAGTTCGCGTCGAAACGCGCGAGTCCGTCCTCCCATTCGCAGGGCGCGCCGATTTTTTTCATAACCTCGAACGTCTTTTTAAGCCGCGCCGACGGTCCGCACGAAAATATATAACCGTTAGTTTCCGACCAGTCGCATTCTATTAGAAATTTTTCTTGCAGTTTTTTCAGACCCAGCATACCGTCTGACTGCGCTTTATAGTATGCGCGGGCTGTATCTTCGCCATAGCGGGAATATAAATCGAAATACACTCCGCCCTGATTATACGTAATTTTCGCGGTGGTTCTGCCCGTCGTACCCGAAAAAAGCCTATCCGCTTCGATAAGCGTCACGAACTGCCCCTCTTCCGCCAATCTGAATGCGGTGAGATAGCCCGCAATTCCGCCGCCTATAACAACTACGTCGCGCTCCGCGTCACCGCAAAGCGCGGGGTAATCTTTTTTATCCGACTTCCATACACTGCCAAGTTTCATAATTTTATCCTCGTTTTTTAATTATCGACGAATTAATAATTTTCAAACGGGATAAAATCAGTTTACAAGCGGTGCCGAAATATGTTATGTTTATTATGTGGGACGTATAATGAACGTGAGAGTACCCGTGCTTATCGCTTGCACCCTTGCATTAGGCGTTCTTACGGGTTACGTTTTAAGTTATTATCAATATGATGCTTATTGGCTGATTGCGGTAGTTCCTGTTACCGCAATTATTTTTATTTTATGCACGATTTTCAGAAAGAAAAAGTTGCAGATTTTTACGCTTATTTTCGCCGCGGCTTTTTCCTGCGGTGCGACGTATTGTTTCTTTACCGTTGAAAAATTAAAGGTCTGCGACGTGAATACCGAAAACCTTTACAATATAACGGGCACGGTTACAGAAAAAGGAGCTTCCGCATACGGCGAATACATTATACTGAAAAACGCAACGGCCGACGGAACCCGCCTCAGCGGGAAAGTGATTGCTTACCTGCCGGAGGTTTACGGCGAGTTCTGCGACACGGGCTATACCGTAAGTTTCAGCACTAAGCTGAAATTCAGCGAACCGTTCGCTTACGGCAAACTCAGCTATAACGCCGAGCAAAACGTAAAATATACCTGCACTCCTTATACCCTTATTTCTTCAACTTACCGCTTCTCACTATTCGGAGAGCTTCGGTCGCTTATCCGCGATACGCTTTACGATAACCTTAGTTACGATACTGCTTCGGTGTGTTACGGTATGCTTTTAGGCGACACACGAAACGTGGACGACGAGGCGCTGGACAACTTTCGATACGGCGGCATTGCTCATTTATTTGCGGTTTCGGGGCTGCACATCGGCTTAATTTACGGGATTTTTGCTTTTATTCTAAAAAGATTTCGGTTGAATAAGTACGTTTCCGCGTGCTTATTGCTTTTCACTATTATATTTTACGCGGGGATATGCGGGTTTTCTATTTCGTCCGTCAGAGCCGTGGTTATGTGCGCGGCGACTATGTTTGCGCGACTGTTTTACTTAAAAAGCGACGGACTGAACAACCTTGCGTTTGCGGTGTTTGTGATTTTACTGATTTCGCCGTTAAACTTGTTTTCGGTCGGCTTTCAACTGTCGGTTTCGGCAATCGGCGGAATTCTTCTGCTTTCAAACGGGATAAAACGAACGCTTATAAAAATAAAGTCGCCCGATAAAATAGCTTCTGGCGTCGGAATGACTTTGGGCGCGCAAGCGGGCACTCTGCCCGTAATGACGGCGAGTTTCGGCTACGTCAGCGGTGCGGGACTTGTATTGAATATACTTATAATTCCGCTTGTTACCGTTCTTTTCACGGTTCTGTTTGCGGGCACGGTGATTTCGCTTGTTATTCCGGCGATAGCGGGGTTCGTTATGCCGTACGCGGCACTGCCGCTGGAAGCCACTTTATCGTTTCTGCTCGGCGCGAATTTCGAAGGCGCGCTGATTACGGGGTTCGGGGCGGGCTTTTTTGTTCCTCTTTACCTTCTTGCAATACTGATTTTTTCCGACAAGATAAATTTGAGAGCCATTCCGAAAAGCATACTTTCGGGCTGTTCAGTCATAATTCTTGTAATGTGCGTAATTGCGCAAACGTACGCGCCGCTATCAGGCTATAAAGTCGCCGTATCCTCTTCGACAAGCGGCGGTTACGCGCTTATGAAATCTCGGCAGGGTTCAGTGCTTATTATGACGCAATACGCTTCGGTTTCGCGCATAAAAAGTTTTCTGAATAACGAATACTCGGTCGATTTAGACGGGGTAATTTTGCTCGGCGACGATTACTGCGTAGAAGCGTACGATTTAAGCCTTGGTTGCAACGATGTTTTCGTATGTTACCAAAATATCGACGTTCAGCCCTATCAGACGGTCGAAGTCCACTACGAAAAAAGTTTCTATTATTGCGGAATTTCTTTTGAATATCTGGACGGATATAATATTTTTGCGGACGTTGACGGAGTGAATGTTTTTATCAGCGGCGAAGAAACTCCGCCGACTCAAAGTTGCGATTTGAAAATTTCTCTGTACAGTTCTTTCGGTTACGTTAATCCGACTTATTACGTATGCGGCGGTGAAATA
>CAJTVA010000072.1 GCA_910579585.1 uncultured Christensenella sp.
ACGTTTCGTCGCCCGCGCCCGCCCCGTCGGACAGCATAAAAATTATGTCTATGCACGCTTCCAAGGGGCTAGAGTTTCCGGTGGTTATAATCGCCGACGTCACTAAAACTTTCAAGGGTCAGGACTACGAAGAAGTGCCATTCGACGAGGTTGCGGGTTTTGCCCCGAAAGCCTACGACAGGGAAAATATGCTCGCCAAAAAGACGATATTAAGGCGGGTAATAAAAGCGAAGCAGGATAGGGAAGATTTGTTCAACGAGCTTAACCTCTTTTACGTGGCGTGCACCCGCGCAATGTGCAATCTGCATATTCTTGCGGAGGAGGTCAAACCTTTCGACGGCGCTGTTTTCGACGCAAAGTGCTACGCTGACCTCTTCGATATTGCGAAATTCGCGCCGGAACCCGTCGGCGAGCTTTCTGACGTGCCCGCGACGGAGTACGGCGGCACAATGCTTTACGCGCCCGACGAGGAGCTTGTAGACAGCATAGAGTCACACTTTATGCAACCCTATGCGCACGGCGAAAGTGTCGATTTGCCCGTCAAAAGCTCGGCTTCTGCGATACTGCGGCTTCATGACGACGAGCCGTACGAAGTTCCCCACGTCCTTTTCGGCGGCGAGGGCGAAACGGGCACCGAGCGCGGCATCGCCTACCACAGGTTTTTGGAGCTGTGCGATTTTTCGGTAAAGACCGTAGAGGGCGTAGAGGACGAAAAACGGAATTTTTTGGCTTCGGGAAGAATCACCAAGGCGCAGTTCGACCTTTTAAAAGCCGAGGAATTGAGTAAAATTCTGAATATGCCCGTGTTTGCCGATTTGGGCGGGGCGACGCTGTATCGAGAGCGCGAGTTTTTGTGCCGACTTAAAGCTTGCGATATTTTGGACACCTTGGCGGAGGACCACATTCTTGTGCAGGGCGCAATCGACCTTTTGGCGGTGGGCGACTTCGGAGTGAAGATAATCGATTATAAATACTCGAAAAAGTCGGACGCTCAGCTTGTAAAGACTTACGCTGCACAGCTCGATTTATACAAGAAAGCCACGGCAACCATTTTGGGCTATGCGCCTGAAAAAATTTCAAAGACAATAGTAAATATCCACACCCTCCGCCAGATAATTTTGGAATGACGGGGTAAACAATGGTCAATGACAACGCTAAAATCAATTAAACGAAAGCTCACGGATTAAATTTCCGTGAGCTTTTTATCCTTACCGTGCCGAATATCTATAATTCGATTTCAATAAAAGCCGCGCCTTTCGGCGCGGCTTTTTACACGTTATATTTAGCCATAAGCTTTAAAAGAGCGTTGAAGTTTTCGTTTAAAATGTCGGCTTCGGTCGGGTTTAACGTGCCCTTGATTTTCAAAACCGCCAACGTGTTTTTCAGTTTCTCAAGTTCCAGCCTGTCGGCTTTCGCAAGGTTTTTAGTCAAAAGTTTGTCTGTTACCGCAACCGCGTGTTCAAGCCTTACGCCGTTTTTTGCTGCGGGTATCTGTGGCTGGGGTTGCGGTTCTGTACGCATAGCCCTTATGGGTTGCGGCGGTATGGGCGTTGCGAATTGCTCGGCTATAACTTTCTTTTTTGCGCTTTTGTTGAACGCGCAAAGCGCGCCGTAAAGAAGATACCCCGCCGCCCAGAATATAACCGCGGCGGTTACCGACTGCCCGAGTTCGCATTTTAGCATAAATGCGGCAAGGGTCACTGCGGCGTAAGCGTTCGTAAGGCACAAAAACGGCTTTTTAGAAGCCGCTCTTATCTTTTTGGAACAAACCGCGGAAATTAGCGCGATTAAAAATATCGCGAGGTATGACCCCCATACGAAGTAGATTAAAACGTCGAAAGAAAGGGTTTCGAAAAAGCCGTACAGGCCGTTTATAAAATCGGAAAACATCAGTTTAATTATAGCCCGAAATTCTTGCAAAGGGTGCCGAATATAGTCGAAATAACGCTGTTTTTGTCAGTGAAACGGCAGGTTATAAAGACTTTAAGTTAGTCTGGAAATATTCCCCCTCTTTTTCCGCCGCGGACAGTACCCCGCCCGTTATCGGCGTGCCCTTTCTGATAATTACCTTGCCGTCCTTTATAACGTCGCTTTTCAGCTTTTTTACGGGCTTATGAATAACTACGTCGCCGTAAGTAAGCTCGGTTGCCTTATAACTTTTTTTGCCGATTTTAACCCGCATAATTTTGTTGCCCGATACTGTCATATCCACAAGGTTGCCGAGATAAATTCCCTTGTCGTTGTAACTTGCCCTGCCCAGGCGCACAGGCTTTGCCGCTTTGATTTTGCTTTCCCTGTCGTCGAAGATAATAGGTTCGCCCAGTTTCAAAACGTTTTTCATATCAACGTAAAATTCGTTTTCGTCTTCGTCTGCGCAAATAAGGCATTCTATTTTGCCCGCCGCCGCGTTTACGGATACTACATAGCCCTTCTTACCGTCCGTACTTAAAACCTTTTGACCGAAAAATAAAGAAACGTTCATAATTTTCTCCTTACGCTTTATATTATTTTTAAAGCGGAATAGATAACACAACTAAAAATATATTATTTTGTCGATTTTGCCGCCGCGGCTTTCAAACTTTGCAATACTGCACCAACCTGCGCGGTGGCGTTACTTTTTTACTTAAACCTTTACATATGACTTGACAGGTGTAAAGTTTTAGTGTAAACTTTTTTCGACACTAAATATTAGAAGGCTCAGATTGAAAGAAAAATACGACGCAATAATTGTAGGCGCGGGGGTTGCGGGGCTGAATTTTGCACTGCACTTCCCGAAAACGCGCAAAGTCCTTATTATCTGTAAAGGCAAGCCCGAGCAAAGCGACAGCTATCTTGCGCAGGGCGGAATTTGCCGTTTGCAGGGTTCGGGCGATTACGAAAGCTACTTTTCGGATACTATGCGCGCGGGGCATAACGAAAATAACCCCGAAGCCGTAGAATGTATGATAAAGTCCTCGCCCGAAATAATAGACGACCTTATTTCTTGCGGCGTCGGGTTCGCGCGGGAGGAGGACGGCTCGCTTGCCGTCACGCGCGAGGGCGGGCATTCCAGAAACCGTATCTGCTTCCATAAGGACTGTACGGGCAAGGAGATAACCACAAAGCTTATGCAGGCCGTTTCCGCGCTTAAAAACGTCGAAATCCGACCGCATACCACTCTTTTGGATATCTTGACGGACGGTAAAGAATGCATGGGCGTCGTCGCACTGGACAACGCGACGGGAAAGGTAACGAAAATTCTTTCCGACTACACCGTGCTTGCCACGGGCGGCATCGGCGGGGTGTTCGCGCACTCAACCAACTTTCGGCTTTTAACAGGCGACGGCGTTGCAATCTGTTTAAGGCGCGGGGTTGCGGTTGATAACGTCGACTATATTCAGATACACCCCACGACGCTGTACACTCCCGATAACGGGAAGAGGAGCTTTTTAATTTCCGAGTCTGTCCGCGGCGAGGGCGCGCATCTTCTGGATAAAGACGGAAAACGTTTCTGCGACGAATTACAGCCGCGTGACGTCGTGACCGCCGGAATTTTAAAACAGATGGGAAAGGACGGCACTCCGTACGTGCGGCTCGATATGCGCCCCGTCGGCAAGGAAGAGCTTTTATCGCACTTCCCCGGCATTGTCGAAAGGTGCGCCGAAGAGGGTTACGACGTCTTAAAAGAGCCGGTGCCCGTCGTACCCGCACAACACTATTTTATGGGCGGAATAAGAAGCGATTTAAACGGCAGAACAACTCTTTCAAGGCTGTACGCCGTCGGTGAGACGTGCTGTAACGGCGTTCACGGAGCAAACAGGCTGGCTTCCAATTCACTTTTGGAAAGCTTGCTGTTTGCAAAGCGCGCGGCTCTCGATATTGCGGAAAATTACAAGCCGTTTTCAAATTTGACCCCCGAATATGCCGCAAATAATGCGCTTTCGGGCGATTATTCGCACCCCGAAGAGCTTCTTGAAAGCTACAAAAAAGAAATACTTAAAGCCATTGAGGAGGCAGGAAAAAGATGTTAGACCCCGTATCGGTTAAGCTGAACGCCGACGAGCTTATAAAATCGGCGCTGAAAGAGGATATTTCCAACGAGGACGTTAGCACGAACGCAGTGTTAAAAGGATATAAAAAGGGTAAAGCCGACCTTATCTGCAAGCAGGACGGTGTAATTTGCGGGCTGTACGTTTTCGAAAGAGTATTTAAAATTCTCGACGAAAACGCCGACGTAAAGTTTTTTGTAAAAGAGGGCGAAAAAGTTGCTAAGTCCCAACATATAGCCGAAATAACGGGGGATATGCGCGTAATTTTGCAAGGGGAGAGGACGGCTTTGAACTTTTTACAGCGAATGAGCGGCATTGCTACTTACACCAACGCGGTCGCGTCTCTTCTTGCGGGCAGTAAGACCAAGCTTTTAGACACCCGTAAGACTACGCCCAATATGCGCATATTCGAAAAGTACGCAGTGAAAGTCGGCGGGGGCAACAACCACCGGTATAACCTTTCGGACGGAGTTATGCTCAAAGACAACCATATCGGCGCGGCGGGGGGTATAAAGAACGCAGTCAAAGCCGCAAAAGAATATTCCTCGTTCGTAAGAAAAATAGAAGTCGAAACGGAAACCCTCGCCGAAGTAAAGGAAGCGTTAGAGGCGGGCGCGGATATAATTATGCTCGACAATATGTCGGTTGAAGATATGACCGCCGCGGTGAAATTAATCGGCGGCAGGGCGCTGACCGAGTGCAGCGGCAACGTGACCAAAGAAAACATTTCGAAGATAATCGCAACGGGCGTGGACTACGTTTCAAGCGGCGCGCTGACTCATTCGGCGCCGATACTCGATGTGTCGCTTAAAAATCTTCACCCCGTGGAGGAGAGATGAAAGCGGAAAAAAGGCGGGAAGAAATTTTAAGCCTTATCGGCAACGCCGAAAACCCCATACCCGCAAACGTACTGGCGGACAAGTTCGCCGTGTCGCGGCAGGTAATCGTGCAGGACATCGCCATTATCCGCGCAAACGGCTACGACGTAACGGCGACCAACCGCGGATACGTTCTGAACATCAAAAAGCAGGCGGCGCGCGTTTTCAAGTGCAGGCATTCTTTCGACGAAATCGTAGACGAGGGCATGCTGATTATCGAAGCCGGCGGACGGGTTGAGGACGTTTTCGTCAACCACCGCGTTTACGGAAGAATTTCGTCGCGGCTGGATTTGATTAACCGAACCCACGTCGAAGAGCTGTACCGCTCGCTTGTTTCGGGCGCGTCGAAGCCGCTTATGTCGGTTACGGACGGGTACCACTACCACACGGTGTCGGCGGATACCGAAGAAAAGCTTGACGAAATCGAAGCAAAGCTGAGAAAAAGCGGTTTTTTAATAGAAATATAGTTTTGAAGA
>CAJTVA010000073.1 GCA_910579585.1 uncultured Christensenella sp.
GCCCCTCTGTTTTCTTGTATTTATTATATCATAATTCGGCACGGAAAATCAATCAAAATAATTCAATATTCAAAAATTATTTACTTTTCGACGAAGGCAAGAATCTCTTCGAAAAGCTTCTTTCTGTCGACGACTTCGGTAAAGCGCAGGGGCTTGTCCCTAAGACCCGAAAGGCACTTGGGTACAGCCATTGCCGTTGCCGCGTGCAGACGCTTTATCCCTTTGAAGCTGTCTTTTACGTCGTTGCCGGTTACCGCATATAAGACGTCCTGCGGGAATTTGTAGGGGTTTGCAGTAGAAACGATAACCATCTTCGTTTCGTCTTTTTTATGCTTTTCGAACCAGTCGATTGCGACTTTCATAGCACAGCCGGTGTGCGGGTCCATAGTATAGCCCGCGTCCTCGAAAACGCCGTACATTGCTTCTACGCTCGTTTCCTCGTCGGCAAAGCCGCCGTCGAAAGTTTCGCGGATTTTTTCAAGCTCTTCCGCGGTAATCTCGTACACGCCATTGTCTTTAAGCTGAGCCATTCTCTGCGCCGTAAGTTTTGCGTTTCTGCCCGAAACCTCAAACAAAAGCCTTTCGAGATTGGACGAAACGAGGATATCCATTGACGGCGCGGTGGTCTTGTAAAACTCGCGGCGGGTATCGTAAACGCCGGTTGACAGGAAGTCCGCGATAATCTTGTTTTCGTTAGAAGCGCAGTGAAGCCTGCGTACGGGCAAGCCCATTTTCTTGGCGTAATAAGCCGCGAGCACGTTGCCGAAATTGCCCGTGGGGACGGTGAAATCAACTTCTTCGCCCATTTCAATCTGCTCGGAGGAAACGAGGTCGCAATACGCAGAGAAGTAATAGGCTATCTGCGGCACCAGCCGCCCGAAATTTATGGAGTTTGCGGAGGAAAGCACTATATTTTTCCGTTTGAGTTCGTTTACGCACGTTTCGCTTGCGAAAATTTCTTTGACGGCGGTCTGGCAGTCGTCGAAGTTGCCCTTGACGGCGACGACGTTAACGTTTTTGCCGTCCTGAGTGCACATTTGCAGTTTCTGCATTTTAGAAACTCCGTCGGACGGGTAAAAGACGGTTATTTTCACCCCGTCCGCGTCCTTGAAGCCCTCTAACGCGGCCTTGCCGGTATCGCCCGAGGTAGCAACGAGGACCAAGATTTCTTCCTTTATTCCGCAAAGGTCGCAACCCTTTCTTAAAAGATAGGGTAATAGCGTGAGCGCGACGTCCTTGAAAGCGCAAGTGGGGCCGTGCCAGAGTTCAAGCATATAAACCCCGTCGTCGATTCTTACAAGGGGCGCGGGGTCGCTTTTTTCAAACTTGGAATAAGCGCTTTCGCAGGCTGATAAAAGCTCTGCGGAGTCGTATTCGTCAAGATATTTTTTAATAATTTTAGCGGCGCGCTCGGCGTAGCCCATTTCGAGCATAGCCTCCATTTCCGCCGCTGTGACCTGCGGGAACTTTTCGGGAACGTAAAGCCCGCCGTTAGCAGACAAGCCCGTAACGACCGCCTGCGCGCCCGTTACCTTTTCTCCCCCTCTCGTTGACACAAACTTCATAAATCCTCCTCACAAAAATCTCGGCTATACTGCGCCTGCGATTTTCAGTGATTTTTCGGAGGCTCTGCCTCCCTGCACGCGATTTATAAGGGCACACAAGCATATTATCGCGTGCATTCACTTCGCTGAGGCGGCAAAGCCGCAAATTGAGTGCGTTAAGCAAAAAGCGCGGTTTTTGCTTACGCCGCAAATTATTTATAAAAAATTTTTGCGGCGGCACAAAAAAGCTTTTGTGCCGCCGTCCGAATCAGTTATCCGTTAAACGTACTTTTTGACGAAATCGGGAAGCTCCGACTCGCTGCAGCTACACGTAACCGTGATAGTTATATCGTTCTCGGCAGAAATCTTGTCGAGCATATAGAATATGCCGGCAAGCTCGCTTACTCCTTTGCCCGTTATGCGGGAAACGCCGTCTATGTAAATATATTCGTGGTCGCTGTTGCAAGCCGCGACGCCTTTTACGAAGCCGCAAAGCGCTTCTTCGCCCGCAACCGCCCAATCGTTAACGTCAATGAAACGTATACTGCGGTTCACGTCGTACATACATCTTTTATTGTCAGTAATGAACACGCTTAAACCTTTTGCCGCCTGTGCGTCGGCATTTGCCGCGGTTATAAGCTGTTTGGTCTTGCCCGAACCCTTTGAGCCGTAAATAATTTTAATCATTGAAAGTTCCTCCAATTAAGTCGATAAAGTATTATATTTATCTTTTTTTACATTTTATCAGTTTTTTCAGGGAATTTCAATAGGGATATAAAATTTTTCTTAATTTTTTCACCGAAATTATCAGTTCAGCTGAAAACGCAGAGGAGCAAGCAAGACAAGACGCGCAAGCGTTTATACGGAGAATTTACTTAATGTAAGCTACACGAAATATAGCGGAGCGCAACACGGTATTGCGCGGCTTATATTCGTTTTTACTCGCACTCGCGGAAAAATTCGGCGATACGCTCCAAGCCCTCTAACATATCTTCGGTGGAAAGCGCGTAGGAAAGTCGCACCGCGTCGTCGTCACCGAAACAGACGCCCGGAGTTATCGCGACGTTTTTGTGGGTTAAAAGCAGGTCGGCGACCTCCATACTGCCTAAAAGCTTAGTGCCCTTATAGCTCTTGCCGTAAAGGTTGTCGCATAAAAGCATAACGTAAAACGCGCCGTCGGGCTTGACGTAATCCAGCCCCAAAGACTTCATTTCGTCAAGCTTTGCAAGCATTTTTTCGCGGCGCTTGCCGAACGCTTCTACCATCTTCTTCATCGCCGCGTCGCCGCCTTCGAGCGCCGCGACCGTTGCGTACTGCGTCATTGTATTGACGTTGGACGTAGAGTGGCTCTGGAAAGACGAAATCGCCTTTGCCACGTTCGCGGGGCAGGCAAGGTAGCCCAAGCGCCAGCCCGTCATTGCGTAGCTTTTGGATACGCCGTTGACGACTATGGTCAGCTCTTTCATTTCGGGCGAGCACTGCGCGATTGAAAAGTGCGTTTCTCCGCCGTAGATAAGCTTTTCGTAGATTTCGTCGGATAAAACGACGATATTGTATTTAACGCAGACGTCGGCAATAGCGCGGATTTCCTTTTCGGTATAGACTGCGCCCGTGGGGTTGCAGGGGCTGTTGAAAATGAACATCTTTGTGCGCGGGGTGATTGCCGCTTCGAGCTGTGCCGCCGTTATCTTGTAGCCGTGGCGGGGCTTTGCGTATATGTATTCGGGTATTCCGCCGCAGGACTTTACTACCTCGGGATAGGTCAGCCAGTAGGGCTTAGCCATAAGCACTTCGTCGCCCTCGTTTATTACGGCGAAAATCGCGTTGAAAATCGAGTGCTTCGCGCCGTTGGAAACTATTATCTGCGAGGGGTCGTAGTCAAGATTATTGTCGGTTTTCAGTTTTTTAACAATGGCTTTTTTAAGCGCGGGCAGTCCTGCCGCCGCAACGTACTTTGTATAGCCTTTATCGAGCGCATCCTTTGCCGCGTTGCAGATATAGTCGGGGGTGTTGAAATCGGGTTCGCCGACGCCGAAATTGATAACTTTTACGCCCGCCGCTTTCAGTTCGTTAGCCTTTGCCGAAATCGCAAGCGTCATCGACGGCGCTATGCGGCTTACTCTTTTCGATACTTCAATCATATAAACCTCGCATAAACTTATTTTCCGTTTTATTATACATTACCCGCCGCCCTTTGGCAAACGAATTTTAAAAATCGGCGGGCAAATCCGACGTTTGTAAAAATATGTGCGGATTTTGTCGTATTTTTGCGAAAAAAAGATTGATTTAATTAAAACTTTGTTGTATAATAAAGACAAGCTGCACAGCCCCTTTTTCGGGCTGTGCTTTTTTATTGGGATGATAAAATATGAAAAAGAAAATTCTGATTGGTTGCCTTGCCGTGATTGCAATAGTCGCGGCGGTCTTCGTGTTGACGTTTTTCATTACGCCTGACGCGTCGTCCGACCCGCTTTCGACAGGCAACGGACTGCGGCAGGAGGCGAAAGACGAAACCGTGACCCAACCGCCTGACAAAGCCCCCTCTGACGAGCCGACCGACGACCCCGAAGAACCAGACGAAACTTTGCCCGACGCGCCCGAACCCGACGGACCGACCGAAGAAGAGCCGTCGGACAAGCCCTCGGACGAAACGGACGGAAAACCCGAGCCCGAGGAACCCGAACCCGAAGAACCGCACAGGCATTCCGCCGTTCACTTCGACGGCAAGGACGCGACCTGCACCGACGGGGGTAAAGCCGAATACTGGTACTGCCCAGACTGCGGAAAGTATTTTGCGGACGGTAATTGCACGCGGGAAATCGGCGAAGCCGAACTCTTTTTACCGCCTAAGGGGCACAACGCGGTAACGGACGAAGCGGTTGCGGCGAACTGCGAACGCACGGGGCTTACCGAGGGCAGTCACTGCGCGGACTGCGGAGAGGTTTTCGTTGCGCAACAGATTACTCCGCGGTTAGCCCACGACTTCGTCGACGGGTATTGCACGCAGTGCGGCGAGTGGCAGGTCAGCGACGGGTTGACTTTCGAGGCGACGGACGGCGGTTACGCAGTGACGGGCTTCGGAAGCTGTGCTTCCGCTAACGTGAGAATCCCCGAAACTTTCGCGGGGTTGCCCGTAGTTAAAATCGGAGTCGAAGCGTTTTCTTTTTCGGAAGAGATAACGGCGGTTTATGTTCCCGCTAGCGTGAAAGAAGTCGGGGAATACGCATTTTATTACTGCACCGCACTTAAAAAAGTTTATTTCGAGGACGGCGCGACGGAGATTGGCGAAAGCGCGTTCGACGGTTGCGAAAACCTCAAGGACGTGCGATTGCCCGAAACGCTTAAAGCTTTGAGCGCGAACGTCTTTGCAAGCTGTTGTGCACTCGAAGAAATTTATATCCCCGAAAGCGTTAAAAGCATAGGCGCGTTTGCGTTCGGGTACTGTACTTCTTTAAAACGCGTCACCGTTTCGGAGGGAACGGAAATAGACCAATTTGCCTTTATGGGCTGTTCGGAAGGACCGGAAATATATCGCGACGGCATACAGCAATAAGGAGCGGGCGGCTTTTTAAGC
>CAJTVA010000074.1 GCA_910579585.1 uncultured Christensenella sp.
ACGTTCTGTTCTATTAGCCTTATGGTTTCTTTGCAAAGGGGAAGTTTGTCTTCGCCGAAAAGTTCGTCTAGGTATGCGCACACTCCGTCCGCCATTTGTTTGACGTGCACGGGGTTCTTGCTTTCTAACTTCCTGAATACCTTCCTTGCCAGTATATCGTCCAATGCTTCAAGCTCCGTCCCGCCGCACGCTACCAATACCGGCACGTAGCAACGTATCTGCTTCATTATTCGGTTGCCGAAAGTTATGTGGAACGTCTTTATCATATACTCGTCAAGCTTCTTTATCCGCCTTAGGTTCCTGTCGGACAGGTCGTATTCCCTCTGCGCTTTCGCCATAAGCTCTTCCAAGTGCGTTGCTGATATCTTCCTGAAACTGCCCTCGGCTTCGAACGGCGTTGCCTTTTTATCCAGGTTCAAGACCATCGCCCTGTCGTAAACCTTATCCGAGATTGAAAACGTACTGTCGTCGTTGTTCGCCGTGCCCACAAACCACATATTCGTAGGCAGTCTTAACTTGCCGTTATGCTGTAACAGTTTCGGGTCGTCTTCCCATCTGTCCGCTACTACGTCTAAATTCCGTCCGTCGGGGTTCGGTATTTCCAATAGCGACAGAAACTCCGCAAAATAGTACTCTACACGCGCGATGTTCATTTCGTCCAACACCGTTATATATATCTCTTCGTTGTTGTTCGCTTCATACATCTTATACAACAGCGTTGTTTCGTTGAACCGTTTCGTGAACTCGTTATAATACCCGACCAGATCCGTACGCTCTTTCCACATCGGCTGTATGGGGACGACTACCGTCTTATTTTCCAGAAACTCGCCGAATGCGTATGCCAGCGACGTTTTACCCGTACCCGACATACCTTGCAGTATTATAAGCTTCGTTACCGCGAGCGCGCCGATGAATCTTCTTATATCCTCTATATCATAATAGAGTTTAAGCTTGCCTGCCGAAAAGTTACGAAACTCTTCGCATAGCTCTTTCAACGTTATTTTATCGTCGTAATCGGGGCGGACGTATTTTGCATACTCTTTGTCTATTTCCGTAAGCATATAGAACCGCGACCCGCCAATGTTCTCTTCCACGTCCGCGGGGGCGCCTGCCGCAGGAACGTTGGCGCGCTGTGACGACGGAATTCCGTACGCGAAAAACGGTGCAACGGGCGCGGAAGGACTTGCAATGCTGTTTTTAACCGCGGCGACGTCCGAGCTGATTTTGTTCATTTTTTTGTCGAGTTCCGATTTGACGGCTTCGAGCTGTTCGTTTTCGTGAACTTCCTGACGGCGCTCGTCGTTAGCCTTGATTTCGGCGACGCGCTTCTGTTCGTTGAGCGCGACCCGTACGACAAGCGCTAAAATCAGTACTAAAATTATTGCGGCGTAGACGATAAGCGCGGTTTTGCTTGTTAGCGCGTCCCACGCTTTAACCCAGAAATCGGAGAATGAAAAGGCGGAAATCAGATTAAACATTTGCAACCGCCTTCGAAAGGGCGCGCTGAATTTTAGTCAGGTCCTCTTCACCGAATAATTTTTCTATAAAGCCGAAAGCCGTCTTTTCGCCGCCGTCGGATAAATACGTTTTAGTGAGCTTCAAAAGCGGCACGATTTTTGCAAGAAAGATATTGTTTACGCACTCGGTTTCGTCGCCGCCGCACTCCAAAAGCACGGAAGTGAACTTTTCAAGCTGTAAAGTGTTCTTGTTGCCGAGCCCAAATTTCTCGCTTGCACGAACGGTTTCGAAAAGCTCGTCAAGCTTTTTATATACCTTTTCGGACATAAAGAAGTTTTCCCGCGCGTCTTTCACAAGGTCGGAAAGTTCGGCGCTGGGGATATTTTTAGCTTCGACCTCTTCGCCCGTTTCGCACTTTATAAGCGCAATATCGAGTTGAAGGCACGCGTCCGCAACCTCGCGCGGGAAGTTGCCGCAACCCTCCGCGGGGGAAAGGAAGTATACGAAATTGTCGGGGAGCCTGAACGAAAGCTCTTCGTTCAAAGTAAGGTTATGCTCCTCGGTCGGGTGGTTTGCGTACCTTATAAAGGGTGCGAACCAAGAAGTTATGCTCTCCGCCCTGACTCCGTCGACGACTGCCGCGCAAAGACGTTCGGGGGCTTTGGTGGCGGAATATACAGAGTTTACGAAGTCCGACACGGCAAACTTGTCGCCGTCGCGCTTCCATAAAAGGTCGGACGTTGCTCCCCATTCAGCGCCCGCAGACGTTACTTTGCCGCTGTGGAAATATTCGCTTAAAGCCGTAAGAAAGTCGGGAAGCACTTCGGTATTCTTCGAGCTGACAACGACGATTTTACTTGCCGAAACCGCGGCGATAAGCGAGCGCACTGAGGCGATATCGACCTGAACGCCGAAGTGACGGACATAGCTTTGGAAGTTCGAGCAGATTTCGTTGAAAGTAACGTGTTCGACTTCCAATTCCTCGCCCTCGGTAAACGACAGGTCGTAGGTTTCTTCTTTGACATCTTCGACCGTGACTGCGGGAAGCGCGTCGGGGGCAGGTTCTTCCTCTTCGGGCTCTTCCGCCAAGGGATCGAAATAGGTTACTTTTGCAATCTCGTCAAATTCCTTGACGTTCTCCACAAGATCTGTCAAAACGTCGTTCACGGGAACGTAGTGTTGCTTTTTCCGATTTTTGGCGATTACGGCAACGTATGCGATAAACGCTACGAGGCAAACGCCTGCAAGCGCGCCTATGACCGAATAGAAAATTATATCCTTAACGGACACTATATCGGTGAAAGCGAGCGCAGCCATCACCCCCTCGTAGTAGGCGAAAAGAAGCAGCGCAACGAAAAGCTTTAAGCCGAAAGGAAGCTTCTTTTTGGCTTTTCTGACTTCGGGCGGCTCCTGATTGACGTCGAATTTTATATCCGTGCCGCCCGAAACGGTTTCGACGATTTCGTTTTCGAAGCCGTCCTTAAAAACGAATTCCGAAAGCGTGACCGTGCCCGCAAGGCGGATATCGTCGAAATTCTCGCCGACGGAAACGGTATATTCGCCGCCCTCTATGCGGTAAAGACCGCTTTTTTCGTCAAACACTTTGAAAGTGTCGGTATCGAACGGAAATTCGACGCGCACGGCGTCGCCTTTATTTACGTAGACCTTTTGGAAGCCGCGAAGAAGTTTTTGTTTGAAAAATCCGTCGGAAAGGGGTTTTTGAAGAAAAAACTGCGGCACTGCAAACCCGCCGAAGCTTCCGACGTTTTTAACCGTACAGCTTACGCCGCGCTCGTTGATTCTGAGATTCGAATACTCGAATTGAGTGTATGTAAGTCCGTAACCGAACGGGTAGCGGGGCGAAAGGGCTTCCGTCAGTCTGCCCGAGGGGGTTGCTATTCCCTTTAAAATATCGAGAACGGCGCGCGAGCCCTCCTGACCTGCGCGGTAGGTTAAAAGCACCGCCGCGCACTTATCCGCAAAGCTAAGGTCGACCGCCCCGTCCGACGCGACGACAGCAATTATTTTTACGCTGTTTCTATACAATGCGTCGACAAGCTCCGTCTGACCTGCGGGCAAAACGTTTTCGTCCTTTTCCGTGCTGAGGTACACGAGCGCCGTGCCCGCCTCTTTTGCAAGCTCCAAAGCGGTATCGATTAATTCTTTCTTGCCGCTTTGGGCACGGGCATAGCCGCTTGCGAAGCCTATCGCGTTGATATCGTAGCCGTTGATTTCAGTAAACGGAGTACTTTCACGAGTTGCCGAGCCGCTGAAATAGTCCGATTGGTAGCCGTAGTCTTTGGCGCATTCGCCGAGAACGGCAACCTTTTCCGTAGCGGAAAGGGGCAATGCGCTGTCGTTTTTGAGTAGAACGACCGACTGTCTAGCCGCGACCAAAGCCAAGTCGTTGCCCGCAACCTCGTCAAACTTTGCGAGGCGGTTCATATTCAAGCCGTTTTTACAGACTGGTCTGAGGCTGAGTTCGCGCATATTAAGAAGCGAGGAAATAAGTCTGTCGCAAGCCTTGTCGAGAATGGTTTCATCGAAAATTTCAAGCGCTTGGCACCTTCTGTCAAGCTCGGAAACGGTTATTTCTTCGGCGCGGTACGAAGCGTACGCCGACCTGTAATCAACCGTTAATTTTTCCAGTCGGGAGACGAGTTCTGCGGTAAAATCGGTTTTTAAAAAGACGAGGGCGCAACCGTTCAGGAAGTAGTTTAAAGCCGTTTCGATATTGCCCGCGACGCCGAAAAGGAGCGCATCTTTTGCGCGGGCTTTGTAATTTTGCGCATTGTCGGGGGATTTTACGTAGACCGAGCGGGGCGAAGAACCGTTCAAAACCAAGTCGCGGAAGTTGTTCGAAAGCCCGTCGTTACCGCTGCAAGCTTCTTCGAAATTTGCGAACTGCCCAACTTCCGAAAGACCGTTTATCTTGGCTGCAAGCGTTTTTGCGGTGAGAAAATAATCTTCGGAGACGCCCTCTGCGGCGATATCGTCCGTCACGTTGAAGTAGGAATACGGCTTGACGGCAAAAGCTTCTTCGCCGCGTTTTTTGTAAACCTCGGTAATAAGCGACGGGTTCCAACTAGAAGCAAGCGCCCTGTCCGACGGAAACTGCGTAGCAAAAATACCCGTACTACCCTCTAAAGGGTTACGGGTCAATCTGAACACGGGAAATTCATAGTTTTCATCCGCGGAATTTTGGTATAAGTTCGGACTTGTAACAAGCTTTACTTTCTGTTCTATCGACATCTTGTAAATAAGCCGTTCGTTCTCAAACATCTTCGCCTCCGTCAGCGCTCCATACGCGCGTTTGCATACGCGCGTATATATCTATTATAATAGTAAAGCGTCCATTTATTATAATAGTTATGAAAGAATAAGTCAAGACATTTCGCCTTGCGGCAGGGAAAAACACGTTGTAAGATTTTGGTTTTTTAATAAA
>CAJTVA010000075.1 GCA_910579585.1 uncultured Christensenella sp.
TATTAATCATTATAATATTCGAAATATCCAAATGAAAAAGACAGTCCGAACTCTTTATTTTTTATACTGCTTTTAATTTCTTCGTTTGCGTTTTTATAAGAAATATAAAATATTCTGCTGCCGTTAAACCGATAATCTCCGTTTTCGTCAAACTCGATTACTTCGTCAGGGTCGGAAGTCGAATATTCGAATTCGGAACTGTTACTTAAAGTATTGCCTGCGCTTAAATAAAATTCAAAACAAAAGCTGTGCTTATAGGTATCGTCATCATTTACCGTATAATACCAAATAAACCTTTCTTCCGCAACGTCGTCCTCTACTTTTACAGTTACAGTACTAAACTCGTATTCCCGACCGATAGCATATATCTCCTGTTCAGTCCAATGGCAAGTACACCCTGAGAGCAACACCGCTAAACATACCATTCCTAAAAAGTATTTGAATAATTTCACCTTTCTACTCCTTTAAAACTCTAATGAAATTATCGCGGCGAAACCAGTATGCCCCGTCCTCTCAAAGTCTTCGGTTTGTTTTATTATATCATTTTTAACCCATAAGTCAAGAAAGCCCACAGCCGCCCGCGGACGAACTGTCCGCGGGCGGCTACGTTTAACTCTATTTAGTCGGTCTTCTGATTCTCCAGCCCCAGATAACTTTGGCGCGGGTCTTGCGGAAAAGTCCGCCCGTTACGTTCCAATTTTTGTCCCATTCTTCGGGCTTAGAATACTCCTCGCAGTAAACGGTCAGGTTTTTACAACCGCCGAATACCTTTTTGCCAAGGTTTTTAACGCCTTTCGGAATTACGATTTCACGGATACCCGTACAGTTCTCGAACGCACTGCCCCCTATACTCTCTACCCCGTCGGGGATAATAACTTCCGCAAGTTTCCTGCAATTATCAAAAACGGCTATCCCTATACTCTTCAACGTTTCGGGCAGTTTCAGCTCCGTAAGGTTATGGCAATCGAAAAAGGCGAAGTCGGGTATAATCTCTATCCCCTCTGCAAGGTTAGCGCTTTCAAGGCTTCGGCACCCCGAAAACGCGCTTTCGCCTATTGCCGCGGCGTTGAAAATATCCGCGTCGGTCAGCTTTTCACAACTTCCGAACGCGCATTCGCCCACCTCGCACCCCGCAGGCAACTGCGCCGCGCAGAGTTTGAAGCAGTCCATAAACGCCGACGCGCCTATAAACTTCAACGACTGCGGAAAAACCACCATTTCAAGCGTCGCGCAGTCGAGAAACGCGCATTCGGCAATCTCCTCCACCCCCTCGGGAATAATTACCGTACGGGCTCTGAAAAGACTGCCGACGAACGCGCTTTCGTCGATTTTTTTTACCCCGTCGGGAATTATAATTTCGCCGTCGTTACCGTAATCGCCGAAAAACGTCAGGACGCCGTCCTCAACCGTAAATTCCGTATTATCCATAGCAACATTATAAAATAAAAGGTTGCGTTTTGTCAAACTTAAAGGCGCGGGGGCGCACTCGCCCCCGCGCCTTTAAGCGCAATTAAAACAATAGGTTAAACCGACAACTTATAAAAACGCTTTAAGCTTCTTTTCGAAGCCCTCTTCTAGGTTAATAAGCTCGGTTAAAAGGTTCTTGACTTCTTCGTCCATAACCTTGCCGCCGTCGGTCAAAGACGTGCGAAGCGAAGTTATGCCGTTCACCGTGCCCCTTATCATCATCTGCGCAATGTTCTGCGGCGAGTTGTCGCTTGCCGTGCCCATCTTAATGGCAGACCACATCATCGCCTTTTTCATAGGGTTGGGTTCTTTGACGTCAACGTCGTACTTGTGCGCAAGCGAAGCCGCTTCACTGCAAATTCTTTCGTACTCTTCGTGCTGGTGAAGTATTTCTTCTTTGATTTTGAAGTCCTCTACCTCGGGCAATATGTCCGCAATAGAAGTAAGCGCAAGCTGTGCGTTGCGATAAATTTCAGCGATAATTTCGCTGTCAGATTTAATCTCTTCCATAAAAATCTCCTTACAGGCAGTTTGCGCAGTGCAACAAAAAATTATTCATAGCGCGAAAAGGCTTGACAATTATTGAAAGTATGTGATAAATTAAATACCGAGCCGCTCGAAACAGGCTTTTTAAGTGCGCCTTTTTGCGCCGCCCCAAGTTTCGGCGAGACGTGCGTTCGGGTTTGCGCCCCGAATTGCAACAGGAGGTAAAATTATGTACGCAATTTTTGATAATGGCGGCAAGCAGTACAAAGCTTGCATCGGCGACCTCGTTAAGCTCGAAAAGCTTTCGGGCAAGGTTGGCGACAGCGTTGAATTCCCCGTTGTGCTCGTATCCGACGACAACGGCGTGCGCGTTGCAAACGAGGTTGAGGGTTTGAAAGTCAAGGCGGAAATCGTTTCCGAAGGTAAGGATAAAAAGATTATCGTCTTTAAGTACAAGCCCAAGAAGAACGAGAGAAAGAAACAGGGTCACAGACAGCCCTTTACCACCGTCAAGGTGACGGCTATAGGCGAAGCGGTTGCGGAAAAGCCTGCGGCGAAGAAAGCTACGGCGGCAAAAAAGCCCGCTGCGAAGAAAGAAGCTCCCGCAGAAAAGCCCGCAACGGAAACCGCGGCTAAACCCGCGGCAAAAAAACCCGCTTCCACGGCGGCTAAAAAGCCCGCCGCTAAAAAAGCGGAGTAAGGAGGACGACGGTATGTTTTTTATAAGTTTATTCGCTCATAAGAAAGGAACGGGTTCTTCCCACAACGGCAGAGACAGTAACCCCAAAATGCTCGGCGTTAAGCGTGCGGACGGTCAGTTCGTGCTTGCCGGCAACATTTTGGTAAGACAGCGCGGCACCAAGTTCAAGCCCGGCAACAACGTCGGTATCGGCAAGGACGATACGCTTTTTGCGCTCGTCGACGGCACCGTCAAGTTCGAAAGAGTGGGCAGAGACGGCAAGCAGGTTTCCATCTACCCCGTTGCCGAATAATTAAGTTTTAAACGAGAGGCTTTTGCCCCTCGTTTTGTTTTAAATTTTTGTGGCGCAAGCAAAACCACGCTTTTGCGCCCGCGCGCCCAATTTGTCGCTTGCGACCTCGGCGCGGGTGAAGTGCCGCAATTATATATGTGTGTGCCCTTAAAAATTGCGGCACGAGGGGCGAGTAGCCCCTAAAAATCACGAAAAATCGCAGGCGCAGTATAGCCGAGATTTTTGTAAATTTTTAAAGGAGTTTTTAATGCTGCACATCTCTCCCCTGCGCGACGAAACGGAAAAAGCGTTCGGAAAGCTTTTTACCGATTACTATGCGGAACTCGACTGCGACGAAAACGTTCCGCACCTTTTAAAAGAATACATTCTGCCCGACCTCCTGGCGGGGCTTATTAAGATTGATATTTTGAAGGACGGCGAAACGCACGCGGGCTTTGTCATTTACCAGAACGACGACATTGACAACGAGTGGCACTTCAAGGAAGGCTGGGGCGATATCCGCGAAATTTACGTTATCCCCTCCCTCCGCCGCCAAGGTCTGGGCAGGTTTTTACTGTACGCCGCCGAAATGAAACTGAAAGAAAGCGGCGCCGAAAAGTGCTACTGCCTGCCAACCGAGAGCACGGAAAATTTCTTTACCGCCTGCGGCTATACGCGCGGAAACGAATACAGCGAGGAGCTGGACGCTTTCGTCTACGAAAAATTTGATTTAAATAACCGTTGTAAACATTCCGAATAATAATCAAAGCCCCGCGACTTAAAGCCGCGGGGCTTTGATTATATACTCAGTCCGCAGATTGCCATAACCGCCGTTATTACGAGCGGTATGGTGATTACGCTTATCAGCGTATTCGTCACGAAAGCGGCGGTTGCCGTTTCTTTATCGCCGTTGAAGCTTTCCGCCATAGCGACGACCGAAGCCGCGGGCGACATTGCCATTGCAATTACGGGCGCGAGATAGACGTACTCCTCATACCCGCTTTCGACGCCGCTTCCGAGAATGCCCCAGAACGGCAAAGTCAGCAAAAGCGTCAAAAACGGCGCGATAATCAGCCTTAGCGCACCTGCAAGGTACACGCCCTTTTTGCAGAACAGAATTTTAGGCGGAATTTCGGCGATTCTTATACCGACGATAATCATAGAAACGGGCGCCGTCATATACCCCAGATATTGCGGAAGAATTCTGAACTCCGCCACCTCTTCGAACATAAAAAAGTTTATTTGCGGCACAAAGAAGAAAACAAGCGCGACAACAATTGAAATCAATGCGGGGTTTAAAACAAGCTTTTTAATTTTTATATCCTTGAAACTGCCCGTAATAAGAACGACGCCGACCGTCCAACACAGAATCGTGAACACTACGTTGAAAACCATTACGTACATTGTGGCAAGCGGGTTTCCGTCCGTAAACATTTCGACGAACGGTATGCCGAAGAACCCGCAGTTTGAAAACACGGCTATGAAAGAATAGACGTTAGTCTTGCTTTTGTCTTTCGATTTTATGAAAATGAGCTTGCAGAAAGCGAGCATAAGCCCCATCGACAGCACGGACACGGCGGCGGTTATGCCGAAGTTTTTAATAAGCGTAAGCTTATCTATGGCTTGAATATACTCCCAGTCCTCTTGGGAAAAGACGCAGAACGCCTTCACGGCAAGCGCGGGCTGGCAGACGTACAGCAAAATGTTAGAAAGCGTAAGCGTTCCGCCCTCACCGATAAGTTTAAGCTTTTTAAGGGCAAAGCCGGGCACCGCAAACAATGCGAATACCGCCATAATCAAAAATACTTTCAAAAAAATCTGTGCCATAAGATAGATTATATCACCGCGACTTTTAAAATTCAATTAAAATATGCGTTTCGTTTAATTACTGCATATTTTTTTATCAAACA
>CAJTVA010000076.1 GCA_910579585.1 uncultured Christensenella sp.
CAGTTCTTAAGCTTGCAAAATTGCCTACTTATTCGTATTAACCAATTAATCTTATTGCCTTTTTTGTACTTCTATTCTTCTTCTCTATGCAGTTGTCAAACTTCGTTGAAGCTGTCCTCTCGCCCTCCCCTTTCAGGAAGTTTGCGTTTCGACAAACTTCAATTCCCCAACGAAAGTTGAGTTTTGGGTTATTAGCCCTTTGGTGGGCTCAAATGGTTTTTTATACCAGTTGCTCCGTTCGCTTTCGCTCACTTCGCAAGGTTTACCCATTTGAACACCGACGTCCTTACGGACTTTGGTGGGTTCAAATGGACTCGAACCATCGACCTCACGCTTATCAGGCGTGTGCTCTAACCAGCTGAGCTATGAACCCGTTTAATACCGTCGGTTCAGACGGTTTTGGTGGAGGTTAGCGGGATCGAACCGCTGACCCCCTGCTTGCAGGGCAGGTGCTCTACCAGCTGAGCTAAACCCCCGATTTGCTATGCGTTACCGCTAAGCAATTTGTCCGTATTGCCCCGTGCGGGAACTTAATAAAGCCCGAACGAAGTAATAAACAAAACAAAAGCTCCCACAGGAATGAGAGCAAATTTATTAAAAACGAGTAGAAGGAAACGAAAAGTTTCTGTATCGACTGAGAATGGATAACAGATTTATCAGCTACTGTTACCGTTTCTCCCTAAAAGGAGGTGATCCAGCCGCACCTTCCGATACGGCTACCTTGTTACGACTTCACCCCAGTCATCGGCATTACCTTAGGCGGCTCCTTCCTTGCGGTTAGGTCACCGACTTTGGGCACTTCCGACTCCCATGGCGTGACGGGCGGTGTGTACAAGACCCGGGAACGCATTCACCCCGACATGCTGATTCGGGATTACTAGCAACTCCGACTTCGTGTGGGCGGGTTGCAGCCCACAGTCCGAACTGAGACTATCTTTTTGAGATTCGCTCCACATTGCTGTATTGCAACTCTTTGTAATAGCCATTGTAGCACGTGTGTAGCCCAGGCCGTAAGGGCCGTGATGATTTGACGTCATCCCCACCTTCCTCCGTGTTGACCACGGCAGTCTATGCAGAGTGCCCAACTGAATGATGGCAACTACATATGAGGGTTGCGCTCGTTGCAGGACTTAACCTAACATCTCACGACACGAGCTGACGACAACCATGCAGCACCTGTCTTCGTGTCCCGAAGGAGGGTCCAATCTCTTGGACTTTCACTCGATGTCAAGGCCTGGTAAGGTTTTTCGCGTTGCGTCGAATTAAACCACATGCTCCGCTGCTTGTGCGGGTCCCCGTCAATTTCTTTGAGTTTCAACCTTGCGGCCGTAGTCCCCAGGCGGAATACTTAATGCGTTAGCGGCGGCACAGAGGGAGTCGATACCCCCTACACCTAGTATTCATCGTTTACGGCGTGGACTACCAGGGTATCTAATCCTGTTTGCTCCCCACGCTTTCGTGCCTCAGTGTCAGTTACAGTCCAGCAACTCGCCTTCGCCACTGGTGTTCCTCCTAATATCTACGCATTCCACCGCTACACTAGGAATTCCAGTTGCCCCTCCTGCACTCAAGTCCGACAGTTTTGGTAGTAGTGCCGAGGTTGAGCCCCGGAGTTACGCTACCAACTTGCCAAACCACCTACGCACCCTTTACGCCCAGTCATTCCGGATAACGCTTGCCTCCTACGTATTACCGCGGCTGCTGGCACGTAGTTAGCCGAGGCTTATTCCTAAGGTACCGTCACTTTCTTCTTCCCTTAGAAAAGAACTTTACAATCCGAAGACCTTCATCATTCACGCGGCGTTGCTGGGTCAGAGTTTCCTCCATTGCCCAATATTCCCCACTGCTGCCTCCCGTAGGAGTTTGGACCGTGTCTCAGTTCCAATGTGGCCGATCACCCTCTCAGGTCGGCTACTGATCGTCGCCTTGGTGAGCCGTTACCTCACCAACAAGCTAATCAGACGCGAGCTCATCCATATCCGATAAATCTTTGATGGAAAGAAGATGCCTTCAAACCATATTATGCGGTATTATCAGTCGTTTCCAACTGTTATCCCCCAGATATGGGCAGATTGCTCACGCGTTACTCACCCGTCCGCCATGTAGTAAACTACATTCGACTTGCATGTGTTAAGCACGCCGCCAGCGTTCATCCTGAGCCAGAATCAAACTCTTAAGTTTAATTGTATAAAACCGATTACTTAAGTAACCGTGGCTCTATCTCGACTATTATAGTCATTATCTTTGCTGACTTTGCTTTGTGGTACTAATGTACTTCAAAGTTAAATTGACAGAAACTTTTTTATAATTCGTTTCCTTCTATTCAATTTTTAAACTGCGAAAACCGACGAAAAAGTCGGGCTGCCCTTTCGGTGAGCTTGTCTATAATATCATACTGATTATTACAATGTCAAGCAAATTTCAAAACTTTTTCAAAAAAATTTTCAGTATTTTTTTGTCGAAGTTTGACTTATTTTGACGAATACTTGCGGCGTAGCCGCTTTTTTCGTGACAGCCTATCTAAAATAACATAACCCGTATTTTATGTCAATTATTTTATCAATAAATTTTTGAAATTTTTCAGGCAAGTTAATTTTTGACATTTTGCGTGAAAATTATTCACTTTTCCTTACGCGCGCGTGCGCGCGTGTATTTATTATGTAAAAGGATTGGCTCCAAGGCAAAATAAAATTGCTTGCTATTTTGCGGGGAAAGTTATATTATATAAATATGTATAAGAATTTAAGGATAATTTTCTGTATTCTGGCGGTCGCGTGCGCCGCGGTTACGATTTTTATATTCGTTTACTTCGGCTGGTGGGGTTGCGCGCCCCTCGGCGGCGCGGTGGTTTTCGCCGCTTTGATGTATATATGCAAACGTGCGCAGGAGAGCGAGGAATTGAAAAAGAACCCTCCCCCTCCCGCGGGCGACTTCATTACTGGAAAAGCTGAAAACAAAGAAAAAAAGGACGGCGAATAATTCACCGTCCTTTTTTTTGCACTAATTACTCTAAAAAGTTTTGCGCCGCGATAGTAAGCCCAAGCTTGAAGCCCGCTTTAAAATATTCTTTGGAATAAACGCTACCCATACCGAACACGGCAAGTTCTAAGTCCCATAAGATTTTATGCTTTTCGTCCTTTGACATACCCTCGCAAAGCTTATCGCAGATTTCGTCGAATTTATCATAGTCTTCCTTAAATTCCGCAATTTCAGTTATTTTTACTGTTTCGGCGTAGTTCGTTCCGTTAAACGCAAGTTCTAAAATTATTGATTTATCCATAAATTTACCTCTGTGTTTTGATGCATATTTGTATTATATGATTAAAATATGTATCAGTCAAGCAATTTGATACATATATGTATAAAATAAAGTTATGAATTACGGAGAGGCATTAAAATATCAGCGTGAAGCGGCTAATTTGTCGCAGCACCAATTAGCAAAGGAAACAGGAATAAGTCAGGCTAATATCTGCCGTTGGGAAAGCGGAGATGTTTTACCCAGCATTGACGCTTGTGTAAAGCTTGCGGAATTTTACGGTATTACCTTAGACGAGCTTATCGGGCGCAATTCAGAATAAAATCCGCCCGCGCAAAAATTGCGCGGGCGGATTTGTTTTTACAACTAAAACATTCTTTTTGCGGTGATGTAATAGCTCCAACGGGTTGAGGAAATCTGTTCGATTTTAGCGTAATCGGACGCAGTGTGCAGTATCCAGTTGCCGCCGAGATACAGCGCGACGTGACCTATCCTTTCTATACCCGAAAAGTTATAGCGCGTTGAGTTGGTGAAGAACATCAAGTCGCCGCGTTGCAGGTTTTTTTTCGCAACTTCTTTACCGTACAGCGCTTGGGAACGGCTTGTCAGCTGCAAGTTGATTCCCGCACCTTTCGAGAATATGTATTGCATAAGGGACGAACAGTCGAACTTGTTGATGTTGAAATCGCTTGCAAGCACTCCGTTACCGTTGTGATAGCGCGGCGCGCCGTACACGTAGGGCACCCCCAAAAGCTTGGTACCCTCGGCAATAACCCGCTCTACCCTTTCGTCTTCGCTAGGTTCCATTTCGACAACGTCGCAGTAATCCGAATAAATATATGCGGAGCCGTTTTTGTAAGCCGTCCGGTACCAATTGCCCGAAGAGCCGTTCATTGCGTACATAGTCGATTTTTCCGCCGTGCCGCGGACCGAGTAACCCGTGCCCGCCCCCGAACGGATATTTACGCCACTGCTATTCATAAGTATGTATGAAACGGTACTTACGGTCGGCTCGGGCTCTTCGGGAGCTTCAGGCTCGACGTCCGCGGGCGGCGCTTCGGGAATTTCCGTATCGGGAATGTCGGGGTCGCCCAAATCGGGCAGAGGCGCATCGGGCATGGGCGCGATAACGCCGATATCTTTATCTTCATCTTTGTCGGCACCGTCCGCGGAAGCGCACCCCGCAACGGTGAATGTTGTTATCAATGCAAGCGCAGCAGAAGCTGCTCTTAAAAAAATCTTCATAAAAGTACCTCCTGTTTGTTACGGTTTTATTATAACAGAAGGTATGCATACGGCGCAATGCAAAAATTTTACCAGCACTGCCAGCCTTTACTAAACTTAAAGCCCCG
>CAJTVA010000077.1 GCA_910579585.1 uncultured Christensenella sp.
CGCGCCCGCCTGATATTTTGTTGTTACGTTTATTCTGCGTTTACGTAACCGAAAACCGACATATTCTCAAGTTTGTATGCGTCCGCCTGCGTTTCCGTCATATAGGTGCAGGTATTTGCAATACTTTCGGACATAGCTCCTGCTCCCGTATTATTATATTCGAGCATATTTTCAGCCTTAGGCTCGTTGCCGCTCATAGTGCAATAACGCTGTTTCTTAGTCGTTCCGTTGGTATGCGCCGCTTTGCTGTAATTGCCGGATATACTGCTGTTCATTAAGACCATTTTCATATCCGAACCCCAAGCTCTGCCAAGCGCTATATCGGTTGCGCCCGTTTCGGGACCGTCGAAATTACAGCCGTTGAATACGAAGCTGTACGTATTCGCCTTTGAAGGTTTAATCGCGCATACGTAGCCGCCGTTACCGTCCTGACTGCCCGCGCTGAGCGTATAAATCGTACAAGTATCGAAGTAAACATTCGCGTCAGAACCGAATATAAAGTCCGTTCTGCCTTCTATCCAGCAATTTTTATAATAGTGATTGCCGACGTTGGAATACAGCGTATCGTGATAACCCGTAATCTTGCAGTTATAGAACGCAGCGGAAGGACTTCCTACATACAGTGCAACAGCCTGCGAATTGCCGCTTATACCCAAGCTTTCATTATACAAAGCGTTGGTATTGTAATAGTTTTTGAACGTGATGTTCTGCGCTACGAAATTGCTTGCTTTGGTAGTAACCGAAACGGTACCGCTTCCGTCCGTGCCGTAAGCCGTGCCGGCTGCGTCGGTCTTACCCGCAATCGCATCATAGCAAATTACTACTCCGTTATTCGTGTTTGCATCGGGAGTGTTGGTTGCCGAACCAACAAGGCGAACATTGGGGATATCAACGTATACTTTTTCGAAGTACTCGCCGTCTGCGATGTTAACAATCTTTTGAACTGCGCCGTCGAAGTTACCGAGATAAGTCAAAGCCTGCATAATCGTGTTAAAGTTCGTGCTTGAAACGTGTTTAGCAGGGTTAACCGTTACGGTAACAGTGTTGTCTGCAACCGCCGCTTTGTCAACTACGTAAACCTTAAACGTCGCGGTAACCGCATCGTTTGCTTTTGCGGTAATAGTAACGGTCTTTTCACCGACGGTAGTAAGGTCGGGAGTCGAATAGGTATAATCGTTAGCGCTCATTCTGAAGTCTTTTGTCTTTACGCCGCACTTAGCCACGGCGTTAACGGTAAGCCCTTTCACGCTGAAAGTTCCGCCCACCGTGTAAACCGTGGGAAGAGTAACCTGCGTCTTGCTGCTTGTGGTGTACGTCGAATAGGTCAGGCTTTTAACAGTATAAACGTAAACCGGATAGGTTGCGCAAACAGTCTCGCCGAGTTCGGTGTAGAATACCCTGACGATATACTCACCTTCCTTGCTCATATCTACGGAAGACGAATCGACTGTAAGATTTGTCTGGGATTTAGTCGCGCCGTTGCCGTAAAGCACGGAAGCCGTAAGCCCCGTCGAGTTAAACGCAGCGCCTTTCAGGAAGTCGACCGTAATGGGTTTAACCGACATCGATACGGGCGAGCCCTGCTCTAACACTTCTGTAATCTTGAGGTTGGATATACGGCAAGAACCGCCGCCACTGGTTATGGTATATTTACCTGCGGGAAGATTTGTCAAAGTGAACGACTTGCTTTCATTTCCGCAACTTGCAAGCTCGGTGCCCGCTTCGTTCGTAACGGTTACCCCTGTAAAGTTACTGGAAGCACCGTTTGCCACGTCGAACGAAAGAGAGTTCAAACTGTTTATTCCCGTTAAGGTAACGTAAATGGTTTTGCCTTGGGTATTTATCGCATTCTTAGAAGATTCGAATTTTAAGCCTTTTTCAAATTCAAATTTGCCGTAAGTTATATTGACGCTTGTTTTATCCGTTCCGTAAAGTGCGGCAAGCGAATTAATATCGCAAGTAGTCGTCACCTCTTCGCAGTTTGAGGGAATCGTAGGGATGTCCACATCGGGATATGAGATATCAATACTGTAATAGTAGTTATCATTATTTGTACCGATTATTACAACATTCCCCGATTTCGTAGCTTTAAACGTATAGCTCGTTCCAGTCTGTTCTTCGGAAAGAGCACCGTTTTCCATTCCTATTTTATAATGAGTATACCCGGAATAAGAAGCAACCGTAATCTCAGCACCCGCATTTACGCCAAACTTAATTGTGTTTGTGCCGACCTGCGAATTGTTGCCGTTACCTCTTAATTCACCGCTGATAACAAGTTTTCCGCTTGCAGTGTATGTTTCATAGTTCTGATTGCCGTCATTACCAAAAGTAATCTGCGTGTTTCCAGTAAAAGGCTCAAGCGCCACAGGATACGTAAGCTCGATTTTGCCGATATATCCGTTTGCCGTCGATTCGATAGTTACTTTATCCGCGCCTTTAAAACTGTAAGTAAAGCCGTCGTCCGCCTTTGCAGGAACTCCGTTAACAGTATAATCAAGTCCATTATTATACATCGTCAACTTAACGGTACAAGCCGAACTTACATAGAAAGAAATTTTGGTTGAAGTATTGAACTGATACCAAGTTGCGCCGTTAGAAGTCAACTTGCCCGTTGTCGCATCGATATTAAGTCCGTGGAAAGTACCCGTACTGTTCTGTAAATTAAGGGAATCGGCTGTCGCAACAAAATAATTATTGTCTTCATTGTTGTTTGCCTCAAAATTGCCGGCGTTAAATTCCCACGTCGTTGTTTCCGAAACGGCTTCTACGCCCGCCGCAAGGCTCCATTTTGCGTACAGGTTGGTAGCTTTATCTATTGCCGTGTTGAAATCAAACTCTTCGGTGAGTTCTTCGTCAATATACCAACCTGCAAATACGAAATCGTCGCCTTTCGTGGGTGCGGTGGGTTTTTCCGCCTTGCCGCCTGCGGTTACGTCCTGCTCTTCGACAGCCGAGCCGCCGTTGGTTTCGAATGTGACTTTATAAGAGTCGTACACCTTAGCCGTCCAGCTTGCATAGACGTCGGTATCCGCGTTTATTTCAGTATCGAAGTCGTAAGCGGTACTGCCGTTCTTTTCGGTGACCCATTTATCGAAAATATGACCGGGTTTAGCGGGGTCGGTCGTAATTTGTTTCGCCGTGCCGCCCTTTTCAACGGTCTGCTTATCAAACACGATATCGTCCATCATAAACGTGACGGTATAGGTTGTAATCGACTTATATGTAACAGCGTTGGATGCGTTACTGGTAGAATAATCTTCGCCGGTGCTGGTAGCCTTGACTGTATAGGTATACTCTCCCCCGTCGTGCTTGTCGATAATGTAGCTTAACGCGGTCTGGGAAGAAACAACCGTCGTCCCCTCGTAGACGTCGTATGCGTCTGCATTGGTTACAGCGCTCCAACTTATCACATTATCACTGAGCGTAATAACGGGTGCGTCAAGCTGAGTGGCTTGACCTGCAGGGGGTTCATCGTCGGGCTTATCGACGTTACAAGCTGAAAGCGCGAACATCGTGAACGCCATCGACGTGCAAACCACCGTGTTCATTACTGATTTCATCAGTTTACGATTTTTCATCTTTTCCTCCAAATAAGAACAATTGCAATTAAGGTTTTTTAAGAGGGAAGGTCCTTCCCTCTCCCGCGGATAAAAAATATCCGCGGCGCCATAGCCGCAAACTGCTTCATTATATTCTCCATTATATATATTATTGTACGGAATTTCAAGCAAAAATTTGTAAGTTTTTAACTTTTTTTTATAATTTCTTTCATGGCAAGATAATTAAAAAAACACCCACAAAGTGAGTGCTTTTTTTCTTTGAAATCCGGCAACTACCGTATCTTGCGGGACGAAAGCGAAGTACTCAATACAGTGGACACCCACTGTTTTGCCGCCCGAGATGAGCGTTGCACATTATACGTGCAACGCAGTGACCGAACACGCCGTTGCCCTTACGGCGTGTGAGAAAAAACCCAACTACATCAGGCGTAAACGAGCTAAACGGGAAGTGTAAAGCCGCAAACTTTTTGCTACGTTATAATTTTCAATTCTCGGGCGTCTTGCCACAGAAGTTAAGCAACACATAAAATGTGTGTTTACGCCAAATATACTAATGCATAACAAAAGAAGATATGCACAAGGCATATCTTCTTTTGTTGAAATCCGGCAACTACCTTATCTTGCAGGGTTAAAACCCAACTACATCAGGCGTAAACGAGCTTAACTTCTGTGTTCGGTATGGGAACAGGTGGATCCTCGTTGCTATCGTCACCGGAATGGTTATATAACGGTTTAACTTAAAATTCCTAATCAAGCTTCGGAATGACAAGTTAACCGATAATATACATATTTTTTGCGGTTTACTGCACTAAACCGCGCGTCTCCGTACGTTTATTCGCACAGAAACAGCTCTCTTCCTCAGCTTTTCTGCCGTCGGAACGAAGCCTGACAACTGCATAGAAACGGAAGGAAATAAAGTAGTGAAAAAAGGACTTTTAAAGTTGCTCGTTAAAAATGTAGCTAATCTTCGTAAATTCGTTTTCTGTTCTTATCTCTTTTAAATGAGATCAAGCCCTCGAC
>CAJTVA010000078.1 GCA_910579585.1 uncultured Christensenella sp.
GCGGGGGTCCCGCGGGCGGCTTTTAATCTTCTAAACCTAACAGATAGTCTGCACTGACATTGAAGAACTTAGCAATACTAATCAAATAAGATATTTTCGGTTCGTTTATATCGTTTTCCCAATTGGAAACGGCGGTATCAGTTGCGTTAATTTGTTTGGCTAAGTTTTTCATAGAAAGCTTTTTATCTGTTCGTAACTCTCTTAATCTTGTTGCAAAAGTTGACATAATTTTGTCCTCACGAACATTATACAAAGAAATCTTAGTAAAACAATTGACACAAAGAAATCTTTGTGATAATCTTTACAAAGAAAACTTTGCGCAAAGGTGTAATTATGGAACAAGATAAAAAGTGTAAAAACTGCAAGTTTTATAAAAGCTATTTCGTGATAAAGGACGCGCGGCTTAAAGTAATAGGAGGCTTTTGCGATAATGACTTTGTTCATCCTAACGTTACTAAGATTAAATATTCGCCCAAGCTTTGCGATAAATGGCAACCGCAACAAAATCGCGTGGAGGTTTGGCGCGACGATATAAATCATATTTTAAAAGATATTCGCAAAAGTCTTGCCGATATAACCCTCATTCTAAAAGACGACGAAAATTAAATTAACATATAAAAAACTTTACTTTTTTGCGCTTATTTTATATAATATTATGCAAATAGGAGCGTATAAAAGTGTACAGGAAAGTTGACACCTCATTGAACTTCATAGAGCGCGAAAAGGAAATAATTTCGTTCTGGAAAGAGAACGGAATTTTCGAACAGTCGGTTGAAAGAAACGAGGGCGGAGAAGAGTTTTCATTCTACGACGGCCCCCCCACGGCGAACGGCAAGCCTCACGTCGGGCACATTTTGACGCGCGTTATTAAGGACCTTATCCCCAGATATCAGACGATGAAGGGCAAGCACGTTTTAAGAAAGGCGGGCTGGGATACTCACGGTCTGCCCGTAGAGCTGGAAGTAGAAAAACTTCTTGGGCTTGACGGCAAACAGCAGATTGAAAGCTTCGGCATAGAGCCTTTCATTAAAAAGTGCAAAGAGTCGGTCTGGAAGTACAAGGGCGAGTGGGAAAAGATGTCCGATCGCGTAGGCTACTGGGTCGATATGGACAACCCCTACGTCACTTACGACGACAACTATATCGAGTCCGAGTGGTGGGCTTTGAAAGAGATGCACAAAAAAGGGCTTTTGTACAAGGGGCACAAAATCGTGCCTTATTGCCCTAGGTGCGGAACTGCGCTTTCCTCGCACGAGGTTGCGCAGGGCTATAAGCTTGTAAAGGAAAATTCCGCAGTGGCGCGGTTCAAGGTTAAGGGCGCGAAAAACCGCTATATCCTTGCCTGGACGACCACGCCTTGGACGCTTCCTTCCAACGTAGCGCTCTGTATGAACCCCGACGAGCCTTACCTAGAAATAGAGGCGGACGGCGCGCGCTACATTCTGGCGGAGGCGCTTGTTTCGAAGTTCTTCGAGGAATATAAAGTAATAGACAAAAAGCTCGGCAAAGAGTGGGAGTATCTCGAATACGAGCCGTTGTTCGAAGAAACTTCCGAAGAGATAAGGCGCATATCCCCCGCAAACGCGGTGCAAAAAGCGCACTACGTTGTGTGCGACAATTACGTAACTATGGGCGACGGCACCGGCGTAGTTCATATCGCGCCCGCGTTCGGCGAGGACGACTATAAGGTCGGTAAAAGATACGGTTTGCCCGTCGTTCAGTTAGTCAACGAACGCGGTTGTTTCGACGAGCGCTTTATAAGCTTAAACGGCATTTTCGCAAAGAAAGCCGACAAACCTATTTTAGACAGGCTTGAAAACGCGGGGCTTTTATTCAAAGTAATACCGTTCGAGCACGACTATCCGCACTGCTGGCGGTGCGACACTCCGCTTTTGTATTACGCGAAGTCGAGCTGGTTCATACAAGTTACCGCCGTAAAAGACGAAATAACCAAGTCCAACCGTTCGGTTAACTGGATGCCCGACAACATCAAAGAGGGCAGAATGGGCAACTTCCTCGAAAACGTCATTGACTGGGGACTTTCCCGCGACAGGTACTGGGGCACGCCCCTGCCCGTCTGGGTCTGCCCCGACTGCGGCGAGATTGAGGTTATAGGCTCTAAAAAGGAGCTTAAAGAAAAGTGCGGACTTCCCTTAAATAAGGATATAGAACTGCACCGCCCGTACCTCGATAACCTTTCGTGCAAGTGCCCGAAGTGCGGCGGAAAGATGAAACGCACTCCCGAAGTTATCGACTGCTGGTTCGACTCGGGGTCTATGCCGTTTGCGCAGTATCACTATCCTTTCGAGAATAAGGACTTGTTTGGGAAAACTTTCCCCGCCGACTTTATTTCGGAGGCGGTCGACCAGACGCGCGGCTGGTTCTATACTTTGCTTGTAATAAACACGATTTTGTTCGGCAAAGCTCCGTTTAAAAACTGCATAGTTTTAGGGCACGTCAACGACAAAAACGGCATAAAAATGTCTAAGCACAAGGGCAATGTCGTCGACCCGTGGTCGGTTCTCGATAAACAGGGCGCGGACGCGGTAAGATGGTATTTCTACTCTGCAAGCGCGCCGTGGTTGCCGTCGAGGTTCGCCGAGGAAACCGTTTCCGAAGCGCAAAGAAAGTATATCGGCACGCTGTGGAACACGTACGCGTTCTTCACGCTGTATGCGGAAATCGACAAATACGACCCCTCGAAGTACGAACTTGAAAAGTGCAATCTGTCGCTTATGGATAAGTGGATACTTTCGAAGCTGAATTCGCTTATCGCCTTTATAGACAAATCGCTTGCAAATTACGAAATATGCGAAAGCTCGCGCGCGCTTCAAGATTTTTCAGACGTGCTTTCGAACTGGTACGTGCGCCGTTGCCGCGACAGGTACTGGGGTGCGGAAATGACGGACGACAAGGCGGCGGCTTACACCACGCTTTATACGGTTCTGGTAACGCTTGCAAAGCTGACCGCGCCGTTCACCCCGTTCATTGCCGAGATGATGTATCAGAACTTAGTGCCCGCTTTCTTCAAAAAAGCGCCGAAGTCCGTTCATCTTTGCGATTTCCCCGAAAGCGACAAAAAGTATATCGACAAGACTTTGGAAGACGCAATGGAAGAGGTGTACAATATAGTTATACTCGGTAGGGCGGCGCGCAATGCGGGCAACCTGAAAAACCGCCAGCCGCTTTCGGAAATGTACGTCGTTACCGATAAAAAAGTCGCTTTGTCCGAAGAGGAAAAGTCAATAGTTCTGGACGAGTTGAACGTAAAGACGTTTAAAATTTCGGACGACGCGGAAAAATTTTTGAACTATAAGTTGAAGCCCCAGCTCAAAACGCTTGGACCCAAGTACGGCAAGAAGCTTGGCGCGATTACAGCCTTTCTTGCAAATTGCAACGCGAAAGAAGTGGTAAACGCGGTTAAAGGCGGCGGCAGTTACGAGATTGCCGGCGAGGACGTCGTGTTGAAGCAGGAGGACTTGCAAATCTTCCCCGAAAGCGCAAACGGCTTCGTCGCGGCGGAGGATAAGGGCATAACGGTTGCGTTGAATTCCGCGTTGACCGAAGAGCTTATTTCGGAGGGAATAGAGCGCGAGCTGGTTTCCAAAATTCAGAATATGCGAAAGGAAGCGGGTTTCGAAGTTACCGACAGAATAGAGGTATATTACGAAGCCGACGGCAAGGCGCTGAAAGTTCTTGAAAAGGCGGCTTTCGCACCCGACGTGCTTGCACAAAAGGTTGCAAAGGGCACCCCTGCGGGCTTCACGAAAACCCAGAACGTAAACGGCGAAGAAGTGACCTTAACGCTTATAAGAAAGTAAAAAAACCGCCCTGCGGCAAACGCCGCAGGGCGGTAATATTATTTTGTAATTAGTTTAAAATTTTCAGGTTCTTCAAGACCCAATAGTTCGTTGGGGGTTATCCCAAAATTTTTATAAATCATAAGCATACTGCTAGCTTTCGGAGTGTCGTAACCGTTCAGCCAATTACTTACGGCTTTTTGTGAAACACTCAGAATTGTAGCAAGTTTTTCTTGACTGAAATTATTTACAGTAAGAATTTCTTTTATTATTTCACTTGTTTCCATACTAAAATTATTTTATCTAATTTTAGTAGAAAAGTCTTGACTTAGTAGAAAAGTACTAATATAATTTAGATATGGAACAGGAAAAAACGTGTGGGAATTGCAAATTCTATATAGAGCATTACGTAAAATATAAAGCTATTTTTCAAAAGATAGGTGAAGGGCATTGTATAAACGATGAGCTGAACCCGCCGCGGAAACGTAATAAGTACAGGCTGTATGAAAACTGCGACAAGTGGGAAAGTAACGGGGAATTGAAAAATCAGAGAAAAGAAAACGTAAAAACAGTACTTGAAGATATGCGCGACAGTCTCAATCAGATTGCGCAAATTTTATCCGATGATTTGTGATATATAAGTACATATTTCGACATTAAATTTTGCAAGCGTTCATAGATTATTTCTAAATGACGCGCATTTCGGTGAGGAGTATGCATAGCGGTAAGAAAATCAATCGACAAAAATCATTAAA
>CAJTVA010000079.1 GCA_910579585.1 uncultured Christensenella sp.
TTCCAATAAGGAAAAATAGGTAAGCCGCAGGGGAAAAGAATCAGGCGTGGCGTGAAGCCACGCCTTTTTTGATATTTATATTGCGTGGACAAGCGAGGCTACTTGTAGCCAAGTGAGATATGGCTGATATTGCAAACCGCTTGTTTTTCATTTTCCATTGTGTTAAAATGATAATACTATAAACAGTAATTTACATTAGGAAAGTATAAAATGCAACCTAACGATATACTTAAATACTGTCTTGATAATCTACCCGATACGGTTTTAGTAAGCAGTTGGGGCGAGAACGGAATTTTCTATAATCCGAATAATACGCTAAAACGAGGAATTTATATTTTAACCGTCAAAGAAAAAGACGGCGATAACGATAAAGGTTCGGATTTGAATAGAGAGAATATTTATCGTGTAAATATAGGTGTTCGTAAAAATACTTTTATAAATATGTTCGGCTTTGTTCCTGCACGTCCGTCAAAAGGCGGAATTGTGGATATGCCGTATGACTTTACGCAAACAGATAAAATATTGCCACACCCCGTTTACGCTTGGATGAGTTGGGTGTGTGCGCTCAATCCGTCTGATATAACCTTTGAAAGATTAAAGCCGTTAATTCAAGAGGCTTATGAGTACGCAAAGGAAAAATATTCTAAAAGAAAGTAAGTTAAATTTCAATTTGTCTTATTAACTTCATTATGTGTAAGCTAAAAGGCTCTCGAACATTTTGTTCGAGAGCCTTTTAATAATATGAAAGCGTAGCACTAAAAAAATTTAATTTTACAATTCTCTATGGGAAATGCGCTTTAACCGCTGCTTTTTAATTATTTCTTTTTGCTGTTGCTAAGCGAAAGTTTCGCTTTTTCGACAACGTTGTCAACGGTAAACCCGAAATGCTCGAACGCAACCTTCGCAGGCGCGGACGTGCCGAAGCTGTGCATAGCGATTACTTCACCGTAGTCACGGCTGTATTTGTACCAGGCGAAGTGCGAAGCCGCTTCAACGCACACGCGCGCCTTAACGGACTTCGGCAGAACAGATTCCTGATATTCCTCGGTCTGGTTTTCGAACTCTTCGAGGCAAAGCATAGATACAACGCGCGCCTTAATACCCTCGTATTCAAGCGCTTTCTTCGCGGCGGCGCAAAGGTCTACTTCCGAGCCCGTGCCCATCAAAATAACGTCGGGCGTGCCCTTGCAGTCCTCTAAAACGTAACCGCCCGTTATCGCCTTAATGCCAGAGTTCGCGTATTGGTTGAGGTTTTGTCTGGAAAGCACTAAAACGGTGGGGACTGTGCCGGCAAATGCGGAAACGTAAGCCGCAACCGTTTCTTTCCCGTCACAGGGGCGGAAAACTTTTATATCGGGTATCGAGCGAAGCGCGATAAGCTGCTCCATAGGCTGGTGCGTGGGTCCGTCCTCGCCGACGCCGATAGAGTCGTGCGTCATAACGTAAATAACGGGCGCTTTCATAAGCGCGCTCATTCTGATACCGCCTTTCATATAGTCGGAGAACGAGAAGAAAGTCGAGCAAACGATTCTCAGTCCGCCGTGCACCTGTATACCGTTGCAGATTGCCGCCATAGCGTGCTCACGGATACCGAACTGAATATTGCGCCCCTCTCTGTTTTCGGGGGTGAACGCGCCCGAGCATTTCAGCCCCGTCAAAGTGGAGGGGGCAAGGTCCGCCGAACCCGACAAAAGGTTGGGCGTTCTCGTCGCGATTTCGTTAAGAATTTTCCCGCCCGACGCTCTTGTCGCTTCGGGGGAAGAGAAGTCGAACTTGCTGAAAAGTTCGTTGTAATCAAGCTCGTATCCGCTCATATACTTTTTGTATTTGTCGGCAAGCTCGGGGTAAATGTTTGAGTAATTCTCAAAAAGCTTGTTCCAGTTCTCTTCGTCCAGGCTCTTTTCCTCGGCAATTGCGCGGCAGTATTCCTTTACGTCCTCGGGCACGTCGAACGGCTCTTCCGTCCAGTTAAGTCTATCTTTTAGCTTTTGAAGGTTTTCCTCGCCCATAGGCGCGCCGTGCACCTTTTCACTGCCCTCTAACGGGCAGCCGTAGCCGATTTTAGTCGTGCAGATGATAATCGACGGGCGTGTCAAATCGCTTTTCGCGCGCTCGATAGCCGTCTTTAAAACGTTCATATCGTTCGCGTCGGGCACGCGGATAACCTGCCAGCCCTGCGCTATGAAACGCGTTGCAATATCTTCATTGAAGTTGGTTGCGGTGTCGCCCTCGATTGTAATGTTGTTCTTATCGTATAAAAGAATCAGCTTACCGAGCTTCTGCGTGCCTGCAAACGAGCAAGCCTCGTAACCCAAACCCTCTTCAAGACAGCCCTCGCCGCACAGTACGTAGGTGTAGTGGTCTACGACGGGGAAGTCGGGTCGGTTGAAAATAGCGGCAAGGTGCGCTTCCGCAAGCGCGAAGCCTACAGCGTTGCCGATGCCCTGCCCCAAAGGTCCGGTGGAAGTTTCAACGCCGTCCGTCTTGCCGAGTTCGGGGTGGCCGGGCGTTCTGGAATTAAGCTGGCGGAAATTTTTCAAGTCCTCCTTGGTAACGTCGTAGCCGAACAGATGCAAAAGGGAGTATAAAAGCATAGAGCCGTGCCCCGCCGACAAAACGAACCTGTCGCGGTTGTCCCATTTGGGGTTAGCGCTGTTGAACTTCAAAAAGTCGGCGAAAACCTCGAACCCGATAGGCGCCGCGCCGAGGCAGATACCGGGGTGTCCCGATTTTGCGCGCTGAATGGCTTCCGCAGAAAGTACCCTTACGGTGTCTACGCATTTGTTTCTTAAAGACATTGAAAATTTCTCCTTATAAAGTAAAATTTTTTAAGTTTTTGAGTTCGAGGAAGTTATACGCCGCCAAAATCTTCAAAAGCTTGGTCGCCATAATTTTATTACCGCCAACGTAGTTGCTTTCGAAGTTAATCGGCATAACGGGGTCGTGAACGCTCATTCTCACAAGCAGCCAGCCGCCCGCACCGTCCTTGAAGTTTATTCTCACGCCCTCGAAATTCACGGGCGATAAAATCATATTTTCGTCTTTTGCGGCGATAATTTTCAAAGCGTCGATAACTGCCGCGCCTTCGCTCTTGAAATCGAAGCTGTTATTATTAAAGGTAATACGCACTTCGTTTTCTTCAACTGGTCTTTTCAAACCCGAAATAAGCGAAGTAAGACTTTTTCCCTCGCGCGCCTGTAAGGCAAGCGAAATTAAAATCTGCGTTATAAGATACGCACCGTCGTCGAGATAATAATTGTCCTTAAAAGCCGCGTGTCCCGAAGTTTCTATTGCAAGGGGAGAGTACTCGCCGCTCTCGTTCAGCTCCTTGCACTTGTCTATAACGTTCTTGTACCCGCGCTTAAAGCGTAAATGTTTGCCGCCTAAACTTTCAATAAATTCCGCAAGCCCGTCGCTAGTCACACTGTCGGTTACGATAGTGCCGGGCTTGTCTTTAAGCAAAATCGCCGCAACCAGCGCGATAAGCGCATTTCTGTTAATCTCGCCGCCGTCGCAGTCGACGCACGCCGCCCTGTCCACGTCGGTATCGAAAATTATCCCGAGGTCGGCTTTTTCCCTTAATACCGCGGCGGAAATACTCTCTATCGCAACCTTGTCCTCGGGGTTAGGAATATGATTGGGGAATCGCCCGTCGGGCTCTAAAAACTGACTTCCGTCAACGTCCGCGCCGAGCGGAGTTAGCACCTTTTCGGCAAAAAAACCGCCCGCGCCGTTGCCCGCGTCAACTATAATTTTCTTGCCCTTTAACGGAAGCTTCCCGCACGCGCTTTCAACGGTTTCGACAAGTATGCGTGAGTACTCGTCCATAAACGACTTTTCTTCATACTTGCCCTTGCCAGACAAAAATTCGCCGTTTGCCGCGATATGTAAAATCTCTTCTACGTCCTTTCCGTCAAGCCCGCCGTCGGGGGTGAAAAACTTTAAGCCGTTTCTGTCGTACGGCATATGCGAAGCAGTAACCATAACCGACGCGTCAACGCCCCAACCCGCGCGTTTCAATAATATAAACATAGAGGGAGTAGAAGAAAGCCCCGTGTAAAGCGCGTCGCACCCGCTCGAATTGATTGCGGCGGTTGCCCGCTTAACGATTCTGTCCGCGGAAATTCTGGAATCGTTCCCTATCGCGATTTTAAAGCGCGACTTTCCCGTCTTTAACGAAAGCCACTTAATAAACGCCTTCACAATAAGCCCCACTGCTTCGTCGGTGAGGTTAACGGGCAAATCGCCGCCCACGGCAACGCCGCGAATGTCGGTGCCGCTTTTAAGTTTTTTCAATTCCTCGAATTTCATACACATTAATTATATAATAAAAGCCTTTTAAATACAAGTGTTTAAAGGGAATGAACTCAAATTTTTTTAAACGCAAAACGGGCGCGGAAGCGCCCGTTTTTTTGCTATAATTGCCAA
>CAJTVA010000080.1 GCA_910579585.1 uncultured Christensenella sp.
TTTCTTTTTTCAATAATCGCTTGATTTTGCGCCTGAATTAGTTTACAATATTTAAAAAGGAGTTAAAAAATGAAATTTTCCACGAACTTACTAGCCGATAACGTGTTTTTGGGCTTGCCTATGATTTATTGGATAATAGGCGGTGCCGTTCTTGTTGCACTGATTGCGATTATCGTAATAATTTGTTGCGCTGTCGGCGCGAAGAAGTCCAAAGCCAAAATCAAAGCCGAAAAGTCGGAAGTTAAGTCCGAGGGAGAAGAGCAGATTGTTGCGGAGGAGCCCGTTATTGCGGAGGAGCCCGTTGTTGCGGAGCCCGAACCCGTAGAGGAGCCTGTTGCCGAAACCGCAGAGGCGCCCGCGGAAGAGCCTGCCGAGGTTGCCGTGACCGAAGCCGTCGCGGAAGAAAAACCCGCCGCGCCGAAAAAGACTGCGGCTACGAAAACGACCGCAACGAAAACTACTGCGGCAAAGACGGGTACTGCAAAGACGAACGGAGCGAAAAACGATATGAGCAAAACTACTTCAACAAAGACTTCGGCGGCAAAGCCTGCAACGGAAAAGGCGCCCGCCGCAAAGAGCACGACGAAAACTTACCATATTTCTAAGCGCAGTGACACAAATATGTGGCAGATAAAGGCCGCCGGCGGTTCGCGCGCTATTAAGCTTTTCAAGACCCAGAAAGAAGCTATCGATTACTGCAAGACTTTGGCGGATAATCAGGACGCTAACATTATGATACATAAAGAGGACGGGTCTTTCCGCAAACTGACGTACTGAGTTCACAAAAATCTCTGAGGTCGTAGGACAACGGCGTTATACCGTTTGCTTGTTCGGTTATTAACTTATAATTTAAAGAGGTATTATCTATGACAAAAATCGATATATTTTCGGGCTTTTTGGGCGCGGGGAAAACCACGCTTATAAAAAAGCTTATAAAGGAAGCTTACGCAGGGGAAAGCCTTGTTCTTATAGAGAACGAGTTCGGCGAAATCGGCGTTGACGGCGGTTTTTTGCAGGAAGCGGGAATTAAGATTAACGAGCTTAATTCGGGCTGTATATGTTGCTCGCTTGTAGGCGACTTTGCAAAGGCGCTTGAAAAGGTTTACACGGAATATCACCCCGACAGAATTTTAATCGAGCCGTCGGGCGTGGGTAAGCTTTCGGACGTTATCCGCGCCGTTGAAAGCGCAAATCTTTCAGATTGCAAAATCAACACTCACGCCACGGTGGTAGACGCGGCTAAGTGCAAAATGTATATGAAGAACTTCGGCGAGTTTTTCAACGACCAGATTGAATCGGCGTCGTGCATAATTTTCAGCCACGCAGACGTTGCGGGCGCAGATAAGCTTGCGGCGGCGGTCGAGCTTGTAAAATCGCACAACCACCACGCGACGGTTGTCACTACGGCTTGGGACGAACTTGACGGCAAGGCTATTCTTGCGGCAATGGAGCATGCAGACACCCTCGAGGGCGAACTTCACGAGCTTGAAGAAGAGCACGAACATCATCACGGTCACGGGCATTGTTGTCACGGACACGACCACGAAGAAGAGCATGACCACGAGCACGGACACTGCTGTCACGGTCACGGCCACGAAGAAGAACACGAGCACGAGCACGGGCATTGCTGTCACGGACACGACCACGAAGAAGAACACGAGCACGAACACGGACATTGCTGTCACCACGAACACGACCACGAGCACGGTCACGAACATCACCACGGCCATCATCACGCAGACGACGTTTTTACAAGCTGGGGCGTGGAAACAAGCAAGAAGTTTTCAAAAGAAGAGCTTGAAACCGCGCTTGCGGCACTGTCCGACGAAAAACGTTTCGGCACGGTGCTTCGTGCAAAGGGCATAGTTCCCTGCGCTTGCGGCAAATGGTTACACTTCGATTATATCCCCGAAGAGGTTGACGTGCGCACCGGCGCTGCGGCGTACACGGGCAGGCTATGCGTAATCGGCGCGAAAATCAAAGAAGAAGAACTTATCAAACTTTTCGGTGTCAAATAATGGAGCAACAAGAAATTTCCGTCTTTCTTTTTCTAGGCTTTCTGGAATCGGGAAAGACAAAATTCATACAGGAAACGCTTGAAGACAAGCGTATGGACTCGGGCGAAAGGACGCTTCTTCTCGTCTGCGAAGAGGGTGAGGAGGAGTACAAACCCGACGCGTTTAACGTACGCTATGTGACGAAAGTCACGCTTGAAAGCGCGGACGAGCTGACGATGGAAAACCTTACGGCGCTGAGCGAAAAATACCGCGTTCAGCGCGTGGTTGTAGAGTACAACGGCACGTGGCTTTTGTCGCAGTTTTTCGACGCTATGCCCGAGAACTGGGTTATCGACCAGATAATGACCTTTTTCGACGCGACGACTTTCTTAAAATATAACCAGAATATGCGCCAGCTCGTTTTCGACAAAGTGCAGATGACGCAGATGGTCGTATTCAACCGCTTCAAGGGCGAGTACGAAAGGGAAGATTTCCACAAAGTTATACGCGGCGTATCCCGCCGCCCCGACATCGTTTACGAATATCTCGGCGGGAAGGTGGAGTACGACGACATAGAGGACCCTATGCCCTTCGACGTCAACGCGCCCGTAATCGAGGTCGAGGACAGAGATTTTGCCTGGTTCTACCGCGATTTGGCGGAAAAGACCGACGAGTATATCGGCAAGACTGTGCGGTTTAAGGGTATGGCGGCGGTTTCTAAGCGCGTGCCCAAGGGCTATATCGTCCTAGGCAGGCACATTATGACCTGTTGCGAAGCCGATATTGCTTACGACGGCTTTGCGGTGAAGATTGGAAATCTTTTAAAAGACGTGGAAACGCGCGACTGGATAACCGTAACCGCAAAAATCGCGCTTGAAAAGAACGCAATCTACCGCGGCGAGGGACCCGTGCTTATAGCCGAAAAAGCCGAACGCAGCGACCCGCCCGAAGAGACGGTAGTAACATATTATTGATTTTGCGCGGTTAACATTTCAGAAATATAGAGAATAAGCGCTCTGCTTAACCGAGGCATCTTAATTGCAGTTGAGAAAAACGCACAAACCGCAAATTAAACGAAAACCGCCCGCGCGAAATTGCGCGGGCGGTTTTTTCTTATTCGCCGTTTCCTAAAAGAAAATCTGTCGTGACCTGAAAGTATCTTGCTATTTTTAAAAGCGTGTCTAAATCGGGCTCTCTTTGTCCGCCCTCCCAAAAGCTTACGGTCTGGTTGCATACGTTCAGCCGCTTACCGAGTTCCCGTTGGGAAATGCCCTCTTCCAGACGCAATTCTTTAATTGTTTTGCCGAGGTAATTGTCGTTCATTAATAAAATTTTAACCGTAAGCTTCCTACGTTTTGTTGACTTCCTACAATTTGTAGGATATAATACAGTTAGTTATTGAACACGGGAGGAAATTTTAAACGATGAAAAAATTATTGGCTGCGGCGTTGGGACTTGCGTCCGCGATTTGCGTTTTGCCGTTTGCGGCTTGCAACCAAGACGGTGGTCAGGGTACGACGGTAACAGAGGACAAGTGGAAGACTGCGTTCAGCTATTTTATGGTAGAGTGGAACGAGGAAACTTATTATCCGATATTATCTGACAATCCGAGGGAAAATTTCAGCTGTAAAATGAATTTAAGTTATTTTGACGGCACCGATTCGCAAGCGTCGGAACTTATTGTAAGTTCGGACTACGACAAATGGGTTAGCGGAATCGAGTTTGTCAACAATGGCGCAAATGAACCCGCAGCGTACTACGGCTGGAAAGACGGCGACGTTTATTACAACATCGGCGGCGGTTGGCGCGTAGACGGGGAAACGGGCGAAAAAATAAATTATTATACCAAGTCAACGATAAGTGAAGAACAATTCAAAATGGGTTTCGATTCGGTCATTTATTCTTATGCGGGCGGCGACCATATCCGGGCTTTAAATCTTGCGGATAAATTCGAAAAGTTTACATATTCCGAAGAAAAAGAGGAATACGTTGCGACTATCCGTTACGAAAGTTATGCGACCGACGCGACGGTTACGGTTAAATTCAAAGACGGTATGATTGAGTATATGGCGGTAGACATCAGCGGAACCCAATACGGCGATTACGTTTATGCTTACACGTATACTTACGGGATTTCCGTAACTGTGCCGGAATACTATTTGAATTTACAGCTAGGCGAAAATATTATAAATTAAAAAA
>CAJTVA010000081.1 GCA_910579585.1 uncultured Christensenella sp.
TGCTTTTGGTCAACAATTTAAAAGCGGATATTTGGAATTAAGTTTCAGTAAAAGTATATTTCGTGCGCGGGGGTCTTTAAAACCGTATAAAAGTGTATTAAGGAAATTTTTAATTAATATAGTTTTGTTTGTATCTAAATCACATTTTAAAAAGCCGTCTTTATCAAAAAAATAATCGAATTTGCAGCTCTTTTCTAACCGTTCCGCAATTTCCTTATCCGATAAATCAGTTTTCAGATATTCCATAATATTATCGCCGGCGTGCAGTTTCTTTTGTAAAACGTCGTTGTAAACTTTCTTTGCGGTTTGGTCAAAAGAATTAGCGTTCAGTGTATTGAAATCGCACAAATCTCTTTCGGATATTTGGCTTGAAAACTCTTTGATACTCGCAACAGCTATTAATTCGTTAAGCATTAGGTTGATAAATTCTCTTTCTTCTACTGTAAAATCGCTATCTATAATATAAAGAAAAACACGGTTGTCAAAACTGTCGATGGGTTGTGAGGGAATAACTAATTCTACAATTAAATACTTGCAATTAGATTTTGCTTCTCGAGCTAAAAGTTGATTGTCGGCAATTATATTAGATTTTTTCCCTTTAACCCTGTAATAATTATTGCCTAAAAATTTACGTAGTTTAACATAATTATAATCAGTAATTTTATTTAGCTCTTTCATAGAAATCAGTCGCGTTTCGGGCAATATGCCGGCTAAGTATTTATCACGCTTAATAGAGCAGAGGCTTGTAGCCCTTCCGAGCATTGCTTAGCTAATTTGTGTAGGCTTTTTCTTTATTAATAAATAACTCCTTAATTGAATATAGTTCCATTACAAGGAATGATATTCCATTAGTCAAATGTTAAAGCTAAATATAATCAAATGTATGAATTTAAAAGATTTTGGGCTTAAAGTAGCAAAGTTTAGAATAAAAGCAAATTTATCTGGTTACGAATTAAGTTTAAGAATAGGAAAAGATGCAAGTTATATCAATAAACTTGAAAACGGTAAAGTCAATATAACTTTAAAAACTATATTTCAAATTTGCGAAGTACTGAATATCGAGCCTATTGAACTTTTTAAAAGTGAAAAATGAAATTTCAGAAACTAAAAAGCCATCGGCGTTTACCGACGGCTTTTTAATTGGTTGAGGCGACGGGATTTGAACCCACGACCTTATGGTCCCGAACCATACGCGCTACCAACTGCGCTACGCCTCAATTACGTTTACATTATATAATTATTTTATTTTTCCGTCAATCAAAAATTACGTCAACATAAAATAAAATTGACTTGGCACAATATTTATTCTATAATGAAACAAATACACGACAACGGAGAAAATTATGAGCAGAGCCGACGAAATATTCATTGCAAATATGACAGACATTCTTGAAAACGGGGTATGGGATACCGACCTGCCCGTCCGTCCGAAGTGGAGCGACGGAACCCCCGCGCATACCGTCAAAAAATTCGGTATCGTCAACCGCTATAATTTGCAGGAAGAATTCCCTATTTTGACAATCCGCCGCACTGCGTTCAAGTCCTGCGTGGACGAGCTTTTGTGGATTTGGCAGAAAAAGAGTAACAATATCCGCGACCTGAACTCTCACATCTGGGACCAATGGGCAGACGAAAATGGCTCAATCGGGAAAGCCTACGGCTATCAGCTCGGCGTAAAGCACAAGTATAAGGAGGGGGAGTTCGACCAAGTAGACAGGGTGCTTTTCGATTTAAAGAATAACCCTTCCAGCCGCAGGATAATGACGAATATCTACAACTTTGCCGACCTCAACGAAATGAATTTGTATCCTTGCGCGTACTCGATGACTTTCAACGTTTCGGGTGACACTTTAAACGGAATTTTGAACCAGCGCTCGAACGATATGCTGACTGCAAACAATTGGAACGTGGTGCAGTATGCGATTCTTCTTTTAATGTTCGCGCAAGTATCGGGGCTGAAAGCGGGCGAGCTAGTGCACGTAATTGCCGACGCGCATATTTACGACAGGCACGTGCCAATCGTCAAAGAAATAATAGATATGCCGCGCCTTGCCGCGCCCCGTTTGGAAATCGATAAATCGGTCAAAAATTTCTATGATTTTACGGTGGACAGCTTCCGCCTTATCGACTATAAATTCAACGAAAAGAAGTACTCTATACCCGTTGCCGAATAAAGCAAAAAATGCGTTATTTGCGGTATATATGGGGGGCAATCGATAAATTATAAAGGAAAATACAATGAAAGCAATACTTCACGCAGATAAAAACTGGGGCATAGGGAAGAACAACGGGCTTATGTTTAAAATTCCCGCGGATATGAAATTTTTCAAGGAAACGACCACCGGAAACGTCGTGGTTATGGGTAGCAATACGTTGAAGTCATTCCCCGGCGGCAAGCCTTTAAAGGACAGGCTGAATATCGTACTTTACCCCGACGGCGAGGACAGGGACGACTGCCGAATCGTCCGTTCGGTTGACGAGCTTTTCGCCGAAATCAAGAAATACCCGCCCGAAAAAGTTTTCGTAATCGGCGGGCAGATGATGTACAAAACGCTTTTGCCGTACTGCGAAGAGGTGCTCGTTACCAAAGTTGACGCCGAGGGCGACGCTGACGCATTCTTTGAAAATCTGGATAAAAACCCCGATTTCGAACTTGTCTACGAGAGCGAACCCGTTGAAACGAATGGCAACATAATAAGGTTTACAACATATAAAAATAATAACTTAAAAGACTATTAAAATGAGATTAAAAGGCAAAATTGCGATACTTGTATCAAATATTCTTATGTGTATCGCCACAGTGCTTCTGACGTATTTTCTGATGAGCGGCTGGGGCGTTCTTATAAGAGTTGCCTTTTACGTGATTGCGGGCGTAGGTACTGCCGTAAGTCTTATTACGTTTTTTTGGAACAAGGCGGCGGTTTTAAAAACGGCTTTCGTTTTGCTGATTGTAGCGGTTATCGTGCTTGCCGCATTTGTTATTTTAAGCGAGGTCGGGCACCTGAACGACTATGAAAGCGACGAAGAAAAAATCAATGCGCTTGCGGAAATCATAAGCAGTACGGGCGCGTGGGGAATGGCGGTTTATATCCTTGTGCAGGTGCTTCAAGTGGTTATCTTGCCGTTGCCTGCTGTCGTATGTTATGTACCCGGCGCAATGATTTGGGGCGCGCCGATGGCGACTTTGCTGGCTTCCGTGGGGGTGCTGATAGGCTCTATAATAGCTTATTTTATAGGAAGAATTTGGGGCAAGAAAGCCGTAATATGGATAGCGGGCAAGGAAACGACCGAAAAATACTCTACGTATTTCGGCAGGCGCGGCAAGGGGATATTCGTGCTTATGCAAATTCTGCCGTTCTTCCCCGACGATATTCTTTGTATGATAGCAGGGCTGACGAGTATGAATTTTGTATTCTTTACCGTCGTTATGTGCACCGTTCGCCCCGCGATTATAGCTGTGTATTGCTTTTTGGGCAGTGGCGATATTATACCGTTCAGCGGTTGGGGAATTTACGTCTGGATAGCGATTTTTGCCGTTTGTATCGTGCTTGCGGTGCTTTCGTTTAAGTATCAGGATAGCTTCGAGCGTTGGCTTATAAGCAAATTTTCCCGAAAGAAAAAGGGGGAAGTTCAGCCCGTTGCCGAACTTCAAAAAAATCAATTGCCCCCCGAATATGCCGCAAATAACGCGGTTTTAGGTGCGGAAAGCGGAGCAAATGAAACGGAGAAAACGGAGACGGACGGGGGTGCGCCCAA
>CAJTVA010000082.1 GCA_910579585.1 uncultured Christensenella sp.
AGTTTATAGGTCGTGGCTTTTTTGCCGACGCCTTTTTCTTCAAGCCAAGCTGTCATTTTGTCGATAGCGTCGTGCTTGTTCAGTCCGTTTAAAAATTCCGAATTGATATGCTTGCCGTCGCCTGTGAACGCTTCCTTTTCGATATCGCCGCCGTCGAGGACGGGGATAACGGGTATCCCGAATTTTTTGGCGAAATCGTAGTCGCGGGTATCGTGCGCGGGCACTGCCATTATCGCGCCCGTGCCGTAGGAGGTGAGGACGTAGTCCGAGATATATACGGGAATTTTCTTTCCGTTTGCGGGGTTGATTGCGTATGCGCCCGTGAACGCGCCCGTCTTTTCCTTATTGAGCTCGGTTCTTTCCATTTCGGACTTGCTTGCGCAGACCTCTTTGTAAGCCTCTATTTCGGCTTTTTGAGCGGGCGAGGTAATCTCGTCGACAAGTTTGTGCTCGGGCGCCAAAACGCAATAGGTTGCGCCGAAAAGGGTATCGCAACGGGTGGTGAAAACGGTGAAAGTTTTGTCGGTGCCGTCGACCTTGAAGTCGATTTTAGCGCCGACGGATTTACCTATCCAATTCCGCTGAGCGGTTTTAGACGATTCCCACCAGTCGAGCCCGTCCAGTCCGTCCAAAAGCACTTCTGCGTACTTGTTTATGTCGATAACCCACTGCTTCATATTTTTGCGGACAACAGGATAGCCGCCGCGCTCCGACTTGCCGTCGACTATTTCGTCGTTAGCAAGCACGGTGCCGAGTTCTTCACACCAGTTTACGGGGGTTTCTACGTAGCGCGCAAGTCCGTCTTTGACGAGTTGTTTAAATATCCACTGCGTCCATTTATAATATGCGGGGTCGCAGGTGGACACGGTTTTATCCCAATCGTACGAAAGACCGAGCATTTTAAGCTGTTTTATGAAGTTATTTATGTTCTTTTCGGTGAAAGTGGCGGGGTTATTGCCCGTCTTTATAGCGTACTGTTCGGCGGGCAGACCGAAGCTGTCGAAACCCATAGGGTGCAGAACGTTGAAGCCTTGCATTCTCTTCATACGGGCGATGACGTCGGTTGCGGTGTAGCCCTCGGGATGACCGACGTGCAAACCAGCGCCCGAAGGATAGGGAAACATATCCATTATATAGTATTTTGGTTTGGAAAAATCGTATAAATCGGTGCAGAAAGTTTTATTATCGTCCCAATACTTTATCCATTTTTTTTCTACTGTGTTGAAATTCGTATAAGCCATAGGTCAATTATATCCGAATGCGGGAAAAATGGCAAATATTTTTAGTTGACAAAACTTTTTTATTGTACTAAAATAACAGTGCTTGAAAAAGACAAGTACCGCCGAGAAATTTACAGAGAGTGCGGGGCGCTGGAAGCCGCATAATTTTTAGGGGAACGGGAAACCACTTTTATATATTCAAGCGTTTTAAAAGAGGTTTTTGCCGTAAAGGCAAAGACAATTAAGGTGGAACCGCGCATTTCGATTTTGCGTCCTTAAACGATTTTCTGCGTTTAAGGACTTTTATTTTTATTAATTCACAAAAATAAGCAGCTATTCTGCGCTACCCAAAGCGCGAATTTGGGTTACGCAGTGAATTATAGAATTTTGGAGGAAGTTATGGAAATTATTCTCAAAAACGGCGATAAACTGTCGGTTGACGGGGGCGCAACCTGCGCTCAGGCGGCGGCGAAAATAAGCGACGGGCTTGCCCGCAACGCGGTTGCGGCAAAGGTAAACGGCGCACTTTGCGACCTTGCGCACGTTTTAAAGGAAGGCGACGAGCTTGAAATCGTCACCTTAAAGGACAAGGAGGGCTTGGACGTTTACCGTCACACTTGCGCACACGTGCTTGCGCAGGCACTTAAAAATATATATCCGACATGTTCTTTGGCAATTGGACCTGTAATTGAGAACGGTTTTTATTACGATATCGATTTCAACACTCCTATTACTATGGACGACCTTGCGAAAATCGAGACCGAGATGCAGAAGATTATCAAGGCGAAAACCCCGATTGAAAGATTCGAGCTACCCCGCGCGGAGGCTTTAAAGCTGATGCAAAAGTACGGGGAGAAGTACAAAGTCGAGCTTATTAACGATTTGCCCGAGGACTCGGTAATTTCGTTCTACAAGCAAGGCTCGTTTACCGACCTTTGCCGCGGACCGCATCTGCCCAATACGGGAAAGATTAAGGCTTTTAAACTTGTTTCCATTGCGGGCGCGTATTGGCGCGGTAACGAAAAAAACAAGATGCTGACGAGAATTTACGGCGTAGCTTTCCCAAAAAAGGAGGAACTGGAAGCGTATTTCACAATGCTAGAAGAAGCGAAAAAGCGCGACCACATTAAGTTAGGGAAAGAGCTTAAACTGTTTGCGCTTTTAAACGAGGGCAAGGGCTTCCCCTTCTTTTTGCCTAACGGTATGACGCTGAAAAACACACTTGTCGATTTCTGGCGCGAACTGCACCGCAAAGAGGGATACGTGGAAATTCAGACGCCCATTATTCTTACGCGCACGCTGTGGGAAAATTCGGGGCACTGGGACCACTATAAAGACAATATGTATACGACGGTCATCGACGAAGAGGACTGCGCCGTTAAGCCTATGAACTGCCCTGGCGGCATGCTCGTTTACAAGCTTTCGCCGCACAGCTATAAAGATTTACCTTTGCGTATGGCGGAAATGGGAATGGTGCACCGTCACGAAAAGAGCGGACAACTGCACGGACTGTTCCGCGTGCGCTGCTTTACGCAGGACGACGCGCATATCTTTATGCTTCCCGAGCAGATTAAGGACGAAATAAAGGGCGTTATTCACCTTACCGATAAGATTTACTCTCAATTCGGGTTCAAATATAAAATCGAACTTTCCACCCGCCCCGAAAACAGTATGGGCAGCGAGGAGGACTGGAACATCGCAACCGACGCTTTAAAAGCTGCTTTGGACGAGCTGGGCAGAGCATACGAGATTAACGAGGGCGACGGTGCGTTCTACGGGCCGAAGATTGACTTCCATTTGGAGGACAGTATCGGCAGAACCTGGCAGTGCGGAACCATTCAGCTCGACTTCCAGATGCCGCAGAGGTTCGACTTGGAATACGTCGGCGAGGACGGGCAGAAGCACCGCCCCATAATGATTCACCGTGCGATTTTCGGCTCGATAGAGAGGTTTATAGGAATTCTGATAGAACACTTTGCAGGAAAATTCCCGTTATGGCTTGCGCCTACTCAGGTTAAAATACTGCCTATTACCGACAGGACGCTCTGCTACGCCAACGAGGTTTGCAAACAGCTTGCCGACGCCGGTATAAGGTGCGAGGTAGATAAGCGCAACGAAAAGATTGGCTACAAGATACGTGAAGCGAAGATGGAGAAAGTACCCTACGTGCTTGTCGTCGGCGACAAGGAAGCGGAGGACGGCACCGTAAACGTCAACAAGCGCGGTGTTGATGAAAAGGATACCGTAAA
>CAJTVA010000083.1 GCA_910579585.1 uncultured Christensenella sp.
ACTTTTAATATTCAAATCAATATTCTTTGTCCTGCTCCACTTTAAGCCCCCAGCAACGGCGGCGCTTAACAAGTTCGGGGTTGAACCTCTTCCACAGGTTTAAAATGTGTTTATTGTATTCGAGCATAGGTCCCGTTTCAAGGTATTTTACGCCGAGCTTGTTTACGCCTTTAAGGCAGTGGTACAAGATCATTGCGACGGCGCCCTTATTGTTGTGCTCTTTGGCAACGCCTATACTCATCATATCCGCGACTTCGACGTGGCGCATCGCCTTGATATAGGGGATAATCCCGCGGGGGAATATCCTTCCCCTGCCCTTTTGCATTACTTCGTTTATAGACGGCATCATAAAGCCGTATGCAATAACCTTGTCGTCCTTTAAAATAACGGCGGCAAGCTCGGGAATAAGCACCTGATAAATGGTCGCCATCTCGCGGCGCTTCTGCTTATCGTTAATAGGCGACACCCCGTACAAAGGCGCGTACGCTTCGTCGAGAATGTCAAGGCACTGCATTATATAATCGGAAAGCTTCTTTTTGTCGTGTTTCAAATAGTAACGTACGTCTAAAACTTCGTAGCCGTTCTTCTTCTGCACCGCGTTTGCAAGCCTTTCAAGCTGTTCGTCGCCGTCGGGCACAGCCATTTTAAAACAGTTCCAGTCGACGACCTTATATGCGCCGAGCTTTTCCATATGCTCGACATAATACGGGTGGTTGTAAATTTCTATATAGGTGCTGTCCTTGTCGAACCCGTCGATAAGCATACCCTCTTCGTTCAAATCGGAAAAGCTCATAGGCCCTATAATCTCTTCCATACCAATCTCTTTCGCCCACTTGAAAAGTTCGGCGAACAAAGCCTTGGTCACTTCGAAATCGTCGATGACATCGAAACGGGTGAAACGAAGCTGTTTATAACCGAACTTTTCGTTAGCACCCCTGTGCCATATGCCCGCTATTCTTCCCGCGATTTTCCCGTCCTTGTATGCAAGGTACATCTTGCAGTCCGCAAAGCGGAACGCGTCGTTTACGTCGGGGTCGAACTCTGCAAATTCGTCCATATAAAGGTTCGGGCAAGCATAAGGGTTGCCCTTGTATAAATCTATTAAAAATTTAAAAAACTTTTTCTTGTCTCTTTTAGAGTCCAAAGAAATCTGTTTTACCGTTATCATTAAATTATCCTCCGATGAAAACGTCCGCCCGAATTCGGGCACGCCATTTCACCACTTAAGTGAAAAAATCATCCGTTCTTTATTTTATCACATTAATGTCAAGTTGTCAATCAGCTTTAAGATTTTATATCAAATAGCGCAGAAAAGCGGGCGAAATAAGCCGTTTTTGCGTGCTTCGGCGGCTAAATTATATGCAAATTGGCAAAACTTAGCAAAGATATTTGCTTTTTTTATATATAATTGGTAAAATTAAAAGGAATTATGAAACACAAAAAATTGATTACAACTTTATCGGTAATACTGTCAATAGTAGTCGCACTGGTTATATTTCTTATGATTTGGTTCTGGGGCGACAAGTACAACGGCGGACGAAAAAGCGAGGGTTTTTCCGACTTCCGTGCGGAAGTTCCCATATCGGGGCTTAAAGACGGCGCCTGCCCGCAAGGTTTAACCTCTTACAGGGCTAACTATACCGTCACCGAAACCGACGCGGACGGCAAAGAAACCGAAGTCAAAAAGTCGCAGGACTACTTCTTTATCAGCGCGTACCTTAAAAACCAACCCTCGCGCATTTACGTAGTGGGTTCGGACACGGGCGAAGTCGGCTACGTCACTTTAAAAAACAAGGACGGAAGCGACTACACGGGTCACTGCGGCGGAATTGCCACCAACGGCGTTACCCTTTGGGTTTCGTCAGACAATACGGTTTTCGTCGCGAAAGCGGGCACGTCCTCGACCGACAACATTGCTTACGATATAATTAAGCTTGCTGCTGAAAACGGCTCGGTTCAGTTCACCGCTTCGTTCAACGCAAACTGCAACGCTTCGTTCCTCTACTACTACCAGTCGCCCACGACGACCTCCGCAAACAGTTCGAGTAACAAGCTTTACGTAGGCGAGTTCTACCGCGCAGGCAACTACGAAACGAACGAAAAGCACCGCCTAACCACCAAAAACGGAGATTATAACCCCGCGTTTGCATACGAATACACCGTTTCCACCGATACGAATTTCGGGCTAACCACCACCGAAGCGTACGACGCAGACAAAAACAAGGTACCCAAAATACAGAAAATTTTCTCGATTACGGGCGAAATTCAGGGCTTTGCCAGGACGGCGAACGGTATAGTTTTATCGCAGAGCTACGGTCTGAAAAACTCCGAAATTTATTACTACAAATTCGATTGGAGCAGCACGACCAACAACAGCTATGACAGGTACACGACGTTAGAGTCAAAGGGCTTTAAATACGACGGAGTGACTACCGTCAACGGCGCACCGTTCTACGATACTTCCACTTCCCTTTACGTCTACTATATCGACGGCGAGGCAATGATTAACGACTACTCGATACCCTCTATGTCCGAGGGGCTGTGCACTATCGGCGACAGGGTCTACGTTTTATTCGAGTCGGGCGCAAACAAGTACAAGCACTTCGTGCGTCAGTCGCTTAAAAACGTTTACAGTTTTATTCCGAGAAAGAGCGATAAGTTTTAAAGTTCACGAAAAACAACGCCCGCGCAAATGCGAACTTCCCATAGGGAACAGACATACGATTATAAAAGAGCTCTCAAACAAATTTGTTTGAGAGCTTTTTACTACAAACCTTTTAGAAAGATAAATTGAAATTTATCGTTACTATGATAATTTGTTATTCAAGCACTGAATGTATTGTGCGACTAAAAAATAATTTTTTATATCTGTTTCGTCTAATCCTCTGAACAGAAAAAGGTCATCGTAAATTTCCGCCACTCTATTAATATCTTTTCCTTCAATATGGAAAACCCCCGTAACAAAATCAATCCCGACTAAAACAGATGAATCTTTAGCTTTATATGCAACAATTTGCGGTACTGCACCTTGCGGTAATTTCTCTCTATTAGATTCATTTTTCATAATGTTGAATTCTACGACATCATGAAAAGATAAAGAATCTAATTTTTCAAAACGATATTTGTTGCAAAAATAATCATTTATTTCTGCTCCGCTTTTCCGATTCGGTTTCAACTTATCACGATTTTCGTTATATATGCATTTCCACTCCTGAATCATTTCAATAGTTGGCTCTGTTGTAAGCATATTAAAATCTCCGCTAAATTACTGTTTATCGTACAATCATTATATCACGAAAAATGAAAGAACGCAACCGATGGAATTTTGCGGGAAATATAAAACATATCTATATCTCACTAGGCTACAAGTAGCCTAATTCGTCCACGAAAAAAAGTACAGAAAAGGCACAGCTTAACGCTATGCCTAAACCTTTTTATTTGCGTTTTATTAAATTCC
>CAJTVA010000084.1 GCA_910579585.1 uncultured Christensenella sp.
AAAATTAAAAGAGGTTGCATTGCGCAACCCCTTTTTTTGTGCTTAGTTACAACCGCAGCCGCAACCGCTGTTGCAACCGCCGCCGCAAAGCAAGCTGGAAAGCGTGCCGTTCTTCCACATACTGTATAAAAGAGCGATAAGAATAGGGGTGCAGCTACCCGAAAGAACGCCCTCAAGCCCGTTACCGCTGCAGCTCGCCGCAAGCAATAAAAGTATCAGTATCCAAAGGCAGCTATTGTTGCCGCAGTTAGAAAATAAGTTCATAAGTGACCTCCTTAACTTCCTGCGTGGCGGTATGTAGAGTATTGATTTTTCCACGCAGGCTTCGTCTGCAAAGGTTTTATAGACCTTTTGCAGTTTCCGTATAGTAAATAATATTTTATTTTCCTTAAAAATGTTACTGACCTTTTCATTTGCTTGAAAATTTGTTTCGGCTGTGCTAAAATTTATTTGGCTTGCAGCCGCTACTTTTCAGGGCGGACTGCGTATAAGCACTATTTTTTTTGCTGCCGATATTCGTTTTCGAAATCGGACGGAGGTTTTTTATGAAGAAGGACAGGGCTCATTTTGTTGCTTTTGTCGGCGTGATGTTCGCGCTAATTTTCGTGTTGTTTTTGTTGGAAGGCGCAGTCCTTTCCGGGCTTGGTATGACGGCGTGCATTTTGTCGCTTCCCGTGGCAATCGCGCTAAGTATCTATGACGATTGGAAAAAGTCTTTCGTCGGCGGAACGCTTCTCGGGCTTGCGAGCTGTTTGTTTTGTCTGATTTTTGCTTCGCTGTTCATTTTTTACGCAAACCCGCTTATATGTGTTCTACCGCGCTTTTTTATAGGTGTAACGGCTTATTGGACGTATTTCGGGCTTTCTAAGCTGTTTAAAAAGGCTAAAAGCGTATTCGTAAGGGAAAGTATCCCCGCCGCGATTGCGGGCGTTGTAGGATCGCTTACGAATACCGTATTGTATCTTTTGGCGGTTAATATCTGGGCGGGTGATATTATGGGCTCGCTTACGGCAATAATGAACGTTGCCGTGTCTATATTCTTCCCTATAGAACTTGTCGCGTGTCTTGTTCTTGTGCCGATTTACGTTGCGGTACTTAAAAAAATCAACCACACGCTTATAAACAAACCGAAACCTGTTTTGGAAAGTTCGGAGAAAGTTACTGAAAATGATAATTTGTCTTGACGTTGGTAACACCAATATAAAATTCGCCGTGTACGACGGGGATACCTTGAAACTCAGCTTCCGCGTGGCGACCGAGCACAAAAAGACTTCCGACGAGTACGGCGGTCAGCTTTTGAGTATTCTTGGTAACAACGGCATATCGCCGAAAGATATTACGGGCGGGATAATCTCGTCAGTCGTTCCCCAGCTCGACTACACACTGGACAGAACGTGCTCGACTTACCTCAAAATTAAGCCCTTGATGCTTGCGCCCGGGCTGAAAACGGGTATGAACCTTAAAGTTGACAACGCAAAGGAAGTGGGCGCGGACAGGGTCGTTAACAATGTCGCGGCAGTGAGAAAGTATGGTTTTCCGCTAATTATTATCGATTTCGGCACGGCGACTACGTTCAACGTTATAAGCGATAAGGGCGATTTTATCGGCGGAGTAATCGCGCCGGGGATAAAAGGTTCTTTGGACAGTTTGGTGAACGGTACGGCGAAGCTTCCTCGCGTTGAGATAGAGCGCCCCTCGACCGTAATCGGTAAAAATACCGTTACTAATATGCAGTCGGGCATATTTTACGGCTTTGCAGGGCTTGTGGAGTTTTTGGTTAAAAAAATTAAGCGGGAAATGAAGTGCGAAAACGTAACCGTCGTTGCAACGGGCGGGTTTTCGGAAGTTATAGCAAAAGAAATTTCTTGTATTGATAAGGTTGACAAACTGTTGACCCTTGACGGCTTGAAATATCTTTACGACCTGAATACGGAGGCATAAAAATGAAAAAAATTGGCGTAGCAATTCTCGGGCTCGGCGTTGTCGGCGGCGGTACTTATAAAATACTGACCGAACACAGAGATTTCTATAAGAAAAACCACGGAATAGATATTGCGGTCGAGGGCGTTCTCGAACGCAACAAAGAGCGCGCGCTTTCGCTTGGTATTGAGGAGAGTAAAATCGCTTCCAACATTGCCGAAATCTGTTCAAATTCCGAAATCGACATCGTTGTCGAGGTTATAGGCGGAATCGAACCCGCCAAGACCTTCGTGCTTGCCGCGCTGAATTCAGGCAAGTCGGTTGTGACGTCCAATAAGGAGCTGTACTGTAAATACAGTCACGAGCTTGAAAAAGTCGCTAAAAGGAACGGTTGCGGGCTCTATTTCGAAGCAAGTTGCGTAGGCGGCGTGCCCGTTATTCGCGCTTTGCTTGACAATTTACAGGGCAATAAAATTACCTCTTTAACCGGTATAATCAACGGCACGACGAATTATATTCTGACGAAAATGTCAGACGGCGGGGATTCTTACGAGGAAGTTCTGAAAGAAGCGCAAAAGCTCGGCTACGCAGAAGCGGACCCCACGTCCGATGTCGAGGGCTTCGACGCGGCGTATAAGCTTTCTATACTTTCCAGCCTGTCTTTCCACACCAAAGTTCCCTATACCGAAATTTACCGCGAGGGAATAACCGGGGTAGACGCAACCGATATACGTTGCGGGAAGATGCTTGGCTACGTTTTGAAACTGCTTGCCATCGGGAAGTGCGGCGAGAACGGGATAGAAGTCCGTGTTCACCCCGCGTTTATAAAGGCGTCTCATCCGCTTGCGAGCGTTAGCGACAGCTACAACGCAGTGTTCATTAAGGGTGACTCCGTCGACGACGTTATGCTTTACGGCAGGGGCGCTGGCGCATTGCCTACGGGCAGTGCTATCGTCGGAGATATTATTTACTGTGCTACCCATCAGGGTAACAATTATTCTACGTTCAAAAATACGGAAAAAGCCGACCCTGCTACGAAATTCATTCGAAATTTCGAAAGCGAGTACTATTTACGTTTATTCGTTGAGGATAGAGCGGGCGTACTTTCGAAAATAACTTCGATTTTTTCTAAGCACGGCATAAGCGTTGCGCAGGTTAATCAGGAGGAAGCGGGCAACGGTTTGGTGCCGCTGATTATCATTACCCATACAACGCTTGAAAACAGCGTAAAAAAAGCCGTAAACGACATCAACGCACTTTCGGGCGGTTCTAAAGTTTTATCGGTTATAAGAGTAGTTTCCTAAACATTATTTAAAAA
>CAJTVA010000085.1 GCA_910579585.1 uncultured Christensenella sp.
AAAACTTGATAAATTCATCAAGAAAGTTGTAAAAGAGAGCGCCGAAAAGGTGATTTTCTGATAAAAAACGGTTGACAAAAATTTTTCAAGCTGTTATTATATTTGAGTAAAGCAAAGGCAGACCCCTTTCGCCGTACGGAGATTTTGTTCGGCACAATAACGTTTTTAAGGCATTTTTGCCTTGCGTTTTCGGGTTGCGTTTGCAACCCGATTTTTTAATTAGAGAGGTAATGATTATAAAAGACTTATATTCCGTAAATGAGGCTATCCGCGATAAGGAAGTCAGAGTTATCGGTTCGGACGGTGAAATGCTCGGCGTTATGTCGGCTTATCAGGCGCAACGTCTTGCAAACGACGCAGAGCTCGACCTTGTTAAAATTTCACCGAACGCAGTTCCGCCAGTGTGCAAAATTATGGACTATTCGAAGTTTAAATACGAGCAGTCCAAGCGCGAAAAGGAAAACCGCAAAAACCAGACTATAGTCGAATTGAAGGAAATACGCCTTTCGATGACGATTGACGTCGGGGATATTCAGGTTAAGACCAAGCAGTGCCTTAAATTCTTAGAGGCGGGAAATAAGGTCAAAGTTTCAATACGTATGAAAGGGCGTGAGAATGCACGCGCTTATCAAGGCGTGAAGGTTATGCAGGACTTCTTCGACGGGCTCGAAGGCAAAGCCGTTCAGGATAAGAAACCTTCCACCGAGGGCAGAATGATTATTATGATGCTTTCGCCCGTTAAATCTTAATTTCAGTAAAATATTCAATTTGGAGGATAATAAAATGCCCAAGCAGAAATCGCATAGCGGTACTAAAAAGCGCTTCTGGCTTACTTCGACCGGCAAGGTGAAAAGACCCCACGGCGGCAAGAACCATAAGGCTGAAACCAAGAACAGAAAGAGAAAGAGAAATTTGCGTAAGAATACGCTTGTTTCTACTACACAGGAATCAACCGTCAAGTCAATGATTCCTTATAAGGGTTAATAGGAGGTAAGAGATTATGCGTATTAAAAGAAGCGTTAACGCTTTAAAGAAGCGTAGAAAGATATTCCGCCTTTCCAAGGGCTATTTCGGCAATAAATCAAAGTCTTACAGAATCGCTCGCGAAGCGGTTATGAAGTCGCTTAATTATGCTTATATCGGCAGAAGACTTCGCAAGCGCGATATGCGCAGCCTTTGGATAGCGCGTATCAATGCGGCTGCAAGAATTAACGGACTTTCCTATTCCAAGCTTATGCACGGACTTAAAATTGCGGGCGTAAACCTCAACAGAAAAGTTCTTGCTGACCTTGCGGTTAACGACGCAACGGCGTTTGCCGCGCTCGCAGAGAAAGCAAAAGCTGCGTTATAAATCAAATTTTAAGCCTTATTTTAAGGCTTAATTTTTTATATGGTAATAACTTCGAAAACCAACCCGCAAATTAAAGAAATCGCAAAACTCAACGATAAAAAATACCGCAGACTTTTGGGACGGTATATCGTCGAGGGAGTTAAACCCGTACGGGAATGTATTGCGGCGGGCTGCAAAATTTTAAATATCGTTTCGGCGGAGGACGTTGTCGGTGACTTCCCGAATGCTATATCGGTCAGTCGGGCGGTATTTGAAAGCATATCATCCGAAAAGGCACCGCAGGGTGTGCTTGCCGTTGTGGAAATTCCCGAAAACCGTTTAAAACCGCCCAAGGCTAGCTGTTTGCTTTTGGACTGTTTGCAGGACCCCGGGAACCTCGGAACGGTTATCCGCACGGCGAACGCGGCGGGTTACGGTGAGATTTATCTTATTAACTGCACCGACCCGTATTCGCCTAAGGCGGTACGCGCGAGTATGAGCGGGATATTCTTCGTCAATATTTATCAGGGGTCGCGCGAAGAGGTTTTATCCGCTTTAAACGGAGTCCCCTTAATATGTGCGGATATGCAAGGCGAGGATATATTTGCGTTCAATGCGCCCGAAAAGTTCTGTCTTTGTATCGGAAACGAGGGCGGCGGCATTGACGAAGCAATCAAAAATATAGCGCAATACACGGTACGTATACCTATGAGAAGTACTTGCGAGAGCCTTAATGCGGCTGTTTCGGCGGGTATTGCTATGTACCGGTTAAAGTACGATAATAAGAGGTAAAATTATGTCAGGACATTCCAAATGGCACAATATTCAGGCTAAAAAAGGCAAAACCGACGCGGCGCGTGCCGCGGTGTTCACCAAAATCGGCAGGGAGCTTGCAGTTGCAGCTAAGGGCAACCCCAACCCCGACACCAACTCTAAGCTTGCGGACGTTATAGCCAAGGCGAAAGCCGCTAATATGCCTAATGAAAATATTAAACGCTCTATCGCGAAAGCGGCGGGCGAGCTTGGAGATAAGGACTATAAAGAGTTGACTTACGAAGGCTACGGCGTAGGCGGTTCGGCAGTTATAATTAAGACGTTGACCGACAACGTAAACAGGACCGCGGGCGATATCCGTTCCACGATGGGCAAGTGCGGCGGTCAGATGGGGCAGAACGGTTGCGTTTCGTATATGTTTGACAACAAGGGCGTATTCGTTATCGAGAGGACGGTAAAGCTCGACGAGGACACTATGATGGAGTACTGCCTCGAAGCCGAAGCCGACGACTACGCCGTCGAGGACGACGTTTACGAGGTTTATACCGCGCCCGAAAAGTGGTCGCAGGCAAGAAAGTATTTCGAGGAAAAAGGCGTGACTTTCCTCGAAGCGGAAATCAAAATGATACCGCAAAACTATATTGCATTGGACAGCGAAAAGCTTGAAACGTTCCAAAAAATGCTTGATAAGCTGGACGAATTGGACGACGTTCAATCGGTTTACCACAACGTGGAGCTGCCCGACGAAGAGGAAGAATAATAATTTATCGAAAACCGCTGAATTTTTCGGCGGTTTTTTCGTATAAAAATTTGTGCGGTGCGCA
>CAJTVA010000086.1 GCA_910579585.1 uncultured Christensenella sp.
AAGTTGTCCGCCGCTTTCTATAACTTAAATTTCAATACCGTTTTCCGCCAAAATTTCGCAGACTTCTTTTAAAAGACTTTCGCGAGTTTCAAACTCGTGTTTAATCATTTCGTTTTGTTTCTCTATTTGCTTATTTTCAAGCTCGATAATTTCGTTCTCTTTTGCCGCCGCTTCGTTTTCTTTTTCTATCTCGGCGTTTATTGTATCCTCGTTCGGGTGAATTCTGACGTAACGCTTCCAAGAACACGCTATCGTGATTGTCCAAATAGCGGCGACAACCAACGCGATTACATCAACCGCAATCGCCCAACCGACGGTACGCGTTGATTCGTTAATCAAAAGATAAGCTACCGCAACTATTGCGGCTATCAACACGATTACGTTCATTACCGTTCCGCCTATCGGCTTTTTAAGATGTACGGGTTGTCGCAAAAGTTTCAATTCTTTAAGTGGCAGATATTCGGGCTCAGCGGGCGGATTATAAAATTCGTTTTCAAGCTGAACTAATCTGCTGTAACGCTTCATTGAAGTATCGCGTGAAAAGCGCATAGATAAGTAGTGGGTTATGTTCGTCCTCGTCCTGACCCGACTTTCCACTTTACCGTCGTTACCGGTAAAACCGCGCATAAAACTGCCGTAAGCCGTAACCTTTTCGTCTACGCCCAAAATCTCCTGAGTTTCGTTATAAACTTCGCGCGTGTCTTCAAGTTGCCAGCCGAAAGTGCTGCACTCCGTTATGGTCTCACCCTCCTTTTCAGGCGATACCTGTAAAGTTTTATATTCTTTCATATTCTCCTCCATAGTCACAAGTAAGTCATATTTGACTTGAATTGAGTATATTATATCAAGTCACATAAGGGTTGTCAAGTCATATTAGACTTAAATTACATATAATATTCGTATGAATTTCGCGAAACGACTGAGGGAACTTCGGGAAGAAAAAGGGTTCAGTCAAATGACCCTTGCGAGGGAAACAGGCATAAGCCAATCTTCTATTGCCCGTTGGGAACTTGAAAAAGCCGAACCTACCGCGTCCGCGCTTATTACCCTTTCAAAATATTTTAATGAAAGCGTTGATTATCTACTCGGACTAACGGAATAATAAAGCCGCTACCGCCCCGCACAAAAATTGTGCGGGGCGGATTTTTGCAATATGATAAGTTGTTTCACTTGCTAAAAACAATTATCTGAGCTATAATTAAAGAAAATAAATTATCTGCAAAATTACCGCATTCAACCAACGGCGGAGATACAAGCAAAACAAGGCGCACGCGGCTTGCCGACGGAGAGTTTACAATAATGTAAATGACCCAAGGCAAACGTAAGTGCAACGCCGTATTGCGACGTATATACGCCGTTAGCAACTTAAAGGAGCAATATATGAAAAAAATTCCCTATGCTATTATTATTATGGACGGTTACGGCGTGGCGCCCGCAGGCGACGGCAACGCGATTACATTAAACGGCAGTAAAAACGTAAACGCGCTTATAAATACCTACCCCTCCGCCACCCTCGGCGCGAGCGGAATGTGCGTCGGGCTTCCCGACGGGCAGATGGGCAACAGCGAGGTCGGGCACCTGAATATGGGCGCGGGCAGAATAGTTTACCAAGACCTGACAAAGATTACCAAGGCTATTTCGGACGGCGACTTCTTCGAAAACCCCGCGCTTATAAAGGCAATGGATAACGCGAAAAACGGCGGCAAAAAGTTGCACCTTTACGGGCTTTTGTCCGACGGCGGCGTGCACAGCCACGTAACACACATTTACGCACTGCTTAAAATGGCTAAGCTCCGCAACCTTAAAGAGGTTTATGTTCACTGCTTTATGGACGGCAGGGACGTTTCCCCCACCTCCGGCGCGGACTTTATACGCGGACTGCAAGCAGAGATGAAGAAGATCGGTATCGGCAAGGTTGCTTCGGTCTGCGGCAGGTACTACGCAATGGACAGGGATAACAACTGGGACAGGGTCGAGCTTGCTTACGATATGCTGACCCTCGGCGCCGGCGCACAGGCAACAGACGCCGTAAAAGCCGTTGAAGAAAGCTACAAGGCGGGCGTAACCGACGAGTTTATAAAACCGACTAAAATTTACGAGGACGGAAAGCCCGTCGGTCTTCTGGAAAAAGGCGACAGCGTAATCTGCTTCAACTTCCGCCCCGACCGTGCGCGCGAGATTACCCGCGCGGTATCACAGAAAGAATTTACCGTACCCAAGGGCAATGCTTTCGAAAGAAAGACTGGCTACCTCGACCCCACTTACGTTTGCTTTACCGTATATGACAGCGAGTTCAAGGGGCTTGAAATCGCTTTCCCCAAGACCGCCCTTAAAAACACTTTGGGCGAATATCTTGCAAAGCTAGGCAAAAAGCAATTAAGAATTGCCGAAACCGAAAAGTACGCGCACGTAACGTTCTTCTTCAACGGCGGCGTAGAAACCCCGAACGAGGGCGAACAGCGCGACCTTATCCCATCGCCCAAGGTTGCGACTTATGATTTACAACCCGAAATGAGCGCGTATCTTGTAACCGACAAAGTTCTTGAAGAGCTTGACAGCGGCAAGTTCGACGTTATGATTCTCAACTTCGCGAACTGCGATATGGTCGGGCACACGGGCGTTATCGACGCGGCGGTGAAAGCCGTAGGCACTGTCGACGAGTGCGTGAAGAAAGTCACCGACAAAATTCTGGAAATGGGCGGCAGTGCGCTTCTTACCGCCGACCACGGAAACGCGGATAAGCTTTTGACCGAGGACGGCGCGCCTTTCACCGCGCACACCACCAACCCCGTGCCCGTCGTGCTTATCAGCAACGAGTACAAAAACGCAACACTCCGCACGGACGGCGTTCTTGCCGACCTTGCGCCCACACTGCTTACGGTTATGGGCTTGCCCGTACCCGAAGAAATGACGGGAAAATCTCTCAT
>CAJTVA010000087.1 GCA_910579585.1 uncultured Christensenella sp.
GTCTGAGGACGGAATACGCCGCCTTGACAAATTGTAAAGGGCGACGATTTATCTCCCGTTAGGCATAAAACCGTCGTCGCCTACGGCGCAAACCCTTGACAATTTGCCTGCGACAGCATTTTTTGCCGGTTAAGACGGTAAGCACCAAAGCGAACACAAAATTTTTAAGCCGCAGTCCGCACACACGCAGACAGCGCAAAGGAGCAAACGCTATGAAGAACGCAGTTATTTACGCCCGTTTCAGCTCACACGCACAGAACGAGCAAAGCATTGAGGGGCAACTTGCCTAGTGCTATAATTTTGCTCAGCGCAACGATTTACGCATTACGCACGAATACATAGACCGCGCCCTAACGGGAACGACGGACAAGCGCCCCGAATTTTTGCAAATGATTGAGGACAGTAAGCGCAAAGGCTTTCAATATGTGCTTGTCTATCAATTAGACCGTTTCGCCCGCAATAGGTACGACAGCGCGACCTATAAGGCAAAGTTGAAAAAGAACGGGGTGCGCGTACTCTCGGCAAAAGAGAATATCACGGACGACGCGAGCGGCATTTTAATTGAGGGCGTTTTAGAGAGTATGGCGGAATATTACAGCGCGGAGCTTTCGCAAAAGGTTAAGCGCGGTATTGCAATGTCGGCGGCAAAGTGCAAGTATTTCGGCGGCGTTATTCCGCTCGGCTACAAAGTAAACAGCGAGAAAAATTTTGTGCTTGACGAGGAGCTTGCGCCCGTCGTCAAGACGGTTTTTGAAATGTTTGTCGCGGGGAGCAATTACGCCGAGCTTATCCGCTATCTGAACGGGCGGGGCGTTAAGACCACCAAAGGCGGCGAGTTCAACAAAAACAGCTTTCAGCGCATTTTGAGCAACCGCCGCTATTTGGGTAAGTACATTTATCAAGGCAACGAGATTGACGGCGGTATGCCACGCATAATCGACGACGAGTTATTCGAGCAAGCGCAACAAAAACTTGCTTTATATGCCGCCGCGCCCGCAAGGGGCAAGGCAAAAGTCGAATACATTTTATCAGAAAAATTGATATGCGGGAAATGCGGCAATAAAATGACGGGCGTGAGCGCAATGAGCAAAAACAAAACGCTACACAACTATTACAAGTGTGTAGGCGTTACAAAGCATACTTGCGACAAGCGCACGATACGCAAGCAATATTTAGAGGACGAGGTTATAACTGCTATTACGGGCGACGGCACGGAGCGGAACAAGTACGGCGTTTTGACCGACGAATTTATAGATATGGTTGCCGCAGAAACCTACACGCTTATTCAAGCGGCACGGAACGACAGTGAGATAACGCGGCTTGAAAATATAATCGAGGACAACAAAAAGGCTATTGACAACCTTATGCAAGCCCTTATGCACGGCAAGGCAACGAATATTATACTGTCGCAAGTGGAGCGGTTAGAGAACGAAAACAAAGAGCTTGCGGACACCGTTGCAATGGAAAAGGCAATGCAAATGAAATACAGCTATTTGGACATTCGCAAATGGCTGTTACATTTCCGCACACTCGATTATTCCAAGACACAGCACCGCAAGGAGTTAATCAATATCTTTATTTACCGAATTGTGCTTTACGACGATAAAATGAAAGTGCTATTCCACCTAAAAGGCGGGCAGAAAGAGGAACTTTTATTGAACTTGATATTCCCCGATTACCCCGACGGCAACAGCGAAAACGGGAGCGAAACCGAACAGAGCGCAAAAGAAAAAGAAGCCGCTAATGCGACTTCTCTTTCGGGGTGTTCTTATACCCCTCGTCTGGTGACCCGTGCGGGAATCGAACCCACGATACCACCGTGAAAGGGTGATGTCTTAACCTCTTGACCAACGGGCCTTATTGACTTTTAAAGTCATATGTATTTCGCTTGCGCGTTTTTGTTTTGGTAGCGACGGGTGGATTCGAACCGCCGACCTGCCGGGTATGAACCGGCCGCTATAGACCAACTAAGCTACGTCGCCATATTCCCGCTAAGGGGGAAATTTTTGGTTGCGGGGGCGGGATTCGAACCTCGCGACCTCCGGGTTATGAGCCCGACGAGCTACCTGGCTGCTCTACCCCGCGATATGCGCCTTGAACAAGGCTATATTATAATATTAGAAAATAAAAGCTTTGTCAACTGTTTTTGCGGTCTAATAAAATTTTATTTTAATTACTTTGTAACTTGCAACTATTTAGTTAGTATGTTATAATAATTTCTATGAAAATCGGACTTGCCGCATACATGGGCAAAAAAATTTGCATTGCCGTGTCGGGCGGCAGGGACTCGATGGCGCTTCTGCATTATTTATGCGGGCACTCGACGGAGTTTGGAATAGCTCTTTCAGCGCTGAACTGCGACCACGGTATGCGCGCAGAATCTTCGTCCGACAGCGCTTTTGTGAAAGAATGGTGCCGCAAAAACGGCGTGCCGTTGCTTTGTTACAGGTCCGAGGTTAAACTTAAAACCGAAACGGAAGCGCGGGAGTGGCGCAGAAGCTGCTATTTTAAGGCGGTAAAGGGGGTTGACGGTAGCGGCATGGCGGTGACCTGCGGTGCGGATTTTATTGCTACGGCGCACCACCTGAACGACAATGCGGAAACGGTTTTATTCAACCTAGCCCGCGGAAGCGCGCTTGCAGGCGCGACGGGTATTGCCGACTCCGTCGTGACGGACGGCGCAGGTGATAAGCTGAATTTAATTCGCCCGTTGATTGGGTGTTCAAGGCGGGAAATAGACGAGTATGTTGCGGAAAACGCAGTGCCGTACGTGGACGATAAAACCAACTTTTCCGACGCGTACACCCGCAACTATATTCGAATTAACGTGCTTCCCGCCCTTGAAAAAGCCGTACCCGGAGCGGCGGAA
>CAJTVA010000088.1 GCA_910579585.1 uncultured Christensenella sp.
GGCATTTTTTGCGGTTTTGGAATATATATGAAATAAAAAAATTAACTATACCCCCTAATATGCTTGACTTTTCGTTTTCGCAGTGATACTATAAACGCAGAAATTGCACATCTATTATATTAATAGATGTGCAATTTTTTAGTGGCAATTATAGCAAAAAACGGGCGCTTCCGCGCCCGTTTTTCAATATTTAAACGTTCAATAAAATCATTATCCCGTTCACGGCGATACCCACCGCCACGGCTATTAAATACATACTTATGACAAGTAAAATGTTGCGTTTGATTTTTTTCGTGTTTTTAAACAGCACCACAAGCCCGAGCCCCGCGTTAGAGCATAGTCCGCCGACAAGACTTCCGAACATTATTGCGCCGTTCGTATATGCACCCGTCAAAACCACGCTTGACGCACAGTTCGGGATAAGACCGATAAGACCCGTTATAAGAGGCTGGACGTACGCGCCGCCTGCGTCAGAATACGCGGTTACATTTTCAAGCCCGCCCGCAAGGTCTATAACGTAGCCGAACACGAGGTTGACAATAAACAGGTAGCCCGCAATCTTCAACGAATGAAACAGCGGCGAGAGAAAGTAGGTTTCGAAATCGGACGAGTGACCAAGCATTTCGCCACCGTGTTCCGAACAGCAGAAGTGAGCCTGCACGTCGTGCGCGGCGCCCACCCCCGCTAGCTTTTCTTTGGGAAGAATGAGGTTGGCGAGGTACCCTGCGCCGACCGAAACCATAAGCTTTATAAGCACAAGCGGCATAACTGCGTGCGCGGCGGACATATCCGATATAAGGATAATCAGAGCTTCGTCTGACGTTGCCAAAAACACCGCAAGAATAGTGCCCGTGCGGATAAAGCCCTTATCGTAGAGCTTTGCCGCCATTACGGAAAACCCGCACTGGGGGATAAGCCCCGTCGCCGAGCCTATAAGGGGCGCAAAACCGCCCTGTAAAATTTTTCGGCTTTGGGTGAGCTTTGTTCTGTGTTCTAAAATTTCGATAAGCACGTAAATAAGGAACAGGAACGGAAACAGCTTTAAAGTATCCCAAAACGCGTCGAGAAATATTTCCATATAATGTATACAGTTTGCGCAAAACGGGCGCACTTGAAAAGCGCGGTTTTTGCTTGCGCCGCAAATTATTTATAAGAAATGTTATTGCCTACGCACGAATTTCTAAACATAAGCCCCCGTTCGCGGGGGCTTAAAATTACTTTTTCTTGGCGTGTTTTTTGGGTTTAAGGCTTTCGTGTATACGCACTTCTTCGTCGAACGGCAACGGGGTGAAAGCCGCGTCTTTAAATTCGGTTTCGGTATAGCCGCCGTCTTTTTTAAGCAGGGTAAGGCAAGTTACCGCGTCGAAGATATAAAGCCTTGAAAGGTCAACGGAAATTCCGACATTATCACCCTTTTTCAAGCCGTCTTTCGCGCGCACGGTAAAGCTTATATCGCGGGTTAACTCCACTTCCGCATAGTCGCCGCCGTCAGTAACCTCCGTAACGGCGCCCGAAAGAGCTTGTCCGCCGATTTCCGTATCTTCGGGGCGAATACCCAAAGTTACGTACTTGCCCGAAGTTACATAGTCGTTTATATTCCCGAAGCGGGAAACGGTTTCCGCGGTGAGCTCGAACTTACCCAACTCGCTTACTGCGTAGTATTTTTCGCCCTCGGCGGTGATTTTGACTTTCTTCAAAAAGTTTATCGTCGGCGAGCCGATATAGAATGCGACGTAGGTGTTCGCGGGGTAGTCGTAGAGGTTTGACGGGGTATCGATTTGCTGAACGAAGCCGTCCTTCATTACGACAAGGCGAGTGCCAATCGTCAAAGCTTCGGGCAGGTTTTTCGTCGCGTAGACGAAAGTGCCTTGAAGCCGTGCCTGCACGTTCAAAATTACGTTAAGCATATCCGACCTGAGCTTTTCGTCCAAGCCCGACAGGGGGTCGTCGAAAAGATAAAGCCTGGGCTCACGCACTATTGCCCTTGCGACCGACACGCGCTGTTTCATCGCCGCGGTGAGCACCTTGGGCTTTTTATAGAGAATATCATTCAGCCCGAGCATATTCGCAACGACTTTAACGCGTTCTTGCACGAGCGCTTCGGGCGACTTTCTAAGCCTTAACCCGAAAGCCATATTGTCGTAAACGTTTAACGAGGGGTACAGCGTATTGCTTTGGAAAACCATTGCTACGTCTCTGTTTTTCGGCTCGACGTCGGACATATCCTTGTCGTCGATAAACACTTCGCCCGAGGTTGCGTCCTCTAACCCTGCGATAACGCGCAGAAGCGAAGATTTGCCGCTGCCGTCCGCGCCGACAATTACGAGAAATTCTTTATCATTGGCTTCGAGGTTGACTTCATATAAAGCAGTTTCGCCCGAGGGATAAACTTTGTTTACGTTGCTTAATTTTAAGCTTGACATACGCTATCTCCGAATTTAATAACCATATATTACCATACCGCACGAAAAAAATCAACTTAAATTATACCGCCCGCGCGTAAATAAGTACGCGCGGGCGGCTTCTGATTTAAATTATCCGTAGCCCGAAAGCAGGCGGTTTGAAATTTATAAGAACCACATTATTTCATTTTAAACCGAGGATGCACTACTTGCGTCTTTCGGGCTACGGTTTGGTTACCCCTTTCGGGGATTGCCAACAATTAATATAAATCTTCGTCGGTTACGTCGTCGTAGAACCCGTCCTCGTCGTTCGCGGCAACCGCCTTCCTCTTGTTTGCCA
>CAJTVA010000089.1 GCA_910579585.1 uncultured Christensenella sp.
CGTCAAACAAATGGCGGACGGAGTGTGCGCATACCTAGACGAACTTTTCGGCGAAGACAAACTTCCCCTTTGCAAAGAAACCATAAGGCTAATAGAACAGAACGTCTAAACAAAACGCATATATGCGTCGTTATGCTGCGTCGTGCTGCGACAACCCTCAATCACTTACGCTTAGTAAGCTCTTTCGGGTTTTCCTCGCACTCCTTGCCTTGCTCGCATCTCTGCGTTATAGAAAATATAATTTGAAATTATGTCACTTTTAGATATTTACTATCGCGCGTTCAAAGGATACCGCAAACATACTGCGGACAACACGGGCTGTGAAAAGGACAGACGCGTCCTTGCGGAGTCCAACCCCGACGGCGACAGACTTCAATCAACTAAATATCTGTGTAAAATCGAGGAAGATTGGATAAAAGCCATCGAAGAAGGGCTTGTCTTTGTCGAAAAAGCTGTCGCGGAAGAGCGGCAGTTCATAAGGACGAACGGCGAAGTCGTGCCTATCGAAAAGGTCAAAAAGATATCCAAAGACTCCGTAGAGCACCTTGCAAAGCACAGCGACCTTATAACCCACGTTCCCGAGAACGAGGACGATTTGCTCGTGCCCGACCAGCTTTATATGGTCGAAAAGCTTTCGGACTACGCCGTGTACGAAAATCGCTTTCTTTTTATGATGCTCAGCTACATAAAGCAGTTTATCGAGTACAGGCTTGAAAAGATAGAAAACCTCCGCCGAAGATACGTCGGCGATATGTCGATTTCGAAAGAAGTCGTAACCAAAAAGCGCACGTTAAGGATAAAAACCGAAGTCTACGAGGAGAGGACGGATAACCCCTTCCCCCTGCCCGACGAAAATTCGAACAAACTTGTAAAGCGCATAAAGGACTGTCAAAGCATAATCAACGCATTGCTTAACACAGACCTTATGTTGCAGGTGGCTAAATCTCCGATGATAAAGCCGCCGATAGTTAAAACCAACGTTTTAAAGATGAACAACAGCTTCAAGCACGCGCTCGCCCTTTACGACTATATCGCGTCGTACAAAGGTCAGGGCTTTGACTATGAAGAGGTAACGTTCAACTTCGCGCCGTTTTCCGAAAAGGTCGCGGACGAAATCGCGGAAGCGGCAAATCTTTCTTCCTTTCTTGCCTACAAAATTGGCAACGATATAGAAAGCATACTCGAAGCCGAGTACGAAGCCGAGGAACGCCGCCTTAAAGAAGAGGAAGCGAAAAAGACCGTCCAGCGTTTGAAGCGCCTTAAAAAGCGCGCCTTGGAATCCAACAAAACTATGGAAGAATATATGCTTTTGTTGGAGGAGCGCAACCGTCGGCTCGAAAAGGACGGCGAAGAGCTTATTTCGTTACGGCAGGAGGTAGAACAGCTCAATTTAAAGATTGACGAAATAAACCGCGAAAAGGAAGAGCTCAACAGACAAATCACCGTTTTAGAGGACGCGGTTGCCGAAAAAGAGCGCGAAATTTCTGAGCTGAATACTAAGTATATCGAGGATATTGCGGCACTAAACGCCGAGCACGACAGGGAAAAGGAAGAGTTAAAGGCAGAGTTCGCCGACAAACTTTCCGCAACCATCGACGAGCACGAAATCCGCGTTAACGAGCTTACGGACCAAATTTCCGACTTGAACGGACAGCTTTTAAAGACGGTTGAAGAGTGTGACGAAAAGGGCAGGGAGCTCGACCGTCGGTTGAACGACATCGACGCAGAAAAACAGCGCGTCATAGACGAGTGCGAAGAAAAGATAAAAGCAGTGGAAGCGGGCTTTGCCGACGACGTTAAAAAGCTCGAAAATACCCAGCGTATCGAGCTGAAAAAGCTTCGCGACGAAAACGCGCTTATCCGCGGCGAGCTTGACGGAATACGCGCCCAACAGGGCAAGCTTACGCCGAGTACAGACTACACCTCCCGCGACAGATTTATCGAACTTGAAGAAGAGTATATGGCTTACCACAGGTTCTTCAAAGCGCAGTGGGAGTTTACCAAAAAGGAAATAAGAAAGACGATTTTGTGGGCTAAACAGGAAAAGCCGAAAAAGAAATAAAGGCAGATTATGAAAAACGGCAGCGGCAAAAACAAAATAGCAAAGACGGTTGCGCTGATTATCTTGATAGTCGGTGTTTTCGCCCTGCTCGTTTTTGCGCTTTTGCGGCAGTACGGAGTTTACGACGGCAACTTTCCCGCCCTTTCTTCGGGTATAAAATATCTGTTTTTAGCATTTTTACTGCTATTGCCCGTACTGCTTATCATACTGATAATTCTCACGTTTACAAAACGCAACAACACGGACCTCATAACCCCGCTTTATTTCGATGTCGATTTTAAGAAGTTGGAGGGCGAGAAACAGCCGTTAAGAAGCTTCGACGCACCTGCGCTTGCCAACGTTAACACCGTTACCGTATATAATAACGCGCCTGCGGCAGGCGCCCCCACGGATACGGACGTGGAAGAGAACGTTGGCGGGTCGCGGTTCTATATGCTTACGGAAATAGACAAAGAGTACGCAAAATACGTCCGCCCCGATTACGACGATAAAATAACGTTGAAAGAGCTATGCGAAGAGTTCCGTAACTTTTCGGCAGGCAAGCTTAAACTCTATTACGATATAGAGGATATAAGAAGATTCATCGGCGCGCTCGCGGTAACGAAGCTTATAATACTGCAAGGTATGTCGGGTACGGGTAAAACGTCGCTGGCATAC
>CAJTVA010000090.1 GCA_910579585.1 uncultured Christensenella sp.
CGTTTCACCGTAAATCTTTGCAAGCGCAATAAGATTTTCGTATTCAGGTCTGGAAATATTGTTTTCCCAATCGCTTATATTAGATTGCTCAATTCCGAGCATATCGGCAATTTGCTTTTGAGTATAACCGTTTTCTTTTCGTGCATCGCGAAATCTTTGTCCGAAATCCATAGTGAAATTTTACAACGTAAAGTTATGTTTCCCTTGACTAATATGTGCAATACACATATAATTAAAATTAACGAGGTGCAATTATGGGCAGTAAAAGTCAGACGAAAAAATCAACGATAGACGTTGCGCTTATGATTTTTTATGAATACATAGCAGATTACGATATTCCTTTAAGGGAACAAAGTGAAAGAAGTATTAAAGTGACCGAATTTTGGGATAAAAACCGACGTAAATATTTCAAGTTGCAAAAACGTGCGCATACGGCAAAAAGGCGTGCTTACAAACACAATGTAAACTTTGCTTATATAGTGTTGCAGATTAAAGCTATATGTGACGGCAAAGAACCAACCTTGGAAGTTGTGGGGCATTATACACTTTCAGACTTGGATGAATTTGTAAAAAAGTGTGTGACGGCAATGAATAATAAAAGAAAAACGCTTTACAAATAAAATTTTATTTGCTAAAATATCAAAGCTGTAAATTCACACCCGAGAGGTGGGCGTTCCGTGGCGGTAAATCTTTCAATGCCGCAATAAGCGCCTTTCTACCACGCTTTCGGGGAGGTAAAACGGAGGAATAATTATGGCAGTTATATCTATGAAACAACTGCTCGAAGCGGGCGTACACTTCGGGCACCAGACGAGAAAATGGAACCCCAAGATGTCTAAGTACATCTATGCGGCGCGCAACGATATTCATATTATCGACTTGCAACTTACGGTTGACCTTATCGAGGAAGCGTACAAGTACGTTTGCGACAGCGTTAAAGAGGGCAAAACCGTTCTTTTCGTCGGCACCAAAAAGCAGGCTCAGGACGCCGTTAAGGAAGAGGCGGAGCGCTGCGGTATGTATTACGTAAATTCGCGTTGGCTCGGCGGCACGCTGACCAACTTCAAGACCATTCGCACCCGTATCGACAGAATGGTTAAAATAGAAAAAATGGAGCAAAACGGCGAGTTCGACCTTCTTCCTAAAAAGGAAGTTGCTAAACTCAAAGAAGAGTACGGCAAGCTTGTAACCAACCTCGGCGGTATCCGCGAAATGAACAAGCTTCCCGGCGTTATGTTCGTAGTCGACCCCCACATCGAGGATATTGCCGTTGCAGAAGCGCGCAAGCTTAATATCCCCATCGTTGCAATCACCGATACGAACTGCGACCCCGACCTTATCGACTACGTTATCCCCGGCAACGACGACGCTATCCGTGCGGTTAAGCTCATTGCTTCCGTAATCGCGAACGCTGTTATCGAGGCGAACCAAGGCGAAACCCCCGTTCTGCCCGTAGACGAGGGCGAGCCTACTTCTATCGAAGAAGTAGTTGCGGCTGCCGAAGAAGTCGAAAAGGACGAATCCGAAGAACCCAAAAAGACGACCAGAAAAAAGAAAGCGGAAGCTACCGCTGAAAAGGCTGAGTAAGGAGGAGTATTATGGCATTCACAGCTAAGGACGTAATGGCGCTACGCGATAAGAGCGGCGCGGGTATGTTGGACTGCAAAAAGGCTTTGACCGACGCTGACGGCGATATGGAAAAGGCGGCGGAGCTTCTCCGTGAACGCGGCATTGCTAAGGCGGTTAAAAAGGAAGGAAGAATCGCGGCGGAGGGCGTCGTAGGCGCTTACGTTTGCGCAAAGAGCGGCGTCGGCGTGCTTGTTGAAATCAACTGCGAAAGCGACTTCGTTTCCCGCGGCGAAAAATTCCACGGCATTGTTGACGCGGTTGCAAAGGTTATTGCGGAAAATAAGCCTGCGGACGTGGACGCTTTGAACGCGTGCGCGCTCGAAGGGGCGACCGTTAAAGATTATATCACCAACGCAACTGCGGTTATCGGCGAGAAAATTTCTATCCGCCGTTTCGAAATTTACGAAACTAAGGGTAAAATCGAAACTTATATCCATATGGGCGGCAAGGTCGGCGTTATGGTCGACGCTATCGACTTCAAGGCTGGCTCAGAGGAAACTTTGCACGACGTAGCTTTGCAGATTGCGGCTTCCAGACCCTCTTATCTGAACGAAAGCGAAGTTCCCGCGGAGGTTCTTGCAAAGGAAAAGGAAATTATGCTTGTCCAGATGCAGAACGACCCGAAGAACGCGAAAAAGCCCAAGGAAATTCTCGAAAAGATTATCGACGGCAAAATGGGCAAATTCTATTCCGAAAACTGCCTTTTGGACCAGCCGTTCGTAAAGGACGACAGCCAGAAAGTTTCGGCTGTTATCGGCAACAAGTTCAATGTCGTACGTTTCGTACGCTTTGAAATGGGCGAGGGTATCGCGAAGAAGAGCGAGAACTTGCAGGATGAAGTTGCAAAACAAATCGAAGCAATGAAAAAGTAAATAATAACGCATAATTAATCGGCGCGGGTTGCATTGCA
>CAJTVA010000091.1 GCA_910579585.1 uncultured Christensenella sp.
AAGGAGGTTAAATGAAAGTAAAGGATATCATAATTACCGCGCTGAGGTTTATCGGCAGGGAGGACGTATCCGAAAAGCTTAAAGCGGGCGCGGTCATGGGCGGCGGGTCTGCGGACGGCGACAACGGCGAAACCGAAGTCTTTACCGCGGAAGAGTCGGAGGTTATTGACACGCTTTTGTATTGCTTCAACTCGGTAGAGGACGAGCTCGCAAGGTGCTATCTTCCTCTGGAAACGGAAGAGAAAATGACTTCGCAAAGCGGAGTGTATCCGTTTGGGATATTTCAGAAACGTCCCGTTAAAATAATTTCCGTCAAGTCGGGCAAGAAAAACGTGAAATATTCGTTAAGTCAAAAAAGTTTGAATTGCGACAGCGGTGAAATTACCGTCCGTTACGGCTTCGCCCCCGTGAAAAAAGACTTGAACGGCGAAAGTGAATTTTCAACCCTGCTTTCGAACGAGCGGCTTGTTGCGGCGGGTACGGCTTCGGAATACTGTCTTATCGACGGCGAAGCCAAGCTTTCCGCAGTTTGGGAAAGCGTCTATCGCGGCGAAATAGAGCACGTTCAGCGCACGCGGCTTTCGGGGCTCAGACTCCCGCCGAGGAGGTGGGTGTGATGACTGCGGTTTTCCCCGAAACCGAGCTTAAAAGCGTTGACGTTCTTAAAACAGACGGCGCGTTCAACGTTGGCTGTTACGTTCGGGACGGAAAGCTCGTGCCCGGGCTTAACCGAGCCCTGAACCCGCAGGCGATTTTCAATAACATAACCGTCGCCTTTTACGCCGCGGCAACTAAAAACTATATCTATTGCAGTTCGGACGGTATGGTCTGTTTTACACTGACCGACAGCAGTCTGTTTCAGGGCAAGCGCGTAGCCGCGACAAGGCACTCTATGCTAGAACTGAACGAGGACGGCACCGCGAACGCCTTCGTCGTCGGTAATACCTCGTACATAAAAATCAACGGTATGACAAATCAGGTGCGACCATACAAGGGGGCAGTGAGAAGTTGCGTTTTGAAAAACGGAAGAATTTTCGGTATCGACAACTCCGACCCCTTTAAAATCAAGTGGTCGGGCGAGGGCGGAATCGAGGACTGGACCGAAGGCATTTCGGGCGCGGGCTGGGTCGTGTTGCAGAACGGCGGAGGCGAGATTTTGAACCTTATCGTGTATAAGGACAAAATCGTCGCGGTAAGGGAATACGGGCTTTCGTTCCTGACCGCGTACGGCACCCCCGAAAATTTCAAGATTGCATACTTCGATAAGCGCCTGCCGAAAATCTGCAAAAACACTGTCGCCGTCGCGGGAGATAAGCTATATTTCTACACCGAGGGCGGGCTGTATTACTACGACGGCAGTAAAGCCGAAAAGTCGGGTACGCCGCTTGCGGCGGAACTGAAAGACTCTGCCGCCGTTTTCAGCGGCAACGGAAAGTATTACCTTTGCGGCGAAAGCAAGACGCTTAAAAGGCGCGCCGTTCTCGCCGTCGATACCGCGCTTAACGTCGACTATATTATCGACGTCGGGGCGGAAGCTTTGTGCGCGGGGGGAAAGACTTTCGTGTACGCGGACGGTAAAGAATACACGCTTGACGATGGCGGCGAGTATGCTTTTACCAGCGGGGAAATCGACTTTTCCACGGACGGGAAAAAGGTCTTGAAAGAGGTCGTAATCGATTCGGAAAACGAAGTGCGCGTGGAAGTGTCGAACGGCGTTATTTCGCGCATAGTCGGGGGTGTACGCGGTAAATTTCGCCCTAATATGCGCGGAAAAAGCTTCAAAATTACCGTCTACGGTAGCGGTAAAATAAGCAAAATTTGCGCGGTTGCGGAGGTGAGAAGTGGAGTTTGATATAATCGACGTTACCGAGGAAGAGCTTAAACATTACACCGCCGTTCAGATGCAGGTTTTAAGGACTGCGCAAAAGAACAAAAACGAGCTTTTGCACAAAATGGAAAAAGAACTGGCTCTGTTTAAAAAACTGATCTATACGGACGATATGAAAGTGAGTTCGCTTCTCGAACAGAAGCGGGCAGAGCTTCAGGCTGAATACGAGTACGAGCTGGCAATTCTTGTAGAACAGCTTTTATACGGCATAGAACTCGGCGAGCCCGTCATTCCCGCAACCCCGCCGGGTGCGGAGGACGCAGGTTACGTCGTCGATTATTCTCTGCCCTATACAGACAGGTATAACGCGGTAAGAGCTTATTATCTGTCTATACAAGACCCCGACGAAAGAATGGCGCTTTACGAGTCCGACCAGGTCGCAAAGGACTATCTGGGAAGCTATTACAAGACTTTGTATAACGTTTTGTATACGTACAGTAAGTAATAAACCCCGTCTATACGTCGCGCTGCGGCGGTTTATATTAGCGGCGGTTCGGGCGCGCACGGCTTTGCCGTGCGCGCTTAT
>CAJTVA010000092.1 GCA_910579585.1 uncultured Christensenella sp.
ATCAATGCAAAAACAGTTTCACTCATAACGCTTTTTGCGGTATTGCTGTGCGCGGTATTCGCAGCGTTCGCAGTGAAAATTCAGGTCGGCGAAACAGCTTACGCGGCGCCGACGGAGGAAACTCAAACCGAAGTTTCGGCTCAGTCCGAAGAAGTATCCGCACAAAATGCGGAAAGCTTAGCGGCGGCTTGGAACTCGGCGGTGCAAGAAAGTTTAGACGGCAACGGCAAGCAAGTAACTTTCACCCTCACCGAAAATTGGACGGCACAACCCGACGAAACATATACAACCTCTTTCGGCTCGGGCGTGGGTTTCAGTAGCGGGCGCATAGCAATTCCCGACGGGTCTGACATAGTCCTTAACCTTGGCACTTTCACAATTGACCGCGGGCTAAAAAATACGGAAGCAATTACAGACGGCGAAGTAATTAAGATGTTTGGTAGTGCAAATCTCGAAGTTCGTGGCACTACCGGTAAAATTACAGGCGGTAACAATATAGGTTACGGCGGAGGAATAGGTTGCGAAAAATCTACGGGAACTTTAACCTTAACTTCGGGGGATATTACCGAAAACACTTCAAAATTAGACGGTGGCGGGGTTTCGGTTGCAACCTTAGTTATGAACGGTGGCTCAATCACAAAAAACACTTGTACCGACGCTTGGGGCGGCGGTGTGTCGGGTTCTTTAATTGTAGTTATTAACGGCGGTGTTATAAGTGAAAACACTGCTAACTATGGTGGCGGTATAGCTGCTTATAACGGCAAAATCGAGATGCACGGCGGCAAAATTTCAAAAAACGTAGCAATAGGCGGTGGTGGCGCAGGTATTTGTAGCAGAAATTCTTTCATAATGACAGGCGGAGTTATCGGTGGCGATACGTATGAAGAAGGCAATGTGTCAGAGAATTATGGCGGCGGACTTTCGTTTTTAAGTACAGCTCAGCTTTTGGGCGGGACGATTAGTCGTAATACGGCAATATCAGGCGGTGGTATTTATACTTGGGCAGGCACCTTGACAATGGAAGACGGCGCTTTAATAGATAGCAACCGCGCTACTGGCAGAAAAACTGGTAGCCAAGGCGGCGGAATTTTGCTTGAATCGATTGCGCACTTTACTATGAATGGCGGTAAGATTACTAAAAATACTAGTCATAAAACCGAGGGCTCCACAGATAGTAATGCCACTTGCGGCGGTATATATATTAACGGTTCCTACTTCACAATGAACGGGGGTGAAATTAGCGAAAACGAAGCCGATAGCGAGGGCGGAATAGGCGGTTGGAATTCAAAAATTACTATTAACGACGGTGCTATTACCCAAAATAAGGCAACGGTTGGCGCAGGCGGCGGGGTTTATGTCAATCTGGACGGTTGGCTGATAATGAACGGCGGTACAATTAGCGACAACACGTCAACAAACAGGGGCGGCGGAGTATGTTTAGTGAACTCTCAGACTACAATGACAATGACAGGAGGAACAATTTCGAATAATTCTAGTGGCGCAGGCGGTGGCATTTTGTGTTCAGGTATATTTAAGATGTCTGGCGGTACCATTTCGGATAACGTTACAAGAGCTTACGAGGGCGCAGGAGTAAGCATATTGAAGGGAGGTTATTTTGAATTAAACAACGGCACCATTTCAAATAATAGCACACCTCAGAACGGTGGAGGAGTTCACAGTGCTATTGGTGGTGAAATCGTAATGAACGGCGGCAAAGTAATAAACAATTCAGCCCATATGGGTGCAGGAATATGTTCATTCGGCAATTTCACAATGACGGGCGGTACCATTTCTGCTAATACGGCAGACGTTGAAAGCGGCGGTGTATACAATGGATATCGGTTTATAATGAATGACGGTATTATTTCAGGCAATTCTGCACAGTATGGCGGCGGCGTATATTGTAGATATAACACTGATTTCACAATGACAGGCGGCTCTATTACAGGCAATACCGCAACAAATTTGGGCGGTGGTATTTATTTGGCAGGTTCCACATTTCAACTTAATGGTTCAGTTCAGATAACGGAAAATAAGTTAGGCACGGCTACGAACAACGTATACCTGCCTACATATAAAACGATTAACGTAACAGGCTTATTATCAGGCGCGAAGATAGGAATCACGATGCAGACTTCGGGCGCGTTCACGACGGGATATAGCAGTTATAATAGCGGCATAGCGCCTAGTATGTTCTTCTTCGCAGACA
>CAJTVA010000093.1 GCA_910579585.1 uncultured Christensenella sp.
CAGTTCTTAAGCTTGCAAAATTGCCTACTTATTCGTATTAACCAATTAATCTTATTGCCTTTTTTGTACTTCTATTCTTCTTCTCTATGCAGTTGTCAAACTTCGCATCACCGAAAAAATCGGTGGTTTTTCAAAAGAAAAACATCGCTGTCTAAACCAACAGCTTTTATATCTTATCAAAGTAAAGCAATTAAGTCAAGCGTTTTTATAAAATATTTTTATAATTTTTTAACAAAAAAAGGAAAGCCCTGCTTTCCTTTTTTATATTGCTTACTATATTCCATATTATATATATTGCCGTCACGCTTTTGTCAACACTGCGATATCATAGTAATCGTAATACAAAGAACGTTCACCGTGATGTTTTTATAGTAATGTTCGATTTTTATATCCTTTATATTCATTACGCACTTCACTTTCCCTTGATATCCCTTTTACCTATAATTCCTTGTGGAAACTACGGTAACTACGCGGTGCGCTTTTTGTTATTCAGATTTTATCATTCAGTTCTTTTAAGAATTCCACCGCTCGTTTCAGTTCGGACGGCTCGCCGAAGTTCTCGCACTCGATAATCGCCGCCCCGTCGAACCCCGCGTCTTTCAGCCTTGAAAAAATTTCTTTAAAATTGTAAACCCCTTCCCCGGGCAGGCAGGTTTTGCCGTTTTCGTCCACGTCCGAAATATGACAGTGCGAAATCGCGCCCGCCATATCCTTAATATACATCTGATAGGGATATCCCGACTTCCTCGCCTGCTTTATATTGAAAACTCCAGCAATATTATTGCAGCGCCGTTTCAGTTCTGCAAAGACCGATGGTCTGTTATAAAGCCCCCACCGCACGTTTTCAAGACAGAGTTGCACCCCGTACCGCGCACAAAAATCGGCGACCTCGCGTATCCGTTCGGCGATATAATCGAAATCTTCTTTGCCGTCCTCTTTCCTCAAAGCTCCGTGAAAGGTATAATTTTTCGCGCCGAAAAGTTGTGCAGAGCGCAAAATCTGGTCAAGCCAGTAAAACCCGTCGCCCCGTTCCCTCCGCCCGCGGAAGAAAAGCTGCGGCTCGAAGTTCAGCGGATTGACGTGTACCGAGTTCACCTCAAGCCCCGCCGCGCGTTCGGCGAATTTTTTTGCAAACTCGGGTCGATACTCGTAAAAAGTACCGAGATAAACTTCGCAAGTATCCGCGCACGCGTCCTTTATTATAGAGAAAGCGTCCTCCGTTTCGCACGTTTTAAAAAGACTTGCCGTCGAAATGCCTATTTTCATATTCCGATTATATCACACACGCACCCGTTTGGCAATACTGAAATTGCCCGTAATTCTTTGTAAGACGTAATGAAAAGAAAATTGCCGCCGAGCGCATAAGCGCTCGGCGGCTTCACTGTAGCCCGAAAGCAGGCGGTTTGAAATTTATAAGAACCACATTATTTCATTTTAAACCGAGGATGCACTACTTGCGTCTTTCGGGCTACGGTTTGGTGCCCCTTGCGGGGGTTGCCAACAATTAATATAAATCTTCGTCGGTTACGTCGTCGTAGAACCCGTCCTCGTCGTTCGCGGCAACCGCCTTCCTCTTGTTTGCCAGTATCAGCGCGCATATCGCGAAGACCATTGCAAGCGCCGCAACGACTATCAACACTATCCACCACCAATTGTTGCCGCTTTCGCCTGTCGGCTCAACTGCGGGCGC
>CAJTVA010000094.1 GCA_910579585.1 uncultured Christensenella sp.
GCGCGGGCGCCTTAATTATACTTGACAATTAAAAGCTCCGAAGCTATAATAAAAGTCGGAAAAACAAAAAGGAGAATACCTATGGATTTGAAATATAAACGCAAAAACGTATACGAGGAAGCCGACGGCAAAAAGCTTGAAGAAATTTACGACTTCGCCGCGGGCTACAAGACCTTTTTAGATAACTCCAAGACCGAGCGCGACGCGTCCGTCACGGCGCAGAAACTTGCCGAAGAGAACGGCTTTAAGCCTTTTTCGTTCTCCGAAAAGCTGAAAGCGGGCGATAAGCGTTACTTCATTAACAGACACAAAAACGTATTTTTAATCAAAGTCGGCACCGAGGACGTTTCCAAGGACGGCATAAGAATTATGGTTGCGCACGTCGATTCGCCCCGACTCGATTTAAAGCCCAACCCTATGTACGAGGAGTCGGGTTTGTGCTACTTTAAAACCCACTATTACGGCGGTATCAAAAAATACCAGTGGACGGCGATTCCCCTTGCGTTGCACGGCGTCGTCGTTCTCCGCGGCGGCAAGCGCGTGGAAATCTGCGTCGGCGAGGACGAGGGCGACCCCGTATTCTATATCACCGACCTTCTTCCCCACCTTGCGGCGGAGCAGAGCGCGAAACCCCTTTCCAAGGCAATTGAGGGCGAAAGCCTTAACGCGGTTGTCGGCGGGTTGCCCGAAGTCGGTGAGGACGAGGATAAAAAGGACGCCGTAAAGAGCGCGGTTTTGAACCTTTTAAACAAAAAATACGGCTTGACGGAAGTGGATTTGCAGTGCTCGGAGCTTTGCTTCGTTCCCGCAGGCAAGGCTCGCGACGTAGGCTTCGACAGCGCATTGATAGCCGCGTACGGTCACGACGACAAGGTTTGCGCTTATCCCGAAATGAAAGCAATTTTCGACTGCGACAGCGCGCACACGGTTATAGCCGTGTTTGCGGACAAAGAAGAGATTGGCAGCGTCGGCAACACGGGTATGCAGTCCAAAGTAATTTCTGACGTTATCGATACGATTGCGAATTCTTTCAAGGTCAACCCTATCGAGGTCAGATATAATTCCAAGTGCATTTCCGCGGACGTTACCGCGGCTTACGACCCCGCGTACGCTTCGGCTTTCGAAAAGCGTAACACTACGTTTATCAACTGCGGTGCGGCGGTTTCCAAGTACACGGGCGCGCGTGGCAAGTCGTCCACGAACGACGCTTCCGCCGAATTTATGGGCTGGATTCGCGACATTTTCGAGGATAACGGAGTATATTGGCAGACGGGCGAGCTCGGCGCAATCGATATCGGCGGCGGCGGCACCGTGGCGCAGTTCATATCCAACCTCGGCATAGACACGGTGGACGTAGGAGTGCCCGTTCTTTCTATGCACGCGCCTTACGAGCTTATATCCAAGGCTGATATTTACGCTTTGTATCAGGCTTGCCTTGCGTTCTGTAAGTAAACGCATAAAAGTCTTGTAATACTGCGTCGAGTTGCGTTCGAATAACTTAATAAATTTTGCAAATTAAAGCGCCCGCGCAATTTAGGGTAATTCCCATAAGGAATTTAATAAAACGCAAATAAAAAGGTTTAGGCATAGCGTTAAGCTGTGCCTTTTCTGTACTTTTTTTCGTGGACGAATTAGGCTACTTGTAGCCTAGTGAGA
>CAJTVA010000095.1 GCA_910579585.1 uncultured Christensenella sp.
GACGTTAATCGCAATTAAAATCGAAAAGCTTCCAAGGCATATCGTCCTTGGGCGGTTCGATAAGGAACTTCATACTTTCGCCCGTGGTGGGGTGTTTAAACCTTAAACTGTACGCCCAAAGTGCAAGTTTGCCTTTTACCGCCTTTTCGCCGCCGTAGCGCATATCGCCGTAAACAGGGCAGTTTATCGCCGAGGTCTGAACCCTTATCTGGTGAGTTCTGCCCGTGTGCAAGGTGATTTTGGCGAGCGAAAGCCCCGCTTTTTCTTCCTTTATCTCGTATTCGAGGGAAGCGAACTTCGCGCCTTCCTCGGTCTGAGTGCACACGTAAACGGTATTGTTTATGCTGTTTTTTCTGAGATAATTTTCAAGCACGGCTTTCTTTTTAGACGGCGCGCCGCAAAGGACGGCGAAATACTTTTTCTCGAACCCGCCGTTTTTCATTTGCTCGGAAAGTCGCGCTGCGGCTTTGGAGGTTTTGGCGAAAACCATAACCCCGCCGGTAGGTCTGTCAAGCCTGTGCACGAGCCCTAAAAACACGTTGCCGGGCTTGTTGTATGTAGTTTTAATATAGTCCTTTATGCAGTCTAATAGGTTATAGTCCCCGCTTTCGTCGGGGCAACAAGCCACCATCTGCGGCTTCAAAACCACGATGACGTGGTTATCTTCGTACAAAATTACAAGTTCACTTTTGTCCATATCCGTCTCCCCTGAAAATTCCGCTTGCGCCGCACGGCAAGGGTATACCCTCTTCGGTGGCGATGCCTACTTCGTAAGCTTCGGTTTCGCCTTTATAATCTTTTAAAGCAAGCGTCAGAATGTTTTTTAAAACCGCGGGTTGCAAGCCCGTCGTGTAGCTGTTGATTAGGAAAAACACGGGCTTATCCGAAAGAATTTGCGCGCAGGATTTTACGAATCCGAACAGGTCGCGCTCAATCTTCCACATCTCTCCGCCCGGACCCCTGCCGTAACTGGGCGGGTCCATAATAATTCCGTCGTACCTGTTCCCGCGGCGGATTTCGCGTTGAACGAACTTCATACAGTCGTCGACTATGTATCTTATTCCGCTTTCCACGCCCGAAAGCCTAGCGTTTTCGCCCGCGCGCTCGACCATACCTTTCGCCGCGTCGACGTGGGTGACTTTTGCGCCCGCCTTAGCGCACGCAACCGACGCCGCGCCCGTGTATGCAAAGAGGTTCAAAACCTTTATCTCCCGCCCCTCGTTTTGCGATTGGGCGGCACATATGAGGCGGTTAAGCTCGTTCCAGTTGACAGCCTGTTCGGGGAAAAGCCCCGTATGCTTAAAGCCCATAGGCTTGATTTTGAACGTCAAACCGCGGTATGAAACAGTCCACTCCGCAGGAAAATCTTTTTTCTTTTCCCACGCGCCTCCGCCCTTTTCGCTGCGGTGGTATACGGCGTTTACGTTCGGGTAAGAATACAAATCGCGCCCGCTCCATATAACCTGCGGGTCGGGGCGCAGAAGTACGACTCCTTTCCAATTTTCAAGCTTCATTCCGTCGGAAGTGGCAATTATTTTATAATCTTTCCAGTCGTCGGCAATTTTCATACGCATATTATAACAAAAGCCGAAAGGAAAGTAAAGCAAAATAAGC
>CAJTVA010000096.1 GCA_910579585.1 uncultured Christensenella sp.
ACAGCGCGGGCGGGCTTTATAGTTTATTGATAATATCTTATAGCGTGCACGTCGCTTAAAAGTCGGGCGCTCGTTACGTTCGCCTTTGCCTGCAATGCGTTCGACATATTCACTCCGTCGCAAAGCTCCGAAAGCTGTCCGCTTATCTCGCCTAGTTGCAAGCTTACAGCCTCAAGCTGAGCGGAAATTACCCTGCAACACTCTATAATCGTCGTTTTAAGTTCCGCAAACCCGCGCCGTATTTCGTAACAGATTTGTTCGGTCGCCAATGCTATCGTCTGCTGAATTCTTTCGGTCTGCAATTCCCTGTCGACTAGTTGCAACGCTTCTTTTATATTGTCGGCGCGGCGGGTTTCCAGCTCGTAAACCACAAGGTCTAAGTTTTGCCAATCTCTTTCGTCCAATATGTGCGAAAACTGTTTTTTAAGCGCCATATAAAACTCGTTACAACTTTCTTTAATCGGCGCTATCTTTTCATCCTTTTCCTTTAATATCGCCTGCGCGGCGGCTCTTACTTCGGGCAATTTATCCAGCATCGATTGCACTGCCTGCACTTCCGCGTCCTTTTTATTTACCGCGCCTGCGTGTCGACGTTTGTAATGCTTAGATTTACTTAAATAAACAACGCCGAGTATAAAAAATACTGCGAATAGTATTATCACGAATACAGCGATACCTATTTCGTTTTCAATTGAGTCAATAGTAGCGAACCCTATTGCAATAACGGTTGCCAGAATAGCGGCAAGTATTAAAAACACGGTAGCAAGCACGGTGGAGCGTCTGCCCTCTCTCTTATAGCTAAAACCCGAAGTAGTTGTGTCGTCGCCTGCCGCAACGCTGTTTTTTCTGCTTCTTGCGCTCTCGATAAGGCGGTTAAAATAACCGTCGCTCTCCTCTAAGGAAAGCCAATGAGCGTATGCAGTATACGCTTTTTTATTATTCTTATCTATAATTTCTTTTTGCTTAGTGCGTTTAGCCATCCACTTTTTGGGGTCGAAAGGTTCGTTATCGCTTGCGTCGTTTTTCTCTTCTTCATCTAGTTTTTTCAGTATGTCCTTATCGTATTCGTAACGCTGTTGCAATTTTTCCAGTTCGGGATAACTTCCATTCTTACTCTCGATAAACGCTACCTGTAAACTTTCGGCGTTATTTGATAGCTTTTCTCCGCACTCCTCCTCTATTGCCCGTACTTTGTCGTACTCCTGCGATATAACCGACAGCCCCGCGCGCAGTGCGTAAAGATTGTCTAATACCTGCTCTTTCGTATCCATAGTTTTCTCCTGTAAATAGTTATGCCTTAACAGCAAAATGCTGTACACAAGACTATTTTACAGCAAAAAACTGTAAACTGTCAATAATATTATGAAAATTTTTTCAGAGAGATTAAAAGAGCTCAGAGTTTCGTCTTGCTATACCCAACAGCAAATTGCTGAAAAGCTTAATATAAAACAGCAATCGTATTCTCGGTACGAATACGGAAACGGTGAACCGAGTTTGGAAACTCTCGTTAAAATCGCGAAAATTTTCGACGTAAGCAGCGATTATCTTTTGGGGATTACAGACTATTAATATCGCGGCGGG
>CAJTVA010000097.1 GCA_910579585.1 uncultured Christensenella sp.
CTGTACTGTGTAATTATTTTTTAAGTTCCAGCTTCATTCCTTCCTGCTCGAAAGAAAGCGTGCTTCCGCTAAGAGTCATTTCTACGCTTTCGCCATCAACGGTAAGATAGTACTTGCCGCCCTCTTCCTTCCATTCGCCGGTGAAAGACTCGTCGCCCATCATAGCCATCTTCATTTCAAACGTGTTGTCCTCGTTAATGGTCAGAACCACGAAGTCCTCGGTGATTTTAACGCCCGGCGTAATTTCGTCGCCTACGTTATAGTTAATCTCTACCCCGCCGGCGTTGCCCGACGCCTTGGAAAACTTCCACGTGCCCGTAATGCTCGTCGAGCAAGCCGCGAAGCAAACGCAAAGCGCAACTATTGCCAACGAAGATACGATTGCTGCCAATACCTTTTTCATTGTAAATACTCCCTTTATGTATTTATGTGAATTATTTTACACATCACAATAATTATATGCGTAATAAAGGTAAATGTCAAGCGGGTTTGTGTAAAATTTTCCCTATAATAGACGAAAAAGAGGCTATTATGTACAGGATACGTCAATTAAGGGAAGAAAAAAATATAAGCCAGCGCGCTTTGGCTAAGCTGATAGGGGCAAGCAACAAGGCGGTTAACTTCTGGGAAGCGGGCACGGTCGAGCCGTCGGCGAAGTTCATCTGCGCGCTTGCCGACGTTTTCGAGTGCACCACCGACTATCTTCTCGGTCGGGAGGACGATTTGGGAAACGTCAACGTTATGCGCGAGCTTACCGAGGACGAAAAATTATGGTTAAGCCTGTATTCGAAGCTTTCTAAAAAGCAGACGGAAGAAGCTTTGAATTACGTTAATTACATTTCTGCCAAAAAATAAAAAAAACCGCCCGCGGACTTTTCGTCCGCGGGCGGTTATATATCCAACTAAAATCACGATTCGTCGGATAAAAGTTCTTCGATTTTAAGAAGTGTACTCCGCATATCCGTAATCACCCTTATAATGCTTTCTTTTCTTTTTGTTTTAACAAACTCGTTACTTTCCCATTTTTCACAACAGTGCTTATCCTGAACGTCATTTTTTCTGATTTTCCACGGAATTTCGCCATTTGTGCAATGCCCTTCGAACAATTTGTTAAACGAGATTTTACCTTTAATATAGTGTACTAAAAAATACTTGCAGTTTTCACATCTCTTTTCTTGTTCCATAATTATATTATAGTTCGTGTTTTAAGAACTGTCAAACGTTTTCACTGCTCAGTTCGTAAAATATGAACTAGAAAAAGCAAGGTTAGTATGGAAATTTTCGGAATAAGAGTTAAACAAGAATTAAAAATTCAAGGCAAAATGCAAAAAAACTTATGTGAAGACCTTAATGTCAGCAAGTCAACTATGTCAGAGTGGCTTAGCAATACAAATCAACCCCCATTGGAAATGGTTGTTGCAATTGCTAAATATTTAGGAGTATCAACCGACTACTTATTAGGTTTAGAGGACTAAACCGTAAGCCGCCCGCGGA
>CAJTVA010000098.1 GCA_910579585.1 uncultured Christensenella sp.
AGCTGTGCAGTCTTTTTTGCCGAAATAAGCCGAAACGTAAACTTTGCAGGTGGCTACTCCAAAGCTACCTTATGGCACACCGACGGAACTGTTTAGTGCTGCTATATCCCTATCCTGACACGGTTCGCAGCGGTCGGTTGCATAAGACCTTGGTATCAACACTCCTTACAAAGCGCGGCTTTCCACTTATTTCGTCGAGAAAGACGTTCGGTCCTGCTATTGCGGATTGCAGGTTCAGGGCACCGCAAACTCCCCACTTAGCACAGTGGAAACATTTTAACAGATAATTTACCGATTTGCAAGCAAAATATAAGTATTAGCTTGACTTTATTTTGCCAATACTCTAAAATAAAACCAATTTATAAGAAGGTGAAAAAATGGCATCGAACTGTTCACACGACTGTTCTTCTTGCGGCGAGGGCGGGTGCTCTTCGCGCAAAAAAGAAAGTTTAATTAAAAAGCCCCACGAGATGAGCGATATTAAAAAAGTAATTGCGGTTGTCTCGGGCAAGGGCGGCGTAGGTAAGTCAATGACCAGTGCGCTTTTGGCGACGGCGGCGCAAAATTCGGGCAAAGTGACCGCCGTAATGGACGCGGATATTACAGGTCCGTCGATACCCCGAATGTTCGGCGTGGACAAGCGCGCAATGGGCTCGGATAACGGCATACTTCCCGTAGTTTCGGACGGCGGAGTACAGATAATGTCTATGAACGTGCTTTTGGAAAACGAGGCGGAACCCGTCGTTTGGCGCGGTTCGCTTATATCGGGTACGGTATTGCAGTTCTGGACGGACGTCATATGGACGGGCGTAGACATAATGTTTATCGATATGCCTCCCGGTACGGGCGATGTGCCCCTCACGGTGTTTCAAAGCATTCCCATCGACGGAATAATCATAGTCACCACTCCGCAGGATTTGGTGGGGATGATTGTGCAGAAAGCCGTGAATATGGCGCAGATGATGAACGTACCCATTTTAGGTATTGTCGAAAATATGAGCTATATCAAATGCCCTGACTGCGGCAGGAAAATTCCCGTTTTCGGCGAAAGCAAAGTCGACGCGATTGCAATGGAGTACAGCATACCCAACGTTGCAAAACTTCCTATCGACCGAGATTTAACTATCGCTGCCGACAGCGGAATGATAGAGGAAGTGAAGGATAACCCTTTAACTGAATTTCTAAATAAAGTTTTCAAAAAAATTAAGCTCAAATAAAGAAAGC
>CAJTVA010000099.1 GCA_910579585.1 uncultured Christensenella sp.
AGCCCGAAAGACGCAAGTAGTGCATCCTCGGTTTAAAATGAAATAATGTGGTTCTTATAAATTTCAAACCGCCTGCTTTCGGGCTACGGATAATTTAAAACCCAACCCGCCCGCGCGTACTCATTCTACGTGCGGGCGGTACTGTTAAACGTACTTAAAAGTCAAAGTCCTTGCGGTTTTCCCCGCAAGGACTTCTTTATCTTAAGTTTACAAACGGAAATAAAACCGTTTACATTCTCAGTTTTTGCTGATATAATAACTTTATACTTTTTAAGGTTATCTAAATTATGGAAAAAGATTTAAAGACCGTACTTTCAGAGTGCGGCTTCGGGTTCAAAAAGAAGTTCGGTCAGAACTTTATCACCGATAAAAACCTGCTTAACAGTATTGTCGCGCAGGCGGGCGTGGGCGCGGGCGATACCGTATTGGAAATAGGTTGCGGCGCGGGCACGCTCACAAAGGCGCTTTCCGAGCGCGCCAAAAAGGTTATTTCGTTCGAAGTCGACCAAACTTTAAAACCCGTTCTTGCCCAAACCCTTGCGGGCGTCGAGAACGCGGAGGTTATCTTCAAAGACTTTTTAAAGGTGAATTTAACCGAACTGGAAAGGGAAACTGGCGAGTACTGCGTGGTTGCGAACCTACCTTATTACGTAACGACTCCGCTTATAATGAAGCTTTTGGACGAGGGCAAGCTGGTAAAAAGTATAACCGTGATGGTGCAGGAAGAGGTCGCTTTGCGGCTTTGCGCAAAAGAAAATACTGCCGATTACGGCGCTATAACCGCGGTAATTGCGCTTAGGGCTTCCGCCGAAACCGTCAAGCGGGTGCCGCGCACTATGTTTACTCCCCGCCCCAACGTTGACAGTGCTGTCGTAAAACTGACGATTGAGGACGGACGCTTGCTCGTAAAAGACCCTGCGCTATACAAAAAAACCGTCCACGCGGCGTTTTCGTCGCGCAGAAAGACGCTTGAAAACAATCTTGTGAACGCTTTCGGACTTACGCGGGCGGTGGCGCAGTCGGTTTTAAACGACTGCGGAATCGACCTGAAAGCACGCGGCGAAACGCTTTCGCCCGAACAGTTCGCCATTCTTTCGGACAGGATTTCTGAAATACTGTAATAACTCCCGCCCGCGG
>CAJTVA010000100.1 GCA_910579585.1 uncultured Christensenella sp.
GCACAAAGTGCGCGGGCGGGTTTGTTATTCGTACTCGTCGTAACTTCTTCTGTCGCGCGGGGGCGGACAGTTGTTCGGAGGACACGGCGGTGGGCAGTTATTCGGCGGGCACGGCGGAAAGCCGTTATCGTCGGGTCGCTTCGGCGGTTTGGGCGGTTTCGGCGGAGGGTCGCCCTTGTCGCCGAGGTTTACAAGCACGGCGTCTTTTCCGATTTTGACTACGTTTTGTATCTGTATAAAGACTTCCTGTTTCGAAAATCTGAAACCTTTACAACCCGTAACGGTAAAACCGCATACGTTATTTTCGGGAAAAGTAAACGTCAAATCGCAGACCTTTCCCATATTTTTGCCGTCGGTTATATTTATTACGTCCTTTTGTTTTAAAGCGGAAAAAGTAACTTCCATAATATAAAAATATGCGCAAGGGCGGGATAAATTGCCTTTGCGCATAAATTTTACAGTACCGAATTAATCAATATCGCCGTGGGGGATTCGGTTTTAGGGCTAAGGAAGTCGAACAGCCTGTCAAGCCGCAACGCGCCGCCTGCGAGGTATTCTCTGAAATTATCAGCCGTTTCTCCGCCGACCCAACCTATTATGAAGAATATGAAGAAGCAGACAAGAAGCAGTATCGCAACCAAAAATATTGCGCCGAGCAATCTGTTTGCTATCTTTATCCCTTTGCTTTCGCTCTGAGATATAGACTTGATTATTTTTACTACGATAAACCTCAGAAGCCATACGATAACGAACATAATGACGTAGTACAGTATGACCTGAATATTAAGCTTGCCGATAAACGCGCAGAACCAATTGTCGTTGGCGACAATAGCTTCCTGCAATTTATCAAGTAGCGGCTCGAACGTGCCGTAAAAAGCCGAACCGATAAGAAAGCACACCACGACCGATATTATTATACCGAAAACTCCCGTGGTGAAAAATTTGAAAATTCCGCCGAACCCGAACAGCGAGCCTAGCGCAAGCCCGCCGACGACCAAGCCCAGCAAGACCCAATCTACCGCAATCATTGAAACTCCTTGAATAAACCCGAAACGGACTTATAGACTGATTATAGCC